>NCCO01000055.1 GCA_002279705.1 Allobosea sp. 12-68-7
GCCTATGCCGGCTCGGAGAAATCGGCCGAGGATGTCGGCTTCTATTACGCCGCCAACGCGCTCGGGCGCTTCGCGGGGACGCTGCTATCGGGCCTGCTTTACCAATGGGGCGGCCTCCAGGCCTGCCTCGTGGGGTCGGGCCTGATGCTGGCGGCCTGCGTGCTGGCAACGGCAGCCCTCCCGCAGCGTGCCGCAACCCTTTCGTCGGGGCGGGGGAACTGAGCGACGGCCATCAGGCTTGCCAGCCGCATGTTCAAGCGGCAAACTCTGCAGGAAAGCGGGTTCAACAGGTGTCTCCGGGGCGGTTCCGTCGGGCGACGCACAGTCGGGATTGTTGTGTGATGATGAAGCGTGATGGAACGGCCGGAGATGGAATGGCGCTGAGCGGCCGTCGGCTGGAGCGGCTCGACCGCCGCTCCTTCCTCGTCGGCTCCGCCGCCGGGCTGGGCGCGCTGGCGCTCGGCGGCTGCGTCACCCAGGACGGGATGAGCCTCGCCGAGGCGAAGAAGCTCTACGGGCCGGTCGACGACAAGAAGTTCCCGATTCCCGCTGCCGACGTTTCCAAGGTCGACCCGCAATACTGGCGCCGCACCGTGCGCTACGAGACCAAGGAAGCGCCGGGCACGATCATCGTCGATCCCGGCAATTACTATGTCTACCGCATCGAGGGCGACGGCAACGCCACGCGCTATGGTGCCAATGTCGGCCGCGACGGCTTCCGCTGGAATGGCGATGCCTATGTCGGGCGCAAGTCGGAATGGCCGACCTGGACTCCGCCGCCGGAGATGATCAAGCGCCAGCCGGAAGCCGCCAAATATGCCCGCGGCATGCCGGGTGGCCTCGAGAATCCGCTGGGCGCGCGTACCCTGCATCTCTACCAGAACGGCCGCTACACGCTCTACACGATCTACGCTTCGCTCGATGAGGAATCGATCGGCTCGGGCATCACCAGCGGCTGCGTCGGCCTGCTCACGCAGGACATGATCGACCTCTACGACCAGACGCCAGTGAAGACGAAGGTCGTCGTCCTGCCGGCGTAATCGCGTCGAACGGGATCCGCGCACAGCCCGTCGGCGTTGGCGTCTTCGGATTCCGGATGTCCCCATCCTCAGCGCTGGGCGAGCGGTCCGAGCCCGGCCCGGCTGCTGCGCGGCGTCGCCAGCAGCAGATGCGTTTCCGACGCCGCGATGCCGGCGATCAGGCGCAGCCGCGTCAGGACCGCGTCGAGGGCGGTCAGGCTGTCGGTGCCGAGTTCCGCCACGAGATCCCATTTGCCGCTCGTCGTGTGGATCGCCGTGACCTCGGCGAAGCCGGTGAGCGCCGCGACCACGCGGTCCTTGGCGCGTCCCTCGACCTCGATCAGGGTGATGCCACGCACGGGGGCCGAGACCGCGTCGGCCCGCAGGATCACCGTGTAACCGACGATTTCGCCGGCCTGCTCGAGCCGCTCGATCCGCGCCCTGACCGTGGCGCGCGACACGCGGAGCTCGAGCGCGAGATCGGACACGCCGCGACGGCCGTTGCGGCGCAGCAGCGTGATCAGGCGCTGATCGAGCTCGTCCATCGGTGATTGTCCATTGTGAGCAGTTGGCCTTTCCATAACGGAAATCCGGCTTGTCATCCATGCCAATCTGGCGGGTTCATCCCGCCATCGCCGCGCCCTAACCTCGCTGCAGGGAGGCGAGCACGCATGAGACAGACCACTTGCATTCTGCTGGGCGCACCGGTGCAGGACGGCACCGGGCGGCTTGGCTGCGACATGGGGCCCAGCGCCTTCCGCGCCGCTGGCATCGGGCCGGCCCTGCAGTCGCTCGGCCACAGCGTGATCGACCGCGGCAACCTCGTCCCGGCGCCGCGACGCGACCTCACACACGCCAACCCTGCGCTGCACGGCCTGCCCGAGATCGTGGCCTGGACCGAGGCGCTGTCGCAGGCCGTGTACGAGACCGGCGCGCAGGGCATGACCATCGTGCTGGGCGGCGATCACAGCCTGGCGGCCGGTACGCTCGCCGGCCATGCCCGCCGCGCGAGCGAGGACGGCCGCAAGCTCTTCGTGCTCTGGCTCGATGCTCATCCGGACCTCCACACGCTGGAGACGACCGAAAGCGGTCATCTCCATGGCGTGCCGATGGGCTATGCGCTCGGTCTCCCCGGTTTCGCCGGGACCTTTCCGCCGCTGGCGGCGGCGCTCGATCCCTCGCGGGTCTGCATGATGGGGCTGCGCAGCGTCGATGCGGCGGAGCGGCGGATTCTGGCCGGCAGCGGTGTGCATGTGCACGACATGCGCGCGATCGACGAAAACGGCGTCGGCGTGCTGCTGCGGCGCTTCCTCGACGTCGTCGAGGCGCAGGACGGCATCCTCCATGTCAGCCTCGACGTCGATTTCCTCGATCCTGACATCGCGCCGGGCGTCGGCACGACCGTGCCGGGCGGGGCGACCTTCCGGGAGGCGCATCTGATCATGGAGATGCTCCATGACAGCGGCCGCGTCGCCAGCCTCGACCTCGTCGAACTCAACCCCTTCCTCGACGATCGCGGCCGCACCGCCCGGCTGATGGTTGACCTCACCGCGAGCCTGATGGGCCGCAGCGTGCTGGATCGCCCGACGCGGAGCTACTGAGCATGGACCGCAAGCTTAACCTCGTCCGCTTCGTCAGC
The DNA here is from genome assembly GCA_002279705.1 of Allobosea sp. 12-68-7. Taxonomy (GTDB): domain Bacteria; phylum Pseudomonadota; class Alphaproteobacteria; order Rhizobiales; family Beijerinckiaceae; genus Allobosea. The sequence continues at coordinate 2,659 of NCCO01000055.1, forward strand.
GTCGACCGGATGATGCGCATCGTCGGCCGGCACGGGATCGAACGCGTGCTGACCGACCTCGCCGCCTGCGTCGAGGCCGATTTCCGGCGCTGGGAGGCCTTCGACAAGACGGCGCGCGTCGCTTCGCACAGCCATGACGGCGTCATCGAGCTGATGCCGACCAGCGACGGGCGGCATTACGCCTTCAAATACGTCAACGGGCACCCCCTGAACACGCGCGACGGCCGCCAGACCGTCACCGCCTTCGGCGTCTGGGCCGATGTCGCGACCGGCTATCCGTTGCTCCTGAGCGAGATGACGATCCTCACGGCTTTGCGCACCGCCGCCACCTCGGCCATGGCGGCCAGGCATCTCGCCCCGCGCGGCGCGCGCACCATGGCGCTGATCGGCAATGGCGCGCAGTCGGAGTTCCAGGCGCTCGCCTTCAAGGCGGTGCTCGGCGTCGATCGGCTGCGGCTCTACGACACCGATCCCGCCGCGAGCGCGCGCTGCGCGCACAACCTTTCGGGCTTCGGGTTCGAGATCGCGATCTGCCGCTCGCCGGACGAGGCGGTGCTGGGCGCGCAGATCGTGACCACCGCCACCGCCGACAAGGCCAACGCCACCATCCTGACCGACAACATGGTCGGCGCCGGCATCCACATCAACGCGGTCGGTGGCGACTGTCCGGGCAAGACCGAGCTCCATGCCGACATCCTCAGGCGCAGCGACATCTTCGTGGAGTATCCGCCGCAGACACGCATCGAGGGCGAGATCCAGCAGCTCGCTGCCGACCATCCCGTCACCGAACTCTGGCGCGTCGTCACGGGGCAGGCCGAAGGCCGGCGCGAGGCGCGGCAGATCACGCTATTCGACTCGGTCGGGTTCGCGATCGAGGACTTCTCGGCCCTGCGCTGGCTCGCCGCGGAGGCCGCCCGCAAGGGCGAATACGATGAACTGGACCTGCTGGCCGATCCCGACGAGCCGCGCGACCTGTTCGGCATGCTGCTGCGCGCGGGGGCGGGCCCGGCGGTCGCGCCTCAGCGCCCGCGGGAGGTCTGCGAAACCAGATAGCTCGAGATGGCGTCGGTCAGCTGCGCCGCCTTGGCGACATTGTCGGCGTTCGAGACCATCAGCGCCGTCACCAGCGCCTCGATCACGAGCAGCGCCGCGACATTGCTCGACGACAGCACGGGGTGGGTGCAGCGGGCGATCAGGACCTCGTCGGCAAGCGGGGCGAGCGGCGAGGCAGCCGAGTCGGTCAGCGCCACGATGGCCGCCTTGCGGTCGGCGGCATAGCGGGTCAGGTGCACGACATCGGTGGCGTAGCGCGGGAAGGAGATGGCGATCAGCACATCCTCGGGTCCCAGCGCCATCAGGCGGCCGGCGGCATTCTCGGTGCCGCCGAATTCGACCACATTGACGAGCTGGCGACAGAAGGGCTGTAGGCCGAGCGTCAGCAGGCCCGCCAGATGGGCCGAGAGGCCGAAACCCATCACATAGACGCAGCGCGCCGATGTCAGGCGGGCGACGATGCGCGAAAGCCCCTCGGGCTCGATCGCCTCGGCCGTGCCGCGCAGATTGGCCAGCGTGTCCTCCAGCCCCTCGCGCAGCGGCGAGCGCCCGTCCTCGCGGTTGAAGCTGCCGCGCAGCTTCTCCACCGGGCGCAGGACCGCCTGGAGCGTGTCGGCGAGCGCAGCGCGCAGATCGGGAAAGCCGCTGAAGCCCAGCAGCCGGGCGAAGCGCGACAGGGTCGCGGTCGAGACCCCGGTCGCGGCCGCGAGATCCTCGATCGACAGGGCCGAGCCGCGCACCGGATTGCGCAGGAGGTGCTCCGCGATGACGCGATTGGAGGCCGATCCCGAGGCCTGCAGCGCCAGGAGCTTACGGCCGAGCTCGGAGGCGGCGAAGGCCATGTCGCTCGCGCTGCTGCCGCTCGGACTGTCGTGAAGAGATATTTTCATGTATTGACCTTATGAAAATTAATCGCCAATGTGAAGTCTAAGCCGTTAACCAAGACCACTGATCGGGAGAATGTCATGCTGAAGCGTACCGTCCTCGCCTGGGCCGCAACGGCCTCGATCGCCCTCGTGCTCGGCCAGCCGGCGGCTGCCCAGGCCACGAAGCTGCGAATCGGGGTCGAGGGCAACTATCCGCCGTTTTCGATGATCGCGCCCGACGGCAAGCTGGGCGGCTTCGACATCGACATCGCCAATGCCATCTGCGCGCAGATGAAGGCCGAGTGCAGCTTCGTTCAGCAGGAATTCGACGGCATGATCCCGGCGCTCAACGCCAAGAAATTCGACATGATCGTCGCCTCGATGACGATCACCGAGGCGCGGAAGAAGACGGTCGATTTCTCCGATCCCTACTACGACGTGCCCTCGCGCTTCGTTGCCAAGGCCGGCGCCTTTGCGGATCACTCGCCGGCCGCGTTGAAGGGCAAGACCATCGTCGTGCTGCGCAATTCGCCGCGCGCCGCCTATCTGGCCGAGACCTACAAGGACAGCACCATCGTCTTCGCCGGCAAGGAGACCGAGGTCTACATGGAACTCGCCGTCGGGCGCGCCGATGTCGGCTTCGGCTCCTCGGTCGTCTCGGGCGAGGCCTTCCTGAAGAAGCCGGAAGGCAAGGGCTACGCCCAGCTCGGCCCGGCGATCCGGATCGGAGCCGGCTCGGGCGTCGGCATCGCGATGCGCAAGGGCGACGATGCCCTGCGCACCCAGGTCAACGCCGCGCTCGCCGCCTTCAAGGCCAATGGCGGCTACAAGGCGCTGGCCGACCGCTATTTCGACTTCGACATCTCGGGGTCCTGAGGTCGGCACCCGGCGTCAGGGTCGGGCCTGACCCGGCCCTGATGGGCCGGGCCGGCTCCCCACGTTCCGCGGGACGTGGCCAGGGTTCGCCCTGGCCGACGCCCTTTCATGCCGATCCGGACGAAGCCATGTTCCTCCACGGCTATTTCCCCGCCATTCTCGAAGGCCTGCGCTCGACGCTGCTGGTCTCGGCCGTGTCGCTGGCGATCGCCTGCGTCTTCGGGCTGATCGGGGCCGGCGCGAAGCTCTCGGCCTCGCGGGCGGCCAATATCGCGGCCGACATCTACACGACGCTGATCCGCGGGTTGCCGGAGCTCGTCCTGCTGCTGCTGATCTTCTATGGCGGCCAGATCCTGATCAACAGCCTCGCCGACAAAGCCGGGCTCGGCTATCTCGACATTAACCCCTTCATCGCCGGCACGACGACGCTGGGCTTCATCTTCGGAGCCTATCTGACGGAGACCTTTCGCGGCGCCATCCTCGCCATCCCGCGCGGGCAGAGCGAGGCGGGTCTTGCCTATGGCCTGAGCCGGGGCCAGGTGTTGCGTCGCATCGTGCTGCCGCAGATGGTCCGCCATGCCATTCCCGGCTTCACCAACAACTGGCTGGTGATGATCAAGGCCACCGCGCTTTTGTCGATCATCGGGCTCGACGACATGGTCCACCGCGCTAGCCTCGCCTCGGCCGCCACGCGTGAGCCCTTCACCTTCTATGCCGCCATCGGCGGGATCTATCTCGCGGTCACCACGGTTTCGATCCTGCTGCTCGGCTGGGTCGAGCGGCGCTTCTCGCTCGGCGTGCGCAAGGTTGAATTCTGATGGTCGACTGGGCCCTCATCGCTGAATCCTGGCCGCTCTATCTCAACGGCCTCAAGGTCAGCCTGATCCTGATGGCGATCTCGGTCTCGGCGTCGTTCCTGCTGTCGGTGCCGCTGGCGATCGCGCGCGTCTCGCCCAACCCGCTGCTCTCGAAGCCGGTCTTCCTCTACACCTATGTGATCCGGGGCACGCCGCTCCTAGTGCAGCTCTACATGATCTATTTCGGCCTGGCGCAGTTCGAATGGCTGCGCGAGAGCGCTGCCTGGCCGCTGTTCCGCAACGCCTGGTTCTGCGCCTGGCTGGCCTTTGCCCTCAACAGCGCGGCCTATACGACGGAAATCCTCGCCGGCGCCCTGCGCCAGACGCCCAATGGCGAGCTGGAAGCCGCGCGCAGCCTCGGACTGTCGACATTTTCGATCTACCGCCGCATCCTGCTGCCGAGCGCCATGCGCCGCGCCCTGCCGCAATACGGCAACGAGCTCGTCATGGTCATGCATGCGACCTCGATCGCCAGCGCCGTCACCATCGTCGAACTCACCCGCACCGCCCGCGATGTCTACTACAACAACCTCGCCCCGCTCGAGGCCTTCGGCCTGGTGGCGGTGTTCTACTTCGTTATCACCTTCACGCTCGTCGGCCTCGTCAAGCTTCTGGAGGCCCGGTTCCTGAAGCATCTTCGGCCCAAAACCGCCGATCCGAGGCCCGCCTGACGCCATGCAGACCGACATCATCGCGATCCCCGCCGCCACCCCCGGGACGGCCTACCATCTCACCGTGCAGCGGTTCGGCCGATCGGGCGCCCGTCCTTGCGTCTATATCCAGGCCGCCCTGCACGCCGACGAGATCCCCGGCATGATCTGCGCCCAGGCGCTGCGCCGGGAGCTTCTGGCGCTCGAGGCCTCGGGCGATCTGCGCGGCGAGGTCGTGCTGGTGCCTGTCGCCAACCCGCTTGGGCTTCATCCGGGCGGAACTCGCCGCCGTGCTGGCCTCGTTCCCGGTCGAGACGCCGCCGCAGCATCTCAAGGCGACGTTGCTGGCGCTCGCGCTCCACGCCGACTTCGTGCTCGACCTGCACTGCGATGCCGAAGCCGCGATGCATCTTTACACCCATACCGACAGCGCGCCGATTTTCGCACCGCTCGCGGCCCATCTCGGGGCGCGGGCGCTCCTGCTCGCGGATGTCTCCGGCGGCGATCCTTTCGACGAGGCCGTCAGCCGCCCCTGGGCCGAACTCGCCCGCGCCTTTCCCGACAGGCCCGTCCCCTTCGGCTGCCAATCGGTGACGGTCGAGCTGCGCGGCCAGAGCGACGTCGATGACGCCATGGCCGATGCCGATGCGGGCGCGATCCTCGCCTTCATGCGCCATGTCGGTGTCATCGCCGGCGAAAAGCCGGTCCTGCCCGCGGCCCTGTGCCAGCCGACCGCGCTCGAAGCCTCCGAGCCCCTCGTGGCGCCGACGGCTGGCATCCTCGTCTATCGTCGAGAGCTGGGCGAGACGGTCGAGGCCGGTGCGGTGCTGGCCGAGCTGATCGACCCGCTGAGCGGCGCGGTGACACCCATCCGCTGCCAGTCGGGCGGCGTCTTCTTTGCGCGCTCGGCGCTGCGCTTCGTCACCCCCGGCAAGCGGCTGGGCAAGGTGGCCGGCACCAGCCTGAAGCGCAGCGGTCGGCTGCTCAGCCCCTGAAAGGATCGCGCCATGGACCCGTCAGCCATCGAGCCCTCCGCGGCCGGCGGCCGCCCCGTCGAAAAGCTCCGCGCCGACGGCCTGCGCAAGAGCTTCGGCGCGGTCGAGGTGCTGAAGGGCGTTTCGCTCTCGGCCAATTCCGGCGACGTCATCGCGCTGATCGGGGCCTCGGGCTCCGGCAAGAGCACGGTGCTGCGCTGCCTGAACCTGCTCGAGAGGCCCAATGCCGGGCGGATCTTCGTCGGCGGCGAGGAACTCAGGCTCTCGCCTGGTCGCAAGGGCGAGCTCGAGGCCGCCGACCCGGCCCAGCTGCAGCGCATCCGCGCCCGGCTGGCGATGGTGTTCCAGCAGTTCAATCTCTGGGCGCATATGACGGCGGTCGAGAACGTGATCGAGGCGCCGATGCGCGTGCTCGGCCTCTCGCGTGCAGAGGCCGTCGAGCGCGCGGAGCGCTATCTCGCGCGCGTCGGCGTATCCCATCGCAAGGATGCCTACCCCGCCCATATGTCGGGCGGCGAGCAGCAGCGCGTCGCCATCGCCCGCGCGCTTGCGATGGAGCCGGAGGTCATGCTCTTCGACGAGCCGACATCCGCGCTCGATCCCGAGCTCGTCGGGGAGGTTCTGCGGGTGATGCGGCTCCTGGCGGAGGAGGGTCGCACCATGTTCGTCGTGACGCATGAGATGGGCTTTGCCCGCGAGGTCGCCAGCCGCGTCGTCTTCCTGCATCAGGGCGTGGTGGAGGAGGAGGGGGCACCGGCCCAGGTCCTGCTGCAGCCGAAGAGCGAGCGGCTCCAGCGCTTCCTGACCAACAGCCTGAAATAGCCGGGGCGCGGCAGGCCATCTCCTGCATTCGATAGAGCGACGGCAGGGCTCATGCTCCGGAGGCGTCAGCCGCCGCGGATCACCAGCTCATGCGGCATGAAGCAGGCCTTGGCCTGCGCTTCGTCCAGCAGCGCGGCGAGCGTCGCCACCACCACCGGCCCGAAATCGTCATAGGGAATCTTCACCGCGCTGAGCCAGGGGGCGATCCAGGCGTTGAGCGGGTTGTCGTCGAAGCCGAACAGCGCCACGTCGTCCGGGACGCGAAAGCCCGCCTCCGACAGCCGCCGATAGGCGCCATAGGCGATCAGGTCGCTGAGGCAGAGGATGCGGCGCGGCATCCGCGGCCCGGCCAGGAGCGCGCCCATGCCGGCATGGCCGATGGCGAGATGGCTCCTGCCGCTGCCCGTCCCGCGCAGGATCTCGGCCTCGGCAACGCCGCCGGCGACCAGACCGGCGACGAAGCCGGCGGCCCGTCGCTGGCCGGCGCTGAAGGACAGCGAGGCGTGCAGCAGGCCGAAGGGGCCGGCCCTGTCCTGCGCCAGCCAGTGCTGCGCCACGGCGAAGCCCGCCGCATGGTCGTCGATGCCGACGAAGGGCGCGGTCTCGTCGCCGGGGTCGCGCCGGTTGACGAAGACGAGCGGCCGCCCCGCCGCGCGCAGCTGGTCGAGCCGGGGCGAGGGGACGGCGACCAGCAGCACGATGCCGCGCGCCAGCTGCGCCTCCATCTCGGCGAGATACTCGTCCTGGATGGCCGGGTCCTCATGCGTGTCGCAGAGCGCCATCACGAAGCCGGCGTCGCGCAGCGCCAGCTCGATCGAGGCGGCGGCGGCGGCCATCGCCGGGTTCCCGAGATTGGCGGCGAGCACGCCGACGATGCGGCTTTCGCGCTGCCGCAGCGCGCGGCCGACGCTCTGCGGCCGGTAGCCCAGCGCCGCGACCGCGGCGCGGACCCGCGCGGCGGTCTCGGAGGTGGCCTTGTTCTCGACGCCGTTCATGACGCGCGACACCGTCGCGATCGAGACGCCGGCGCGGCGCGCCACCATGGCGATCGAGACCGGGCGCGCGCCGCCCGACTTGCTGGTCACGTGATCGCTCACCGTCTGCGACGCCTTCCGGACTCCGGCCCGCTTCATGACAGGGTCGGCGCATGGTTGCCAGAAAGGCGGCGCTTGTCTAGGATTGAGGAAATCGTTTTCCTTGAAAAAATTAAGTGTCATCGGGATGGACGCCAGGGTCGAGACAAACGCTGCCGCCGGCGACGGCGAGCCCGTGCTCCCGCCGGGGCATGATCCCTATCACCATCTCCATGACGAGGCTTATGCCACGCCCTTCTCGGAGGGGCGCGTCGGCTGGCGCGATCTGATCAGCGTCGGCGACCGCAGGGTCGAATCGCTCGACGGCACCTGGAACTTCGTCCTCGACCTGCATGACGAGGGGCTGCGCCAGCGCTGGTTCGAGGACGCGCCCGATCCGATCGGCGGCTGGACGACCCCGCGCGACTACGATGACGGCGCCTGGCAGACCACGACCGTTCCTTCCTGCTGGAACGTGATGCGTCCGGAATGGACCTATTTCGAGGGTGGCGCCTGGTACACCCGCGAGGTGACCTTCGCGCCCGGCCGGGCCGGGGAGCGCGTGTTCCTGCGCGTCGGCGCGGCCAATTACGAGGCGCGCGTCTTCCTCAACGGCGTCTTCATCGGCAGCCATCGCGGCGGCTCGACGCCGTTCTTCATCGAGCTCACCGGGCATCTGGCGGCGGGCGCGAACCGGCTGCAGATCAATGTCGACAACCGCCGCCGGCCCGAGCGCGTGCCGATGAACCACACCGACTGGTTCAACTATGGCGGCCTCTACCGCGAGGTCGGTCTGCTGCGCGTGCCGGTGGTGTTCATCCGCGATTTCGGCGTCGCGCTCGTCCCGGGCTCGCAGGGCCAACGCATCGCCGTCGACCTCACGCTCTCCGAGCCGGCCGGCGGCACGGCGCGGCTGCGCATCGACGGGCTGGCGGAGGAGATCGCGATTCCGGTCGCCGCCGGCGTCGGACGGATCGAGTTCGCCGCCGCGCCCGAGCTCTGGAGCCCGGCCCGCCCGAAGCTCTATCCGGTCCGCCTCGCCTTCGGCGAGGACGAGGTCGGCGATACCGTCGGCTTCCGCGAGATCCGGGTCGAGGGCCAGCGCATCCTGCTCAATGGCGAGGACATCTTCCTGCGCGGCATCTGCGTCCACGAGGACGACCGCGACCTCGGCAAGGTCTCGACCGAGGCCGACATCCGCCGCCGTTTCGCCGACGCCAAGGCGCTCAACGCCAATTTCCTGCGGCTGTCGCACTATCCGCACCATGAGCTCGCCGCGCGGATCGCCGACGAGGTCGGGCTCCTGCTCTGGGAGGAGGTGCCGGTCTACTGGGCGATCGATTTCGCCAACCCCGACACCTTCGCCGACGCCGACAACCAGCTGCGCGAGATGATCCGCCGCGACCGCAACCGCGCCAGCATCGTGATCTGGGGTGTCGGCAACGAGAATGCCGACACGGATGCGCGGCTGGCGTTCATGAGCGGGCTTGCCGCCTCCTGCCGCGAATTAGACCCGACCCGCCTCGTCTCCGCGGCCTGCCTGATCAACCGCGAGCATTTCCGCGTCGAGGACCGGCTCTCGGAGGCGCTCGACGTGATCGGGCTCAACGAATATTTCGGCTGGTACGAGCCCTCGTTCGACGGGCTGAAGCGGCTCTTCGCCAATTCCGACCTCGACAAGCCGCTGGTCATCACGGAGACGGGCGCCGACGCCGTCGCCGGGCGGGAGGGGCGGCCCGGGGAACTCTTCGGCGAGACCCATCAGTCCGATCTCTACGAGCGCCAGCTCGATCTGGTCGAAAGCGCGCCCTATGTGCGCGGCTTCTGCCCGTGGATTCTCTACGACTTCCGGACCGAGCGGCGGCAGACCGCCTATCAGCGCGGCTGGAATTTGAAGGGCCTGATCGCCGCCGACAAGACCACCCGGAAGAAGGCCTTCACCACCCTTTCGGAGCGCTATGCCGAACTGGCCCAGCAGCAGACACCTGCTGGGGCATGAACCGCCCGGCGCCAGGGCCAGACAGGCCCGGCCGGGACCACAAAAACCAACAACCAGAACACGACGCGGAGGACACCGAGATGAGCACCACACGACGCACCATCCTGATCGCCGGCATGGCCGCCGCCGCCCTCGCGGCCGCCCCCGTGGCGCAGGCCAAGACCACGCTGCGCCTCGGCCACGGTCTCGCCAAGGGCCACCCGGTCGACGTGTCCCTCGAACTCTTCGCCAAGCTGGTCAGCGAGCGCTCGAAGGGCGACATCGAGATCAAGGTCTTCCCGGCCGGCCAGCTCGGCCAGCAGCGCGAACTCCTGGAACAGCTCCAGGCCGGCGCGCTCGACTTCGCCCATGCCAACGCGTCGCCGCTGGCGGCGTTCGAGCCCGCCTTCGGCGTGTTCGACACACCCTTCCTGTTCCGCGACAAGGCCCATTTCTTCAAGGTCGTGGACGGGCCGATCGGTCGCGAGATCCTGGAGGCCGGCAAGGCCAAGTCCCTGCTCGGGCTCGCCTATCAGGACAACGGCACGCGCTCCTTCTACGCCAAGAAGCCGATCCGGACGCCTGAAGACCTCAAGGGCCTGAAGATCCGCGTCCAGCCCGGCCCGATCACGACCCGCATGGTCAACCTGCTGGGCGCCGCCGCGACACCGCTGGCCTGGGGCGAGCTCTACACCGCGCTGCAGTCGGGCGTCGTCGACGGGGCGGAGAACAACGTCACTGCGCTGACGCTGGCCAAGCATGGCGAGGTGATGAAGTTCTATTCACGCAACGAGCACACCCGCGTGCCCGACGTCGTGCTCGCCTCCGGCGTCACCTTCGGCAAGCTGAAGCCGGAGCAGCAGGAGCTGGTCCGCCAGGCCGCGCACGATTCCTCCAAGGCCCATAACGAAAACTGGCAGAAGGAACTCGACAAGGCCGAGGGCGACGCCGTCAAGATGGGCGTGACCTTCGTCGAGGCCGACAAGGCGGCGTTCCGCAAGGCCGTCCAGCCCATGTACGACGATCTCAAGGCCGTGCCGGCGGTCGCCGCGCTCGCCGAGAAGATCCAGGCTCTGCAGTAAGCCGACAGGCGCGTCCTCCCTTCGCCACCCGGGGGTGAGGGGAGGACGACGCGCCGTTCCCCCGGTCAGGTTCCGCCATGCTCCACCGCATCCACCGCTCGCTCGACGTCTTCGTCCTGGCGCTCGCCGTGCCGATGACGCTCGTCATGCTCGGCTGCGTGGTCTGGCAGGTCGTCGGTCGCTATTTCCTCGGCTCCTCGACCTCCTTCACCGACGAACTCTCGCGCTTCCTGTTCATCTGGGTCAGCCTGCTCGGCGCCGCCTATGTGCTCGGCAAGCGCGGGCACATCGCCATCACCGGGCTGATCGACATGGCGCCGCGCGGCGTCCGTCGCGGCTTCGACATCCTGATCGCGGGGCTCGTCATCGTCTTCGCGCTCGTCGTGCTGGTCTGGGGCGGCTGGCTCCTGGTCGAGCGCAATCTGAGGCTTGGGCAGGTGTCGCCCGCGATGCTTCTTCCGGTGGCCTATGTCTACGCCATCATCCCGCTCTCGGGCCTGCTGACCGCGATCTACGCGGTGCTGGTGGTCTGCGAGGTCGCCAGCGGTCAGGAGATCGCGGCCAAGGAGGTCTCGCTCGACTGAGCGGGCATGACCGGCATGGAAGCATCCCCCGCCCTCATTCTCTCCGTCGCCTTCATCGGGCTGATGGCCATCGGCGTGCCGATCAGCCACGCCACGGGCCTGGCCGCGATCGCGGCGCTGCTCACGATCATGCCGCCCCTGCCGGCGCTGTCGGTCACCGCGCAGCGCATCGCGACCGGTCTCGATTCCTTCGCGCTGCTCGCCATCCCGTTCTTCTTCATGGCGGGCTCGATCATGAACCGGGGCGGGATCGCGCGGCGCCTGATCGACTGCGCCAAGGTCTTCGTCGGCTGGATGCCGGGGGCACTGGCCCAGATCACCATCCTCGCGAACATGATGTTCGGCACCGTCTCGGGCTCGGCGGTCGCCGCCGCATCGGCCATCGGCGGCACCATGCAGCCGCTCAAGGACAGGGCGGGCTACGATCCGGCCTTCTCGGCCGCCGTCAACATCTCCTCCTGTCCGACGGGCCTGCTGATCCCGCCATCGGGCGCCTTCATCGTCTATTCGCTGGTCTCGGGCGGGACCTCGATCGCCGCGCTCTTCCTGGCCGGCTATATCCCCGGCATCCTCATGGGCCTGTCCGTGATGATTCCGGTCTGGTTCATGGCCAAGCGGCGCGGCTATCGGCCGATGCCGCCGCTGCCGCTGCGCGAGAAGGTCTCGGCCGTGCTGAGCGCGCTGCCCAGCCTCGGGCTGATCGTGCTCGTCATCGGCGGCATCGTCGGCGGCATCTTCACCGCGACCGAGGGCTCGGCCATCGCGGTGGTCTATTCGCTGATGCTGGCGGCGATCTATCGCGAGCTGAAATTCGGCGATCTCTACCGCATCCTCGTCGACACGATCGAGGCCACGGCGGTGGTCTCGCTGATGATCGGCACCTCGCTGGCCATGGCCTATGTGATGTCGCTCGCCGGCATCCCTCAGCTGATCGGCGACTGGATCACCGCGATCTCCGACAACAAATACGTCGCGCTGATGCTGGTGAACGTCGTCCTGCTGCTGATGGGTACCTTCCTCGACCTCACCCCCGGCATCCTGATCTTCACACCGATCTTCCTGCCCGTGCTGACGCAGCTCGGCGTCGATCCCGTGCATTTCGGCGTCATCCTCGTGTTCAACATGTGCCTCGGCATCGTCTCGCCGCCGACCGGCAGCGCGCTCTTCATCGGCTGCGCCATCGCCAAGGTGTCGATCGAGCGGGTGACGCGCCCGCTGATCCCGATCTTCCTGTCGACCATGATGGCGCTGCTCGTCGTCACCTATGTGCCGGCGCTGTCGCTCTGGCTGCCGCGCCTGTTCGGCTTCATCAAGTAAGGCTTCATCCATGCATCCGCTGACCGGGGCGAGGCTCGCCGGAACCGGCACGAGCCATGTCGATCTCGCGCTGGAGGCCGGCTACGGCGCCCGTCTCTACCTGCTCGACGCGCATCTCGCGCGCCTGCTGATCACCCGGCCGGGTGGGCTGGTGATGCCGAGGACCTGGTCGATCTCGCCGGAGATCGCCTGGGCCGGCGACCCGGACCCGATCGACGGGCGCGACAGGCTCGACGTCTCCGGCTTCCCCGGCGTGCCTTTCTCGGTCGACGAGGACGAGGCCGCGATCACGGTGGAGACGGCGTGGCTGCGCGTGCGGATCCGCCGCTCGCCCCTGATGCTGGACTGGCAGGTCCGCTCCGCCCCCGATGCGCCGTTCGAGAGCGTGCTGAAGGACCGGCCGAGCCACGCCTATGCCTTCGACCGCCGCTCGAACCGTTTCCGGCATTATCTCGTCCGCGACGAGCGCGAGCGCTTCTACGGCTTCGGCGACAAGTCCGGCGACGCCGACAAGCATGGCCGGCGCCTGGCCATGGGAGCGACCGACCCGCTCGGCTACGATGGCGGCCGCTCGGACCCGCTCTACAAGCACATTCCCTGGTCGGTGACGGTGCGGCCCGACCGCGGCGGTCAGGCCGTCGGGCTGTTCTACGACAATCTCGCGCGCGGCGCCTTCGATCTCGGCCAGGAGCTCGACGCCTATCACGATCTGTTCCGCTCCTTCGAGGCCTGCGACGGCGATCTCGATCTCTATGTCGTGCTGGGGCCAGGGCTCGGCGACGTGGTCAGGCGCTTCACCGCCCTGACCGGGCGCGCCGCCTTCCCGCCGCGCTGGACGATCCCCTATTCCGGATCGACCATGTCCTATACCGACGCGCCCGACGCCTCCGACAAACTCGTCGGCTTCCTCGATCTGCTGGCGCGGCACGGCATTCCCTGCGGCTCCTTCCAGATGTCGTCCGGCTACACCCTGGTCGGCGATAGGCGCTGCGTCTTCACCTGGAACCGCGACCGCTTCCCCGATCCGCAGGCGGTGACCGCCCGCTTCAGGGACGCGAAGGTCGAGCTCGTCGCCAACATCAAGCCGGCGCTGCTGCTGGAGCATCCGCGCTTTGCCGAGGTCGAGGCCTTCGGCGGCTTCGTGCGCGACAGCGAGGACCCGTCGAAGCCGCATGTGACGCAGTTCTGGGGCGGCCCGGCGGCCTATCTCGACTTCACCAACCCGCAGACCAGCGCCTGGTGGTCGCGGCAGGTGAAGGAGCAGCTGATCGACTATGGCATCAACTCGACCTGGAACGACAACAACGAGTTCGAGATCTGGGACGAGGCCGCGCTCTGCGACCTCGCCGGGCACAAGGCGACGATCGCGACGCTGCGGCCCGTTCAGACCAACCTGATGATGCGCGCCTCCGCGATCGCCCAGACCGCGGCCGCGCCGGGCACGCGCCCCTATCTCATCTCGCGCTCCGGCGGGCCGGGCATGCAGCGCTATGTCCAGACCTGGAGTGGCGACAATCGCACCAACTGGGAGACGCTGCGCTGGAACCTGCGCATGGGCCATGGCTTCTCGCTCTCGGGGCTGGCCAATTTCGGCCATGACATCGGCGGCTTCGCCGGCCCCAAGCCCGAGCCCGAGCTGTTCCTGCGCTGGATCGAGCAGGGCATCTTCTGGCCGCGCTTCACCATCCACTCCTGGAACGACGACGGCAGTGCCAACGAGCCCTGGATGTATCCGGAGCTGCTGCCGCAGATCAGGGCGTGCCTGGCCTTTCGTGAGCGGCTGACGCCGCTGTTCTACGACCTGCTCTGGCGGATGCATCGCGATCACGAGCCGATCCTGCGGCCCCTGACGCTCGATTTCCCCGACCAGGCGGAAAGCTACAGCGCGGAAGACGCCTTCCTGCTCGGCGAGCGGCTGCTGGTCGCGCCGGTGCTCGACAGGGGCGTGACGCAGCGCGAGGTCTGGCTGCCCGCCTGCGCCGAGGGCTGGTTCGATCTCTGGACCGGCGCGCCCCATTCCGGCGGTCGGACTGTCACGGCCGAAGCCCCGCTGGGGCGCTGCCCGGCCTTCCTGCGCGGCGGCTCGATCCTGCCGCTCGGGCCCGCGCCCTCGACCGAAAGCGGCCCGCTGACGCTGCGGCTGGCCCTGGCCGACGGCGAGAGCGCCAGGCTCGATCTCTATGACGACGATGGGGCGAGCGTGCTCGAGCCGCCGCTGACGCCGCCTTGCCTGTTCTCGGTGGTGGCCGAGAAGCGCGGCGGCGTCGCGACGGTCGCGGTCTGGTTCGCCGGCACGAGAGCGCCGCGCTGGCCGGAGCTGCGCTTCGAGGATGCGGCCGGCCAGCCGCTCAAGGTCCGTCTGCACGACGGCGGCCTGAGCGAGCGGCTGTCCTTGCCGGCCGGCGCGGGGTCGCCCGTCACCAGTTGACGACGACCGGCCTCGGCATGGTGTATTTCGCGACAAGGCAACGCAGCATCTCGACGATGTCGCGATCGTCGCAGGCGACGATCAGCAACCAGATGTCGCCCGCGACCTGGAGCAACAGCTCTTCGAGCTGCTCGTACGCCAGATCGGAAAAATCAAAGCCGATCCGCGTCGGGCTGGCGCGGTTGACGACCCGATAGGCGCTCAGGCGCTCCGTGATGGCGGTGAGCGTCTCGCTGGTGTCCGGCTGCTGCGCCAGCTGCCTGGCCAGCACCGCGCCCTCGGCCGCCAGCGCGAGGATTCGGCCGATCATGATGTGCCGGTTCAGCACGCTCATCGCTTTGAGGCTGCCGCTGAACCGCGGCGTGAAGGACGCCTTCCGCGACGTTTTGACGCCGAAACCGGTGCCCGGCGCCTGAGGCTTTGCGGGCGGCAGGGGCATGAAGTATTCGAGATCGCAGGCGACGCCGCTGCACCACACCCTCTGCGAGCTGATCGCGACAGGGATGATTCGGCCCGTCGCGGAGCGCACCTCGGCCGGCTCCGCGTCGTAATAGCCGTTCGTCTCGAGCATCCGCTGGCGCCGGACGCGCTGCGCACTGCTGAGCGCGGAGCCGGCAGCCAGCAACTCCTTGTGCTGGATTTCCGGCCAGACCCGCTCGATCAGCCGCAGATAACCGTCATTGGCGGCAAGATACTGGGATCCGTCCAGCCCGGCCGTCGAGAGACAGGCCGGCACGTCTGCGAGCTGCACGAGATCGGTGGTGAGGTTGCGGGTCGAAAACATTCGAGCGGTCCAGCGGGTACGCGATCTGCGTGAATACAGCTTCATTATTCTGGATTCGACCCCATTACAGCAATTTTGTTTCACCGTCTCGGCGGATGGCTCCGTTGCATGGACGATCCGTTAAGCCGTTGCTGGAAAGCGCGGGCCATCGCCCACGCCGCGGCCGGAAAGCCGACGACGCGACGCCGCCCTGTGGGGCTGCAAAGGGCGGGCAGGCCGGTGTCGCCTGGCCACAGAATGCCCGGCAACCATGCTCCCGCCCGGCTATGGCTCGCCGCCGACGGGCGCGGGGCGTGGGAGCCGGTGTTGCCCTGGCCGGACTGTCCGTCCGAGCCTGCCCTCTGCCTCGGCTCTAGCGGCGATCTGCGGAACGGCGCGTCCGCGCCATCAGGGTCCAGGCGCGCAGGTCCAGGATCACCTTGGCCGTCGCCAGCAGCACGAGCAGGCAAAACGCGGCCTTCGACAGCGGTTCCATCGTCCCGTCGACGAGCCAGGCATGGACGACGCTGCCGCTGACGACCACGACCGCGAGCGCCGTATGGCTGAGGCGCCAGACCTTCGGCGCCAGGCGGATGCGAGCTCTCAGGGCCGCGAGCGCGGCCGCGGCGAAGGCCGCCCACATGGCGACGACGCCCCAGGCGGAGAAGGGCGTGGGTGAGGCGAACAGCAAGGCGTCGATCACGTCCGGGGCGCTCGTCAGCCACAGCCCCGCGACATGGAGAAGGATCAGCGTCACCAGAGCGGCGCCGAGCCAGCCATGCACCCGGCGACCGCGCCGGGCTTGCAGCGCGGGCAGATAGCCGCCGGCCAGCAGCGGCTGAACCAGCAGCAGCGCGAGCGCGAGCATGCCGGCGAAGCTCGAGGCGACATAGACGCCGTCGCGCCAGGCCAGCAGTGGGCTCCCCGCCGCCAGCGCGATCGGCACGGCCACGGCAAGGGCCAGCGCAACCCAGGCCAGAGACCTCCGAGCTGACGGCAAGCCGCTCAGACCGGCTGGAGCACGAAATGGGCGCTGAGGCTGGTGTCGCGCGAGCGGGCCATCACGGGCCGCAGGAAGACGGTCTTGAAGCCGTTCCCTTCATAGGCGAGGTGGCCATGCGCCTGCCCGAAGGCCGGGATGATCTGGGGCATCTCCAGCCGGAAGGTTCCATCGGCCCCGGTCAGCGTGGCGCCGTGGCTGTGCGCGTCGTTCTCGCGCCCCTCGGTGGTGTGGGCCCAGATCTGGATCCGCACCCCGGGCAGGGGCGCGCCGTCGCCCGCACGACGCACGGTCCCCGTCATCCAGAAGCCGCCGCCGCCGATGCGGCTGACGACCGGCGCGCCGGGGATGTAGTTGTTGGCGCCGCCCGGCATCGTCGGCGTCGGGGCGAGGCCCTGCGCCTGGGCGGGCCGCAGCAGACCGGGCGTTCCTGTCAGGAGCGCCGCGCCGGCGAGCACGGAGCCATGGGCGAGAAAGGCCCGGCGGGTCGATCGATCATCGGTCAACGCTGTCTCCATGCTTGCATCGCAATCGAGAGCCGGATGGGGATCGCGCCGTCGGAAGAACCCGATCCTCCAGGACGCACCGTTACCGACGCATTCTACCCATAAAGGTGGCGGTCGGCGGGCAGGCAAGGGTATCGGCGGGACGGGAGCGACACCCGTCTCCCATCGGCAATGCGCCCGGAAATGCCATTTTCACCACGAGATCAGGGACTTGCGCGGTCTTGGCCACCAGGCGCCTGCCGAATCCCCGGTCTTCACAAATTCGCGCACGGCCAACCGGGGCCGTGCCGCAGCGCGTCCACGATCACCTTGAAGGCCGGCAGGCTCTGCCGGCGGCTGGGATAGTAGATGTAGTAGCCGGGAAAGGGCGGCGACCAGTCCTCCAGCAGGGCCGTCAAGGCGCCACCGGCGATGTGTCCGGCGACCAGATCCTCTGGCACATAGGCGATGCCATAGCCGTTCAGCACGGCATCGATCATCGCGACCGAGGTGTTGAAGGTCAGTTGACCGTCGACCCGGACGCGCAATTCCTGACCGTCCTTTTCGAACTCCCAGGCATAGAGGCCGCCGGCCCGTGACTGGCGCATGTTGATGCAGTTGTGCGCGACGAGTTCGTTGGGATGCTGCGGCGGTGGGTTGGCGGCCAGGTAGGCCGGCGATGCGACGGCCACGAGCCGCCAGTCCGGCCCGATGCGGACGGCGATCATGTCCTTTTCGACGCTCTCGCCGAGGCGGATTCCGGCATCGAAGTGGTCCTCGACGATGTTGCGCAGCCCGTTGTCGATGCTGAACTCCACCTTGATGTCCGGATAGGCGGCCAGCACCGGTCTCAGCTTCGGCCAGACCAGCCCGCTCAGGGCATGATCGGACAGGGTCAGACGGATCGTGCCGGCCGGCCTGTCCCGGTAGCTCATCAGCGCTGCGATCTCGGCGTCGATTTCTGCGATGCGCGGCGCCAGCGACTGCCGCAATGTCTCGCCCGCTTCGGTCGTCGCGACGGAGCGTGTCGTGCGTGCGAGCAGCCGAATGCCCATGCGCGTTTCGAGCTTCTTGATCGCGTGGCTCAGCGTCGACTGGGTAATCCCGAGCCTGGCGGCCGCCCGCGTGAAGCTGCGCTCCTCGGCCACCGCGAGGAACCAGAGCAGGTCGTTGAAATCCTGGCGGGCCATGCGGGTCCTCTCCGGCTTGGGCCATTCATGGGCTGGGTCGATATATGTATGCGGATTTCGGCTGCTAATGGCCGCTGCCGGAACTCCCTATTTTCGAACCCATCTAAATCGAGAGGAGGACCATGCGGAGCATGCCGCGTCCTCCCCCAGGAGATGGCCATGGAACTGACGATCAACGGATCGAAACAGCGCGTCGATGTCGAGCCAGACACCCCGCTGCTCTGGGTGCTGCGCGATGAGCTCGGTCTGACGGGAACGAAGTATGGCTGCGGCGTCGCGCAATGCGGCGCTTGTACGGTCATGGTCGACGGGCAGGCGACGCGCTCCTGCGTGACGCCGGTGGAGAGCGTGGCGGGGTCCGCGATCACCACGATCGAATCCGTCGAGGCCGATCCGGTCGGCCGCCGGGTCGTCGAGGCCTGGGTGGCGCATCAGGTGCCGCAATGCGGCTATTGCCAGTCGGGCCAGGTCATGGCGGCGACCGCGCTGCTGAAGCAGACGTCGCAGCCCAGCGAGGCCGACATCGCGGGTGCGATGATCAATCTCTGCCGCTGCGGCACCTACAACGCCATCGCCGCGGCCGTCCGCGACGCTGCGCGCGGTTGAGGGAGAGGGTCATGAACGCTCCATTCCCCATGCCCATCCTTCCCTTCAAGCCCTCGCGCCGTGGCCTTCTCGGTGGGATGGGCGCGCTCGTTCTCGGCGTCGCGCTGCCGCCCGCCGGGGCGCGCGCCCAGAACGCCGCCGCCGGCATCAAGCCCGGCACGCGCGTCAGCGCCTTCCTCGAGATCCGCCCCGACAGCACGGTGCTGTTCCGCAGCCCCTTCATCGAGGGCGGGCAAGGGATCTTTACCGCGATGGCGCAGATCGTCGGCGAGGAACTCGATGTCGAGCCGACCCGCTTCGTCATCGAGGGCGCCCCGCCCGGCCCGGACTATATGCTGATCGGCGGCGCCCGTTTCACCGGCGGCAGCATGTCGGTCCGCAAGAGCTACGAGACGATGCGCCGGCTGGGCGCCGCGGCCCGCGCCATGCTGATCCAGGCTGCGGCGGCGCAATGGAACGTGCCCGTCGCCTCGCTCTCGACCGAGCCCGGCCGCGTCATCCACAAGGCCAGCGCCCGCAGCCTCGCCTATGGCGATCTCGCGAAGGCTGCGGCGACTCTGCCCGTGCCGGCGCAGGTCTCGTTGCGCCACGAGGCGGATTTCCGCTGGATCGGCAAGCCGGTCCCGCGTCTCGACGTTCGCGACAAATCCACCGGCAAGACGCGCTATGCCATCGATCTGAAGGTCGAGGGCATGGTCCATGCGGCCGTTCAGCACGCCAGCCGCCTTGGGCTCGACCCGGCCGCCATTGCCAACGAGGCCGAGGTTAGGGCCATGCCGGGCGTGCAGTCGATCCACCGTCTGCCGGGCGCGGTCGCCGTCGTCGCCAACAGTTGGTGGCGCGCGCGCCGCGCCGTCGAGACGCTCCAGGTCACCTGGGCGGAAACCAACACGGCCAAGGCCCGCCTGATGCCGGCGACCTTCTCCTCGGAAGGCCATCGCGCGACCCTGATGGCCGCGGCCGGCGAGGGGATCGCCTTCGAGACGGAGGGCGACGCCGCGGCGTCGCTCGCCCGCGCGCAAACCGTCGTCGAGGCGACCTTCGACGCGCCCTATCTCGCCCATGCTCAGCTCGAACCGCCTTCCGCCATCGCCCGCTTCAGGCCGGACGGCTCGCTCGAACTCTGGCTACCCAACCAGGCGCCCGAGATGTTCCAGGCCGATGCCGCCAGGGTCGCAGGCCTGACGCCGGACAAGGTGACGATCCACTCCTCGGTGCTCGGCGGCTTCTTCGGCCGGCATTTCCTCTACCAGGCGGCGGCGCCCTATTCTCAGGCCATCCTGCTGGCCAAGGCGGTCGGCAAACCGGTCAAGCTGATTTGGAGCCGCGAAGAAGAGTTCCTGCGCGATGCGGTCCGGCCGATGAGCGTCGCCCGTTTCAAGGCCGGGCTCGACGCCAACGGCCTGCCGGTGGCGCTGCAGGCCGTGGCGGTCGGGGAGGGGCCGGTCAGCCGCTGGTTCGGCGGCGAGCCGGGCAAGGCCGACGCCTCGGCCGTCGAGGGCATCGCCGGCAAACCCTATGCGATCGCAAATCGGCGCGTCGGCCAGATCCATGTCGACGATGCCGCGATCATCGGCTTCTGGCGCTCGGTCGGCCATTCGATGAACGACTTCTTCTACGAGACGTTCTTCGACGAGCTCGCCGATGTCGGCAAGCACGACCCCTACGCGCTCAGGCTGCGCCTGCTCGCGGGCAGCCCGCGACATAAGGCGCTGCTGGAGGCGGTCGGTGACTTGTCGGGCGGCTGGAAGCGCGGCCCCTTCGCGGCCGCCGACGGCAGCCGGCGCGCGCGCGGCGTCGCCATGGCCTCGCCCTTCGGCAGCGAAGTCGCGACCATCGCTGAGGTTTCGCTGAACGGGTCGGACATCGTCGTCCACGACGTCTGGGTCGCCGTCGATCCTGGCAGCATCGTCAACCCGGCGGTGATCGAGGCGCAGGTCCAGTCGGCCGTCGCGCTCGGTCTCTCCTCGGCGCTGCTCGAGGAGGTC
>NCCO01000056.1 GCA_002279705.1 Allobosea sp. 12-68-7
CCGTCGAGAATGCGGATCAGATCGCCGCGAACGGTGCAGCAGATGCAGCCATTGTTCATCTCGAAGACCTCCTCGTCGGCGCCGACGACGAGGTCGCCATCGATGCCGGCCTCGCCGAACTCGTTGACGATGACGGCGAATTTCTTGCCGTGGTCCTCGGTGAGGATGCGGTTCAGAAGCGTGGTCTTGCCGGCGCCCAGATAGCCGGTGAGCACCGTGACGGGAATTTTCGCGGACATGGGTTTGACCTTGGTTCTTCAAACGGCGGTGCCGGAGCGCTCGTCGCGCCCCGGCTTGAGACACCTCCAGCCCTCATCCTGAGGAGAAGCCATAAGGCTTCGTCTCGAAGGATGCTCCAGCGCCCTCTGAACCATCCTTCGAGACGCCGCTGCGCGGCTCCTCAGGATGAGGGCTGGAGAGTGAGGGCCGACGATCAGACCGGGCCGGCGGCGAGCGCCTTTTCGATCTGGCTTATATTGTGTTTCATCATCGCGATGTAAGTCCCGGCCGGGCCGGCCGCGTCGGAAAGCGCGTCGGAATAGATCCGCCCGCCGACCCTGGCGCCGCTCTCCTTGGCGATCCGCTCGACGAGGCGCGGATTGGTGACGTTCTCGAGGAAGACGGCGGGAATCTTCTCCGCCTTCACCTGCCGGATGATGCGGCCGACATCCTTGGCCGAAGCCTCGGCCTCGGTCGAGACGCCCTGCGGCGAGACGAACTCGACGCCATAGGCCTTGACGAAATAGCCGAAGGCGTCGTGCGAGATGATCGCCTTGCGGCGATCGGCCGGAATGCGCGCGATCGCGGCCCTGATCTCGGCCTCGACAGCGTCGAGCTGGGCGAGATAGCGCGTCGCATTGGCCTCGTAGCTCGCCTGCCCCGCCGGATCGGCCTTCACCAGCGCATCGCGGATGTTGGCGACGTAGATCTTGGCATGGGCGACGCTCTGCCACGCATGCGGATCATCCTGGCCGGCATGGTTGTGGCCATGCTTGTCTTTCTTGCCATGGCCGTGATCGTCGGCTGCGTGCTGCAGCGGCGTGATGCCGGTCGTCGCGGTCGCGATCGTCGCCTTGGTGCCGGAAGACTTGATCAGCCGGGTGATCCAACCCTCGAATTTCAGCCCGTTGACGACGACGAGCTTCGCATCGGCCATCGCCTTCGCATCGGCCGGCGTCGGCGAATAGACATGGGCGTCGCCATTGGCGCCGACGAGCGTGGTCAGCGCGACGCGATCGCCACCGACCTCCTTCACGAAGTCGCCGAGGATCGAGAAACTCGCGACGACGGGCAGTTTCTCCTGTGCGGTGGCGGCCAGCGGCGCCTGGGCGAGGATCAGCCCGGCGGCGAGGGCGCCGAGAAGGGCGCGACGGTTGAGCATGGAGGCCTCCAGAGAGTGATGCAACACTATAACATCACTACGCCCGAAGATGGCGCCGCGGCAAGAGGCGACGGGCGAGACCGCCCTGCGTGCCGAGCAGGAGCGAGCCGAGATAGAGCGCGCCCGCCGCCAGGATGATCGCCGGCCCGGCCGGCAGATTGCTGCCCGCCGAATAGGACAGAACCAGCCCGGCATAGCCGGCAACCATGCCGAAACCGCTGGCGAGCAGGATCAGGCGCGTGATGTCGGCGGTCCAGAAGCGCGCGGCCGCCGCCGGCAGCATCATCAGCCCGACAGCCAGCAGCGTGCCCAGCGCATGGAAGCCGGCCACGAGATTGAGCACGACGAGGCCGAGGAAGGTGAGATGGACGAGGCCGCCGGAGCGGCTGACCGAGCGCAGGAAGCCGGGATCGACGCATTCCATCACCAGCGGGCGATAGAGCGCCGCCAAGGTCATGAGGGACAAGGTCGCCACCCCCGAGAGCAGGATCAGCACGTCGTCGTCGAGCGCCAGCACATTGCCGAACAGGACGTGGAACAGATCGACCGCCGAGCCGCGCAGCGAGACGATGGTGACGCCGAGCGCCAGCGAGATCAGGTAGAAGGCGGCGAGCGAGGCATCCTCCTTGATCACCGTGACGCGCGCCACGGCCCCCGCCGCGAGCGCCACCGCAAAGCCCGCCGCGAGCCCGCCCAGCGTCATCGCCGGCAGCGAGAAGCCGGCGACGAGATAGCCGATCGCGGCACCGGGCAGGATGGCATGGGCCATGGCGTCGCCGGTCAGGCTCATCCGCCTGAGCATCAGGAAGACGCCGATCGCGCCGCCCGACACCGACAGCGCGACGACGCCGACCAGTGCCCGGCGCATGAAGTCGAATTCGGCGAAGGGGCCGATGAAGAGGTCGTAGAGCATCGGCTTTTTCTTCTCGGCCTTCTCAGCCCACATCCTGAGGAGCCGCGAAGCGGCGTCTCGAAGGATGGTCCAGGAGGCTCCCGCACACACTGGAGCATCCCTCGAGACGCGCTCCTGTGGAGCGCTCCTCAGGATGAGGGCTGAGGGGACATCAATGGTTGGGCAGCATCACGCCGCGTCGCGCTCGCACGGCGCCGCGTGGCTGTCGAAGGCCTCGACCATCCGGCGCGCCTTCAGCAGGTTGGCGGGGGTCAGCACGTCGGCGGTTGCGCCCCAGGCGACGCTCTCGCGCGCCAGCAGCAGCGTCTGCGGGAAGGCGCGGCGCACCGTCTCGATGTCGTGGAGGACCGCGACGACGGTGCGGCTCTCGCCATGCCAGCGCTGCACCAGCGCCAGCAGATCAGCGGTGGTGCGGGCGTCGATGGCGGTGAAGGGTTCGTCGAGCAGGATGATGTCGGCGTCCTGCAGCAGCAGTCGCGCGAAGAGCGCGCGCTGCATCTGGCCGCCGGACAGCGCGCCGATCGGCCGGCGCTCGAAGCCGGCGAGCCCGACGGCGGCGATCGCCGCCTCGATCGTCGCGGCCGCCCCGCCCCCGATGCGCCCGAAGATGCCGGCGCAGTTCCACAGCCCCATCGCCACGAGATCATAGACATGGATCGGGAAGGACCGGTCGAGCTCCGCCTGCTGCGGCAGATAGGCCAGCCGCCGGCCGCGGGCCAGCGCGATGTCGCCGTCCAGCGGAGACAGCGCCCCGGCGATGCCCTTGAGCAGGGTCGACTTGCCGGCGCCGTTGGGGCCGACGATGGCCGTCAGGCTGCCCGCCGCGATCTCGCCCGAGAGATGATGCACCGCCGGGTGCCGGTCATAGCCCAGCGTCAGATCGATCAGGCGGATGGCGGACATGGCGTCGCTTCCCTGCTTCACGCGATCACCGCGAAGGTCGCGATCCAGAGCAGCACGACGACTCCGGCCGCAAGGCCCATGCGCCCCAGCGCGGAGAGGCGCAGCAGCGACCAGCCCGGAGCCTGCGGGACGGCGTGGGAAACGGGGTGGGCGTGCCGATCGGTCATAGGCGATGATATACTGTTACAAGGCACGAACGACAAGCCCGATGCGCCGCCGCCGCGGACCGCTTGCAACGAGCAGTTGCAATGTCATGGCTTTTGTACTTATTTTGTTCTCTCTCAGATGCAAGTGGGGGCGAGAACAATGAAGCTGCCGGTGTTCACCGTCGTCATGGCGGCCATGCGTGATTTTGGGCGCTTCGTCATGCGGCATCCGCTGGCGGTTCTCGTCGCCATCGCCGGCAGCATCCTGCTCGATCGATGGCTCGGGCCGGCCTACAGCGGATCCGACCGCCCGGTCTCCCTCGCCGGCGTCGCGCAGTCGGGTGCCTCCGTGCTGGCGCAACTCCTCGTCTGGCTGCCGCTCTGGCTGGTCGCGATCCGGGAGATCGTCTCGGGGCAGGCTCTTCCCTTACGCCTCGGCGGCCTGCCCTCGCCTGCGACGCAGCGCTACGCGCTTTATAGTGCGGTGCTCATGCTCGCCGCAGAGCCCCTGTCGCTGATCGACGGACACGCGCCCGTCGCGGGAATCGTGGCGCTGGCGTTCGTCGTGGGCGCCGCCTGGTTCTCGCTCAGGGCGACCCTGACCTTCACCTCACTCGCGCTCGGCAGGCTCGATCTCGGCTTCGCCCGCTCGATCGAAAGGACCAGGGGACAGACGCTGCGTCTGTTGGCGATCCTGCTGCTGCCGCTGGCGGTCTTCATCGCGGCCGCGCTCGCGGTGATGCTGGCGGCGCTTGCGACCGAGGCCGATCCCGACCTGGACCTGCCGCAATGGTCCGCACTGGCCGTGGTCGCGGCGCAGTTGTTCATGCTCACCGCAGCCATCGCCGGCGCACACATCTACCGTCTGCTGGAAGCCGCCCCGCCTCAGAACGGCAGATACTGATACAGCCAGGTCTCGGTCAGCACCGTGTCGCCCGCCTTCAGGAAGCAGCGCATCTCGACCGGGTCCTGGCCCTCGACCGTGAGATCGAACTGCGCCCGCCAGTGGCCCGGCACGTCGTTGGGCACCGCTTCAGCGAAGATGTAGGAATAGCTGCCGCGCGAGGCCGAGAGCACGACCTCGGGCTTGACGCCGAAGGGGATGGCCTCCAGCGCCGGCCCCTTGAACTCGACCATGAACTTGCGCACGCCCTTGGGCCGGGTCGTGCCGGGCTGGCCGCCATTGCCCAGCCGCGTGGCGACGACGCGGCCGAGATCGCTCTGGAACGGCTCGTCGGCGAGCCAGTGCAGCTTGTAGCGCAGCGCGTAGGTCGCGCCCGCGCGGGCGGGGCCGGCCGGCACCCACATGGCGACGATGTTGTCATGGATCTCGTCATCGGTCGGGATCTCGATGAGCTGGACCGCGCCCTTGCCCCAGTTCCCTTGCGTCTCGACCCAGAGGCTCGGACGGCGCTCGTAGAAGACGCCGTCGAGATAATGCCCGATTTCGCGGTCGCGCTGCACCAGCCCGAAGCCGCGCGGATTCTCGTCCATGAAGGACGACGCCATTGTACGCGGCGGGTTATTGAGCGGGCGCAGCGCCCGCTCGCCCGCGCCCGTCCAGAGCGCCAGGCCGTCGGAATCATGCACCTCGGGGCGCCAGTCGACCGCGGTCGCCTTGGCCTTCTCGGAGTACCAGTACATCGAGGTCAGCGGCGCGATGCCGAGCCGCTCGACATCCCGGCGCAGATGGATCTCGGTCTCGATCTCCATCGTCACGCCCTTGCCGCGATGCATGCGGAAGCGGTAGGCGCCCGCCACGCTCGGGCCGGACAGCAGCGCGTAGACGACGACATATTCGGCGCCCGGCTGCGGCGTCTCCAGCCAGATATGGGTGAAGTCCGGGAACTCCTCGGCCTTGCCGGCCACGGCGGGGTCGATGGCAAGACCGCGCGCCGAGAGGCCGTATTGGTAGAGCTCGCCGATGGCGCGGAAATAGGAGGCCCCAAGAAACGCGACCCAGTCGTTCTTCTGCCACGCCAGCTTCTCGCCCTTGCGGCCGGGATGCCCGGTGCGGCTCTCCTGGAAGCGGAAGCCGGCGAAGCCCGCCCCGCGCGGCAGCTCGCGCGCCGGCGAATCCGCGGGCATCTCGAAATAGCTTTCATCATAGACGATTTCGCGGGCGCGGCCGCCCTCGACGACATGCATCCGGACCGGCTTCTGGAAGTAGCGGCCGAGATGGAAGAAGGTCACCGGCCAGGGCGAGGGACCGTCCGCCCAGAGCGCCATCTCCGGCTTGAACCTGATCTTGCCATGGGCGTCGTAGTCGATCCGCTCGAGCACGTCGGGGCGCGGGCTCGGCGGCGCCTGATGGGGGCGCGACGCCATCTCACGGGCCCGCTGCTTCAGAGCGTCGAAGCCGAAGCTCTCCGCCTCGCCCAGCCGCAGCCCCTGCTGCGCCAGCGCCTCCGACGGGAAGCCCAGTGCGGCGAGCGCGGCTGTCGCAGTGGCGCCGGCGAGAAGCAGGCGTCGGTCGGGACGGGGCGGGCGGGCGCTGGAGGCCATGGCAAGCGGGCTCGTTTGGCTGGAGGGACGGACGCCGGAGTTTCGGTCGCTCGACTTGGGGCTAGCCCGTCCCGGCCGCAAGGGCAACCGGGCCGGCGCACCCTCGCGAATGCCGGTCAATCATGGCGAAAACATCGCCCGCCGGACGCAAATTGCCGCCCGGAGCAGCTTCCCGCCTTCCATTTTGGTTCGTGCCTGATCTACAAGGAAAAGGAGACCGGCCACGAGGCCGGCTGCCCATTGGGAGGTTAGCATGCAACGGATCACATCCCGCCGGCGTCTCGCCGGCATCGCCACCGCGGCCCTCATCGCGCTTGCCCCCGGCAGCGCACGCGCCCAGGACTTCATCAACGTCCTCACGGGCGGCACCTCGGGCGTCTACTACCCGCTCGGCGTCGCGCTCTCGAAGATCTACGGCGACAAGATCAAGAACGTCCGCCCGACCGTGCAGGCCACCAAGGCCTCGGTCGAGAACCTCCAGCTGCTGCAGCAGGCCAAGGGCGAGATCGCCTTCACGCTCGGCGACTCGCTGGCCGCCGCCTGGAAGGGCGACGAGGAAGCCGGCTTCAAGGCCCCGCTCAAGAAGCTGCGCGGCATCACCGCCATCTATCCGAACTACGTCCAGATCGTCGCCTCCAAGGACAGCGGCATCAAGACCCTGGCCGATCTCAAGGGCAAGCGCCTCTCGGTCGGCGCGCCGAAATCGGGTACCGAGCTCAATGCCCGCGCGGTCCTCGCCGCGGCCGGCATGAGCTACAAGGATCTCGGCAAGGTCGAGTACCTGCCCTTCGCCGAATCCGTCGAGCTGATGAAGAACCGCCAACTCGACGCCACGCTGCAGTCGGCCGGCCTCGGCGTCGCCTCGCTTCGCGACCTCGCGACCTCCGTCGAGATCGTCGTCGTCGAGGTTCCCGCCGCCGCCGTCGACAAGGCCGGCCCGCCCTTCGTCAAGGCGACGATTCCCGCCAACACCTATACTGGCCAGACGGCAGCGGTCCCCGCCGCGGCGGTGATGAACTACCTCGTGACCCATGAGGGCATGAAGGAAGAGACCGTCTACGAGATGACCAAGGCCATCTATGAAAGCCTGGGTGACCTCGGCGCCGCCCATGCCGCCGCGCGCTCGATCAAGCTCGAAGGCGCGCTGGAGGGCATGCCGATCCCGCTGCATCCGGGCGCGGCGCGCTACTTCAAGGAAAAGGGCCTGAAGGTCGGCTCCTGAGCCGCACCGACAGCCGATCGACAGGCGGGGCCGGCATGGCTGGCCCCGCCTTTTCTCTGAGCGGATGACGACGATGAGCAAAGACGAGACGAAGCCCCTGGCCGTGCCGGACATTGGCGGCATCCATGCGCAGACGCCGGCCGTCCCGGTCGATCCGGAGCACGGCCTGCCACCCGGGTTCGGCGCGGGCTGGCAGGGTCGGCTGCTGTTCTGGATCGCCATCGCCTTCTCGCTGTTCCAGATCGCCACCGCCTTCAACGTCCCGCTCGACCATCGCGTCGCCGGTGTCACCCTCGTCGATGGGCTGCGCCTCACCATGGCAGCCTGGCTCGTCGCGATCCTCGTCCGGGCCGCCCGCTCCCGGCCCTGGCTCGAGATGCTGCTCGCCTTCCTGCCGATGCTGGTCATCGTCGAATTGCTCGCACGCTTCGGCGGCTCGCTGCCCAATCAGATCCTGAGGACGCTGCATGTCGGATTCCTCTGTCTCGTCGCCGGCGGCCTCCTCGCCCAGCACAAGAGCCATGGCCGCCTCGCAGTCGTCTCGGCCTGGGCGCTGGCCGGCATCGGCCTCGCTATCGGCCTGTATCACTGGGTTCTCTACGAGGAGCTGGTGGCGCGCGCCGGCGAGGTAACGCCGGCCGACCTCGTCGTCGGCATCGCGGCGATCGCGGTTCTCTTCGTCATCTGCTGGCGCTTCATGGGGCCGGCCCTGCCCATCGTCTCGGGCCTCTTCCTCGCCTACTGCCTGTTCGGGCAATGGCTGCCCGCCCCGCTCAACCACCGCGGCTATTCGCTGGAGCAGGTGATCGAGCACATGTCCTTCGGCACGGAGGGCATCTACGCCACACCGACCGGCGTCTCCGCCACCTTCATCTTCCTCTTCATCCTGTTCGGCTCCTTCCTCGAGCGCGCCGGGATGATCCAGCTCTTCACCGACATCGCCATGGGGCTGTTCGGCAGCGCTCGCGGTGGCCCGGCCAAGGTCGCCGTCTTCTCCTCGGGGCTGATGGGCACCATCTCCGGTTCCGGCGTTGCCAATGTCGTCTCGACCGGCCAGTTCACGATTCCGTTGATGAAGCGCTTCGGCTACCGCCCCGCCTTCGCCGGCGGCGTCGAGGCCACCGCCTCGATGGGCGGCCAGATCATGCCGCCGGTAATGGGGGCGGTCGCCTTCATCATGGCCGAGACCATCGACGTGCCCTATGCCGACATCGTCCAGGCCGCCATCGTGCCGGCGATCCTCTACTACACAGCCGCCTTCCTGGCCGTGCATCTGGAAGCCGGCAAGCGTGGCCTCGTCGGCCTGCCGCGGGAGGAACTCCCCAGCGCCGGCAAGGCGCTGGCGACGAAATGGTATCTGGTCGCGCCGCTGGCGGTGCTCGTCTACCTTCTGTTCTCCGGCTACACGCCGCTGTTCTCCGGCTCGGTCGGGCTGGCGCTCACGGTCGTGCTGATCCTTGGCGGCTCGCTGGCACTGGGGATCGGCTCGATCGCGCTGCGGGTGCTGTTCTGGGTCGGCCTCGGGCTGCTCTGCGCCTTCTTCTTCTGGTACGGCATCCTGGTGATGGTCGGGGTCGTGCTGCTGCTCGTCCTCGCCAGCCTGACCACGCGCGGCGGCGCCGAGACGGTCGCCACCTGCCGGGAGGCGCTGGCCGACGGTGCCCGACAGGCCATTCCGGTGGGCGTCGCCTGCGCTGTGGTCGGCATCGTCATCGGCACCATGACGCTCACCGGCGTCGGCACGATCTTCGGCAACGCGGTCGTGGCCGTCGGCGAGAAGTCGCTCTTCCTGGCACTCGTTCTGACGATGATCGTCAGCCTGATTCTCGGCATGGGCATCCCGACGATCCCCAACTACATCATCACCTCCTCGATCGCCGCGCCGATCCTGCTGAAGCTCGGCGTGCCGCTGATCGTCAGCCACATGTTCGTGTTTTATTTCGGCATCATGGCGGACCTGACCCCGCCGGTCGCACTGGCGGCCTTCGCGGCGGCGCCGATCGCCAAGGAATCAGGCTTCAAAATCTCGTTACAGGCCATGAAGATCGCGATGGCGGGCTTCGTCATCCCCTTCATGGCGGTCTATGATCCCGCCTTGATGCTACAACCGGTGCAGGGCGTCACCGGCGTTTCCTATGCGCTCGGGGCCGCCTACATCATCGGCAAGGCGCTGCTGGCGATCACGCTCTGGGGCGCGGCGACGATCGGCTTCCTGAAGCGCGACATGGCGGTGTGGGAGCGGGCCCTGGCGGCCGCCGCCGCGGCCTCGCTGGTGATGGCCCTGCCGATCACCGACGAGATCGGCTTCGGCCTCGCCGCCCTGCTGATCGGCGTGCATCTCTGGCGCGCCCGGGCAACCGACCGCACCGCGACGGCCTGAGCGGACCGGGCATGACCCTCTGCCTGGCCGCGGGCGCCCTCGCGGTCTCGCTCGGCGCAGGCGAGATCACGCTCTCCTGGCGTCATTCGGTCCAGAAGACGCTGTGGGAGGAGGTCTGGCGCGCCGGGCCTGACGGCGTGACGCTGGTCGAGGCGCGCATCCAGGGTTCGGGCGCCGGCATGGAGGCGCCGCCGGAAGCGAGACTCATCGATGGCTTCTGGCGCTGGAGGCCGCAGCTGCCGGCGCAGCGGGAGATCGTGATGCGGCGCTCGGGGGCGACGGCCGACTGGCAGATCTGCGTCGCCGGACGCTGCCGGCCGATGGGGGACTACCTGCCGCCCGAAGCCGACCCGGTGATCCTGAGCGCTTGTCCGTGAGGCGGGCTCAGCCGCCTTCGGTCAGCCGCTCGACCTTGAGCACGCGCCGCATCAGGTTGAGCATGCCATAGGCCGCAAAGCCCGAAAACAGTGCCATCAACACATAGCCGACGATCGGGCCGAGCTCGAACAGACCGGCCAGCGCCCAGCCGGAGGCGAGCGCGACGCCGAAGAGTTCGACAGCGATCAGGATGCCGAGCGAAACCACCATGATCAGGTTTCGCCAGTTGGTCTGCCTTGCGGCCATGCTGTCAGTCCTCGCTAACCGCGCGTGGGCGCAGCGACTTTTCCAGCGCAAGCTCTAGCGAAGCCGGCTTCGGCATGCAACAAAATCGCGCCCTCCGCACGAGATGGCCCGTCCCGCAGAGCTTGAAAAGACCCTGATGATCGATACGCCTGTCTTCGGTTCGGCCGCCGCCGCCGCGCCCCACCACCTCGCCTCCGAGGCCGGCCGCGCCATTCTCGCCGAGGGTGGCAACGCCATCGAGGCGATGGTCGCCATGGCTGCGACCATCTCGGTCGTCTACCCGCACATGAACGCGATCGGCGGCGACGGCTTCTGGCTGATCCACGAGCCCGGCGGCAAGGTCCATGCGGTCGAGGCCTGCGGCCCGGCCGGCGCGCTCGCCACCATCGCGCGCTATCGCGACAAGGGCCATGACGTCATTCCCTCGCGCGGGCCCGATTCCGCCGTCACGGTCGCGGGCGCGATCGGGGGCTGGGAGGCGGCGCTCGCTCTGTCGAAGACCCTGGGCGGGACAATGCCGCTGAAGGACCTGCTGGCGGACGCGATCCGCCATTGCAGCGAGGGCTACGAGGTCTCGGCCTCCGAACTGCGGACCTGGCCTCAGCAGGTCGACGCCGTGAAGCAGGCGATCGGCTTCAGCGAGTTCTTCTGGCCCGGCGGCGAGCAGCCCAAGGCCGGCGCGCGCCGCAAGCCCGAGGCACTGGGCCAGACCTTCCGCCAGCTCGCCGAAGCCGGCCTGTCGGATTTCTACCGCGGCGATGTCGGCCGCGAGATCGCCACCGATCTGGAGCGCATCGGCGCCCCCGTCACCCGCGCCGACCTGGAGGGCTACAAGGCCCGCTTCGTCGCGCCGCTCTCGATCAGGCTGCCGGGGCTGACCGTCTACAACTGCCCGCCGCCGACGCAGGGCGTCGCCTCGCTCATGATCCTCGGCATCGTCGAGCAGCTCGGCGTCACCCGGGCCGACGGCTTCGACTACCACCACGGGCTGGTCGAGGCGACCAAGCGCGCCTTTGCCATCCGCGACCGCATCGTCACCGACCCCGCCTTCGCCACGGTCGATCCCGCGAGCGTCCTGACCGAGACGGTCTTCGCCCGCGAGGCGGCGGCGATCGACAAGCGCCGTGCCGCCGCCTGGCCGTTCAAGACCGGCGAGGGCGATACCGTCTGGATGGGCGCGATCGACGGCTCGGGGCTCGCCGTCTCCTACATCCAGTCGATCTACTGGGAGTACGGTTCGGGCTGCATCCTGCCGCGCACCGGCATCAACTGGCAGAACCGCGGTGTCTCCTTCTCGCTCGACGCCAAGGCGCTGAACCCGCTGCAGCCCGGCCGCAAGCCCTTCCACACGCTGAACCCCGCCTTCGCCCGCTTCGACGACGGGCGGATCAATGCCTATGGCGCGATGGGCGGGGACGGCCAGCCGCAGTTCCAGGCGCAGATCCTGTCGCGCTACCGCTTCGGCCAAGGGCCGGCCGCGGCGGTCGACGCACCGCGCTGGCTCTTCGGCCGGACCTGGGGAGCGGGATCGATCTCGCTCAAGCTCGAAAGCCGCTTCGACCCGATGCTGCTCGCGAGGCTGACCGGTGCCGGCCATCCGGTCGAAGAGTATTCCGAGGCCTATTCGGACCAGTTCGGCCATGCGGGCATGCTGGTGAAGCACCCGAAGGGCCATGTCGAGGCGGCGCATGATCCGCGCTCTGACGGTGATGCCAAAGGCTGCTAGGGGGTGACCACCATGCTCGTCGACGATCCGTTCCGCTGCTTCGTTCCCTATCCGCAGGCGCCCGTCAAAAACGCGCCGACCGGCCCCCTCGCGGGGCTGACTCTGGCGGTGAAGGATCTCTACGACGTCAAGGGCTATCCGACAGGGGCCGGCTCGCCGCTGGTGCTGGCCCAGTCCGGCATCAAGACCAAGACCGCGCCGGTGGTGAAGGCGCTGCTCGAGGCCGGCGCCCGCTTCATCGGCAAGACCCATACCGACGAGCTCGCCTTCTCGCTGAACGGCAAGAACGCGCATTTCGGCTCCCCCATCAACCCGGCGGCGCCGGACCGCATCACCGGCGGCTCCTCCTCGGGCTCGGCGGCCGCGGTCGCCGGGCGGCTCGCCGATATCGGGCTCGGCTCCGACACGGGCGGCTCGGTACGGGCGCCCGCGAGCTATTGCGGCCTGTTCGGCATCCGCCCCAGCCATGGCCGGATCTCGCTGAAGCGGGCCTGGCCGCTGGCCGACTCGTTCGACACCGCCGGCTGGTTCGCCCGCGACGGCGAGGTCTTCGCCCGCGTCGGCGAGGTGCTGCTCGGCAAGGACAAGCTCGCCTTGCCGGTGACCCCGCGCCTGCTGCTGGCCGACGACCTCTTCGCCCAGGCCGTGCCGGAGGCCGAGACGATCCTGCGCAACGTCGTCCAGCGCATCGTCCCGCAGCTCGGCGAGCCCGCGACGGTGAAGGCCGTGCGCGATCTCGATGCGCTCTACTGGGCTTTCCGCTGGCTGCAGGGCCGCGAGGCCTGGGCGGCCGACGGCGCACTGATCGAACGCCTCGCCATGCCGCTGGGGCCCGGCGTGACCGAGCGCTTCGCCTTCTCCAAGGCGATCACCGATGCCGACCACGCCAAGGGCGAGGCCGTGCGCAAGGCCTTCCGCACGCGGCTGGCCAAGCTGCTCGGCCAGGACGGCGTGCTGATCCTGCCGACGGTGCCCGACATCGCCCCGCTGGTCAGCGCGCCGGAAGACCAGCTCGACGATTTCCGCAACCGGGCGCTGCGCCTGCTCTGCCTCGGCGGCCTCTCCGGCTTCCCGCAGGTGACCGTGCCGGTGGCGCGGCGCGAGGGGGCTCCGCTGGGCCTGTCGCTGCTCGGGCCGAAGGGCTCCGACAAGTCCCTGATCGCCTTCGCCACGACCTTCGAGCGCGCGGCGCGGGTGCGGATCGCGTGAATTGGCCCCTCTCAGCCCTCATCCTAAGGAGCTGCGAAGCAGCGTCTCGAAGGATGGTCCAGAGCGCGCTGGAAGATCCTTCGAGACGCGGGCTTGCGCCCGCTCCTCAGGATGAGGGCTGAGGTCCTGAAGTCCGAAGGGAGAGCGGCATGAGCGGCCACCACCATCACGACCACGATCACGACAACCACTTCACGCCGATCGAGGCGCGGGTGAAGGCGCTGGAATCGCTGATGGTCGGCAAGGGCTATGTCGACCCCGCCGCGCTGGACGCCATCGTCGACACCTATGAGACCAAGATCGGCCCGCGCAACGGCGCCCGCGTCGTGGCCCGCGCCTGGACCGATCCCGCCTTCGCGGCGCGGCTGAAGGCGGACGGCACGGCCGCCGTCGCCGAACTCGGCTTCGGTGGGCGCGGCGGCGAGCACACCGTCGCCTGCTTCAACACGCCCGACGAGCACAACCTGATCGTCTGCACGCTGTGCTCCTGCTATCCGTGGCCGCTGCTCGGCCTGCCGCCGGTCTGGTACAAATCCCCGCCCTACCGCGCCAAGGCGGTGATCGACCCGCGCGGCACGCTTGCCGATTTCGGCCTGACGCTGCCGGAAGGCCAGCGCATCCGGGTCTGGGATTCGACCGCCGAAACGCGCTTCCTCGTCATACCCATGCGCCCGGCGGGAACCGAGAGCTGGTCAGAGGAGAAGCTCGCGACCATCGTCAACCGCGATTCGATGATCGGCACCGGGCTGCCGCGCGTGCAAGAGAGCCAAAGGGGGACTGCGTCATGAACGGCGCCCAGGACCTCGGCGGGCAGATGGGCTTCGGCGCCGTGCGACAGGAGCCCGACGAGCCGATTTTCCATGCCGAATGGGAAAAGCGCGTGCTGGCGATCAATGTCGCGGCCGGCGCCATGGGCGCCTGGACGATCGACGGCATCCGCGCGGCGCGCGAGAGCCTGCCGCCGGCGCAGTATCTCTCCTCCTCCTATTACGAGATCTGGCTCGCCGGCCTGAACCGGATACTGGTCGAGCAGGGCTTCGTCACGCCCGAAGAGCTGCAGCAGGGCAAGCCGCTCGCGCCGGCGAAGACGCCCAAGCGCGTTTTGAAGGGAGATGAGGTCGCGGCC
Organism: Allobosea sp. 12-68-7; assembly: GCA_002279705.1. GTDB lineage: Bacteria > Pseudomonadota > Alphaproteobacteria > Rhizobiales > Beijerinckiaceae > Allobosea. The sequence continues at coordinate 14,136 of NCCO01000056.1, forward strand.
GTGCTGCGCCGCGGCTTCCCCTATGAGCGCGAGGCGGAGGCGCCGGCCCGTTTTGCGGTGGGCGATGCGGTGCGGACGCGGGTGATGCACCCGCAGCACCACACCCGCCTGCCGCGCTATGCCCGCGGCAAGCAGGGCGTCATCGAGCGGATCACCGGCTGCCATGTCTTTCCCGACACCGGCGCACAGGGTCTGCCGGAAACGGCGCAATGGCTCTACACCGTCGTCTTCACCGGCCCCGAACTCTGGGGGCGCGACGCCGACCCGACATCATCCGTCTCGATCGAGGCCTGGGAGAGCTATCTTGAACCCGCGTGACCTCGCGACGCTGGCTGGCGACACGCCGATCCCGCGCGATGCCGGCGGCCCGGTCTTCGCCGAACCCTGGCAGGCGATGGTCTTCGCGCTCGTCGTGCAGCTGCAGGAGCGCGGCGTCTTCACGGCAGACGAATGGGCGCAGGCGCTGGGTGCGGAAATCCGCGAGGCGCTGGCCAGGGGCGGCTGCCGCGACGGCTCGGACTATTACGAGCGCTGGTGCGAGGCGCTGGAGCACCTGCTCATCGAGAAGCGCCTCGCCTCCCATGACGGCGTCGATTCGCTGGCGGCATCATGGGCCCGCGCAGCGGAAGCGACGCCGCATGGCCAGCCGATCCTGCTCGAGAACGATCCGCAGGCCATTCAGCCCTCATCCTGAGGCGCTGCGAAGCAGCGTCTCGAAGGATGGTCCAGGAGGCCCCGGTCACATCTGGAGCATCCTTCGAGACGCAAGCCCGCCGGCTTGCTCCTCAGGATGAGGGCTGGAGTGGGACGGATTGCCCCTTCACGCCACCCCGAGCGACAGGAGATCGTGCACATGCACGAGCCCGACCGGCCGCTGGTCCGAATCGGCCACGATCAGCGCGGTGATGCGCAGCCGGTTGACCATCTCCAGCGCTTCGCCGGCGAGCGCGTCCGGCGTGATGCGACGGGGGTTGGCGCTCATCACGTCCCGCGCCCGCTGGGCCGGTCCGCCACGCATCAGCTTGCGGCGCAGATCGCCATCGGTGACGACGCCCGCCAGCACGCCCTCGGCGTCGACCACGATGGCGCAGCCGAAACCCTTCTCCGAGATCAGCACGACCACGTCCGCAATCGCCGCATCGAGCCCGCAGAGCGGCAGTGCCGCTTCGCGATGCATGATGCTGGCGACCGTCTTGAGCTGGGCACCGAGCTTGCCGCCCGGATGGTAGACGAAGAAATCCTGCCGCGAGAAACCGCGCGCCTCGAGCAGGGCCACCGCCAGCGCATCGCCCAGCGCCATCTGCATCGTCGTCGAGGTCGTCGGCGCGAGCCCGTTCGGGCAGGCCTCCTCCGCCTTGGGCAGGAGCAGCGTCACATCCGCCTCGCGGCCGAGCGCGCTGTCGCCATTCGCGGTGATCGCGACCAGCCCGACCCGGAAGCGTCGCGTATGGGCGACGATGGCCGCCAGTTCGCCGAACATCTCGTATTCAAAGGCGGCACATCCCTATCAAAGGTGTTTCACGCTATTGAGCGATTCTCTGAAGATATCGACCTTTCACTATCACCGCCGTTCCTTAAGCTGTCGAACGTGGGAGCAAGCCGTAATCAGGTGAATAAATGGATGGCAAAGGCGGAGGAAGCCTGTGGCGTCGCCGTCTCACAACTGATCAAGCCTGCGTTGGAACATAGCGTTCAAGCTGTGTTGGGAAAGAGAGACTCTGACTGGTTCGAATACTTAACCGATCCCAGCACGCATTCGCCAGTCTTGTTATTCCATTACCCTTCAAGTCAGCCACAGGGGTTTGATTATTTGAAACGGTCGGTCAAGTTGGAATTCGGTTCACTTACCGATCAGCAACCTACAGGTAGGCACACCGTGCAACCCTGGATCGCGGAAGTGTTGCCGCAAGCTTTCACTGATTGGAATTGCGAAGTGACGACGCTTGAAATTGAACGTACCTTTTGGGAAA
>NCCO01000248.1 GCA_002279705.1 Allobosea sp. 12-68-7
CAAGACGGGCCTCGCACTCGGCGAACGCATCCGCATCGGCCGCGACGATTTCACCGTCGTCGGCCTGACCGCGAACGCCACCAGTTCGGGAGGCGATCCGGTGCTGATGATGACCTTGCGCGATGCCCAGATCGTCCAGTGGCAGTTCGATCCCTCGGCGGTCAGGCGGGAGACGGCCCGCGACGCGCCGGCCGGCGGGTCGAGCGATCTGGTCAGCGCCATCATCGTGCGCATGCTCCCCGATGCGTTGCCCGAGGACGTCATCGGCTCGATCGCACGCTGGAAGCATCTCACGGCCATGGCGGCCGGCCAGCAGGAGGAGATCCTGACGCGCTCGGTGATCGAGCGCGCAAGGCGGCAACTGGGCCTGTTCGCGGTGATCCTGCTGGTCGTCTCGACGGTGGTGATCGGTCTGATCGTCTACACCATGACCATGGACAAGAAGAAGGCGATCGCGACGCTGAAGCTCATCGGTGCGCCCGACCGCGTCATCGTCTCGCTGATCCTGCAGCAAGCTCTGGCGATGGGGCTGGTGGGCTTCGCCATCGGCGCGGCCCTGATCCGCCTGGCCAAGGACTATTTCCCGCGGCGCGTGGTGCTGGAAACCTCCGACACGGCGATCCTGCTCGGCATCATCGTCATGGTCTGCCTGGTCGCCAGCATCTTCGGGGTGCGCTCGGCGCTGAAGATCGATCCGGCTTCGGCGCTCGGAGGCTGACATGACGGCAGCCACCAGACCGGTCGTCGAGATCGCCCGCCTGTCGAAGACCTTCGGCACGGGTGCGACGAAGGTGCCAGCCTTGATCGACATCGATCTGACGATCGGGACCGGCGAGGTCGTTGGCCTGATCGGCCCCTCCGGCTCGGGCAAGAGCACGCTGCTCAACTGCATCGGCTGCATCACGGAGCCCGACTCCGGCGCCATCCATCTCGATGGTCGCAAGATCTTCGATGGCAAATGGCTGATCGACGATCTCAGGCAGCTCAGGCTGGAGACGATCGGGTTCATCTTCCAGTTCCACAACCTGCTGCCGTTCCTGTCGGCCTGGGAGAACGTGGCGATCGTTCGGACCCTGATGGGCGAGAGTACCGAGCGGGCCAAGGCCCGCGCCATGGAACTGCTCGGCTATCTGCAGGTCGACCACCGCGCCGACGCGCTGCCCTCCAAGCTGTCGGGCGGCGAGGCCCAGCGCGTGGCGATCGCACGCGCGCTCGCCAACGAGCCCCGCATCATCCTCGCCGACGAGCCGACCGCAGCGCTCGATTCAGAACGAGCCGCCATCGTCATCGGTCTGATGAAGCAGGTCGCGATCGAGCGGGACGCTGCGGTCATCGTCGTGACCCATGACGAGAAGATCTTCTCGCGGCTCGATCGCATGGTCCATCTGCGCGATGGCCGGATCGTCGAGGTGGTTTCATAACGAGAGAGACAACGTCGCTCGGATTGGCTCCGCATGGCTGCGATATCGGGTGGTCGGGCTGAGTGAGCACCAGCATAGCCGCGCGGCCGATCGGTTCCATCAACGCCCTCTGGCGCTGGGCGGGGATCGTCCGCGCGGCTGACGGCGTCTCACGAAGCGGCCAGCTGGATCGATTAATCCGGCTGGCCGCCCTATGGTCTCCGCAAGACAAGGAGCCGGCGATGACCAGCCCACGACGCAGCCACTGGGACGACGTCTACACGACCAAGCCGGCCGATACGGTCAGCTGGTTCCAGGACGACCCGACGCCGTCGCTCGACATGATCGCGCAGACCGGTCTGGGCATAGGCGACCCCATCGTCGACATCGGTGGCGGCGCCTCGGTGCTGATCGACCGGCTGCTGGATCGCGGCCATTCGGCCGTGACCGTGCTCGACATCGCCGAGGCCGGCCTCGCCGTCGCACGCACGCGCCTGGGCGAGCGCGCCGGGCGCGTGACGTGGATCTCGCAGGACGTCACAGCCTGGCAGCCTCCGCAGGACGCCTTTGCACTCTGGCACGACCGTGCGGTGTTTCATTTCCTCGTCGAGGCAGCCGACCGCGCCGCCTATGTCCGCGCCCTCGATTGTGGCCTCAGGCCTGGGGGCTTCGTCATTCTCGCGCCCTTCTCCCTGACCGGCCCGGAGCGATGCAGCGGACTTCCCGTGAGGCGCTCTTCGGCAGCTATGCTCCAGGCAGAGCTCGGGGCGGACTATGCACTCGTCAACGAACAGCCGCAGACGCATCTGACGCCCGCCGGGAATCGTCAGGATTTCATCTGGTGCCTGTTTCGGAAGTCAGCGAGGCGAGCGACGGTGCAGTCATGACCGGGACGGCGCAAGGCCTGTCGCGCGAGCCCACGACACCATGACAGACAACCGCGATGGCCCTAGCGTCACGCTCTGGGCTTGAGCAGCATCCGGAACAGCACGCCGTCACCGAGCTCGCTGTTGATCTCGCGCATCGCGAAATACGGTGTCAGCACGAGCACCATCAGGAGGCTGGTCGCGGCCGCCTCCATCAGGCTTCCATCCGCGAGTTCGGACAGGATCGCCACCGGGCGCTTGCCGTGAACCGTGCCGACAATGAGCTCCTCGATCACGGTGAGAATGATGAGGAGCGCGGCAAAGAGCAGCGCCTGCCGGGCGATGGCGCCGATCGGGCGGCCCTTGCGCCGGACGCGCTCGCCGACCCGCGCACCGTGCAAGAGCAGCAGGAACTTGCCGAGCACGAGCGCCTTGATGGCAGCCAGTCCGAGGGGCGCGTAGGACACGCCCGCTTGGGTCAGCACGGCGGTCTTGAAGAGAAGGATGGCGCCGAAACAGACGTAGAGGTAGGCAGCGATCACCGCATAGGCGATCAGTTCGTGGCGGGCACGCTCGGCGAGGCTGGCATGGTGCTCCGCGGTCGCAGCGGCCGACGGCGCAGGCGCACCACCTACCGCCGCGTCGACGCGGTGCAGGGCCGCAACCTCGGCGGGCGTGCACCAGGCGCTGAAGCCGTCGGTCCAGACGAGGAGGCCTCCGTCCGGTTCCGCTGCCACCATGGCCTTGACCTCGTTCCGCGACATCGGCCCCAGGACATCGCCGTGCCTTGCCACGAACCACTGGGAATCCATCGTCTCACCCCGCTGCCCCGTCCGTCGCCACTGTCCGGCCTGCACGATGGGGTGGCAAGGCCAGATTGACGGTTCGTCAGCCGCAGGCCTTTCAGCCCGACAGCGCCGAACCGCGGGCCCTCCTCGGCTTCGCCCTCGGGCAAGACGTCACGGAGGGCATCGACGAACTCCACCAGGAAACGCGCGGTGCACTCATCGCCCTGCAGCACGGTTCCGCCACCGACGCGGTCCGCGCGATCGGCTGCGTCGACAGCCTCCGAGAGGCGTTCATCGGCTTCCCGCGGCAATGGGTTGCGGGGTGACGGCCAGGGAGAGTCGTCACGGGGAGACGTCGCGGGTCAGGATCGGGTGAGCCGGGCATTCGACGGGTCGACCGCCTGGCTCGCGGTCGAGGCCCCCGAGCGCCGCGGTCTGGCGCAAGGTGTCTCCCGCCCTGTTCCTTCTGGAACAGCGCACCGATGCGCCCGCCTCTAGGGTCAATTCATCGGCGAACGGATCGCCGCCCCGCCAGAGGATGAGCGTCATGA
>NCCO01000057.1 GCA_002279705.1 Allobosea sp. 12-68-7
CGGCGGCGGCACGGCGCGGATCTGGACGTCCGTGTCGGGATCGATGCCGTTCTCGGCGAGATAGTAGCGCAGCAGGTAGTTGTGCATCGAATAGTCGAAGGGCACGGCGAATTTGAAGCCCTTCCAGGACTTGGGATCGCGCTTGTCCTTGTGCTTCATCGCGAGCGTGATGGCCTGGCCGTTGATGTTCTCGACCGCCGGCATCGTGTAGGGGATCGGGTTCGAGCCCGCGCCGATCGAGATCGCCAGCGGCATCGGCGAGAGCATGTGGGCGGCGTCGTATTCCTTGTTGATCGTCTTGTCGCGGATCACGGCCCAGCCGGCGGTCTTGATGACTTCGACGTTGAGGCCGTGCTTGGCATAGAAGCCCATCGGCGAGGCCATGATGATCGGCGTCGCGCAGGTGATCGGGATGAAGCCGACCTTGAGGTCCTTCTTCTCCGGCACCGCCTGGGCGAAGGCCTCGGTGGCGGCCGCGAGCGGGAAGAGGCTCGAGATCGCGGCCAGAGCGGTCGAGGCGCCGACCTGCTTCAGGAAGAAGCGGCGCTGCGCATCCTGTGGAAACAGCGCTCGCATGACGGCGTTCTCGACGACGCGCTGGTAGCGCCCGTCCTCCGTCGCGGATATTTCGACGGCCTCGGCCCGAATCGCCCGCTCATGGGCCGACTGGCTCTCATGCCGGCCACAATCGCAGCCGCGGCGGATGCGGCGGTCTGCGTCGAATGGGTTCTTGAACAAGGCCATGCGCGTGTCCTCCGGCTGAACGAATGGGCGGCTGGTCGCTGCAAGGGGATTAGCAAGCGGCGGGCCAACCCGGCCGGCTGCGATGAAGGCCGAAACATCAGGGGCTTAGCGCCAGATCCCACTTGACGAATTCTCGTGAATCACGAAAATTCGTGTTCTCGATGACGATATTTCGTGAGCCGCCATGATCGCTTCGCCTGTTTCGCCGCAGACGACCTGGCTGTTCGAGAGCATGGTCGACGCCGCGCTGGCGGTCGATGTGACGACGGGCCGGATCCTGGCGGCCAATGAGGAGGCGCGGCGCCTGCTGACGCCTGCGGAGCGCGACCTCGTCGGCGCCTCGGTGCTCTCGGTGTTTCCGGGCCAGGCGGCGGCGCTGACGGTCTTCACCGAAGCGGTGCTGCACAAGGGTCGCTACTGGACACGCTCGCTTTCGCCGCAGCGGGCCGATGGCGAGGCGCTCCACGCCGAATGCATCGGCGCGCGGCTCTTGACCCGGCCCGACCCGTCGATCCTGCTGACGCTCTACGATCTCGAGGCGCGGCACCGGCGCGATCTCGATGCCGACGCGCAGGAGCATGTCCGCGCCGGGCTGACCGAATGGCGCCGTACGGAGCGGCTGTTCCAGGAGATCGAGCGCAGCAACCAGCTGATCCTGCGCGCGGCGGGCGAGGGCATCTTCGGCGTCAATGCGGAGGGCCGCACCACCTTCGTCAACCCGGCCGGCGAGGCGATGCTGGGTTGGGAGACGGGCGAGCTGATCGGGCGGGACATGCATGCCTGCGTGCATCACCACCGGCCCGACGGCACGCATTACCCGCATGAGGAATGCCCGATCTACGCCGCCTTCCGCGACGGGGCGGTCCACCATGTCGAGAACGAGATGTTCTTCCGCAAGAACGGCACGGGGTTCTGGGTCGAATACACCTCGACGCCGATCCGCGACCGCGGGCGGCTGGTCGGGGCGGTGATCATCTTTCGCGACATCAGCCAGCGCCACGAGGCCGACGAGCGCCTGCGGGCGGCGCTGGCGGAGGTCGACAGCCTGCGCGAGCGGCTGCAGCAGGAGAACGCCTATCTCCAGGAAGAGATGCGGCTGGAGCGCAACCATCGCGGCGTCGTCGGGCGCTCGGGCGCGATCCAGAAGATCCTGAGCCAGGTCGAGTTGGTGGCGCGCACGGATGCCGCCGTGCTGATCACCGGCGAATCCGGCACGGGCAAGGAGCTGATCGCCAGCGCGATCCACGAGGCGAGCGAGCGCCATGTGCGGCCGCTGATCCGGGTGAACTGCGCCGCGATCCCGCGCGAGCTGTTCGAGAGCGAGTTCTTCGGCCATGTGAAGGGCGCCTTTACCGGGGCGCTGCGCGACCGCATCGGCCGGTTCGAGCTCGCCGATGGCGGCACGCTCTTCCTCGACGAGGTCGGCGAGATCCCGCTCGAGTTGCAGGGCAAGCTGCTGCGCGTGCTGCAAGAGGGGCAGTTCGAACGGGTCGGCGAGGAGCGCACCCGGCACGTCAATGTCCGCATCATCGCGGCGACCAACAGGGATCTGCGCCGCGAGGTCCGCGAGGGCCGCTTCCGCGAGGACCTCTATTTCCGGCTCGACGTCTTCCCGATCGTCTCCGTGCCGCTGCGCGAGCGGCCGGAGGACATTCCGCTCCTGGCGCTGCATTTCCTCGGCGGGGCGCAGCGCAAGCTGAAGACCGAGGGTCTGAAGCGGCGACGTCGCCCGGCTGCGCGCCTATGACTGGCCGGGCAATGTGCGCGAGTTGCAGAACGTCATCGAGCGCGCGGCGATCCTCGCGCGCAACGGGCGGCTCTTCATCGCCCTGCCGGAGGGCGGGCGCCAGGCCCAGGCGCCGACGCCGCCGATACCCGCGCCCGGCGCGATCCTCACGGAGGCGGAGCGGCGCGAGCGTGACCGGACCAGCATCCTCGCCGCGCTGGAGACGAGCCGGGGCCGGGTCAGCGGACCGCAGGGCGCCGCCGCCCTGCTCGGTGTGCCCGCGACCACGTTGGCCTCGCGGATGAAGTCGCTGGGCATCGCGCCGCGCAGCGGGACGAGGCTGGCGCCCGAGCGCGCCGGCGGGTAGCCGGCGGCTTTCTGCGATCCCGTCAGGATCATCTTAACGTTACAGCGAGGTAAGACCTGCGGCGCAACGCATTTGAAGTACTTTACACGTCATCCAGAGGCCCGACGACATCACTGCCGCCCGATGACCTTGGAACAGCGGATGACCGCGAAAGTGCTCCTGCGCCGATGAACGCCTTTCTTCCTCTCATCCTGTTCACGGTGCTGACCAACGCCGCGGCGCAGCTCATGCTGAAGCGCGGCATGACCGGCGTGGGGACGCTCGACGTGGCCGGCGACGGGCTGATCGCGACCGTCTTCCGGGTGGTCTTCAACCCCTTCGTCTTCGCCGGGCTGTGCACCTTCGTCATCAGCATGGCCTCGCATCTGATCGTGCTCTCGAAGGTGCAGATCTCCTACGCCTATCCCTTCCTGAGCCTCGCCTATGTCGTGGTCGCGGCCTACGCCTTCTTCGTCTTCCACGAGGATCTCGGGCCGGCGCGCATCGCCGGCATCGGTCTCATCGTGCTCGGCACCATCTTCATCGCACAAAGCTGAGGGACATCATGGATCTGATCGTTCGCCTGTTCATGCGCCTCGGCGCCCTGCTGGAACCGCAGCCGGCTCCCGTTCCCGTTCCGGTGCGCGCCCAGCGCCTGCGCCTGCCGCGCCGAGCCTGAGCGTTCCCATGAAGCACATCATCATCGGCGGCGACGGCTTCGTCGGCTCGCATCTGGCGGCCGATCTTGCGGCCATGGGCGAGGCGGTGCTGGTCGCCGACATCGTCAAGAGCCCGCATCCGCATTACGCCAAGGTGCCCTTCCACCGCATCGACGTGACCGATGCGCAGAGCGTCGCCGGCATCCCGCTGCGCCAGGACGACCTCGTCTACAATCTCTCGGCCAAGATGCTCTCGCCGATCGTGACCCGCGCGGAGCGGCACGATTTCTTCTGGCCGGTGAACTATCACGGCACGCAGAACATCCTGAGCTGGATGGAGAAGGCGGGCGCCCACAAGCTCGTCCACTTCACCACCGACATGATCTACGGCCATTCGGTGACCGTGCCGCAGGACGAGACGCATCCGGCCAAGCCGCTCGGCGAATATGGCGAGAGCAAGCTCGCGACCGAGACGCTGGCCCAGACCTATCGCGACCGCGGCTTCCAGATCCCGATCTTCCGGCCGCGGCTGATCATCGGGCCCGGGCGGCTGGGCATCCTCGTCAAGCTGTTCAAGCTGATCGACCTCAACCTGCCGGTGCCGATGATCGGTTCGGGCAAGAACCCCTACCAGTTCATCTCGGTCTTCGATTGCGCCAGCGCCTGCGTCGCGGCCTGGAAGGCGGATTTCCCGAACAGCGCCTACAATCTCGGCTCGGACGATCCGCCGCCGGTGAAGAAGCTGCTCGGCGACCTGATCAGGCATGCCGGCTCGAAGTCGATCCTGCTGCCGACCCCGGCGCCGCTGGTCAAGCTGACGCTGAACGCACTCGACGCGATCAACCTGCCGATCATGGACCCCGAGCAGTACATGATCGCCGACGAGATCTGCATCCTCGACACCTCCAAAGCCAAGCGCGAGCTGGGCTGGAAGCCGCTGCACCGCGACGAGGACATGCTGCTCGCCGCCTACACCGAATATCGCCGGGCCAAAGCGCCCTCCCAGCACGCGCCCAGGAGTGTCGCCGCATGAGCATGCCCGCATTCAAGACCGACGACATGGCCACGCCGGCCCGCCCGAAGCTGTACAGCGTCGAGGAGGCCAAGCAGCTCGATGTGCAGACGGTGAAGGAGCTCTTCACCAGCCATATCAACCCGGGCCAGGTGCATTTCCTGAAGCTGCTCGGCTTCGACAAGATCCTCGTCGATCGCGCCGAGGGCATGCACTACATCACCAAGGACGGCCGCAAGATCCTCGATTTCTTCGGCGGGTTCTGCTCGGTCGCCTTCGGCCACAACCACCCGCGCATCGTCGCGGCTCGCAAGACATTCCAGGACGAGAACCGCCATGAGATCTGCATGGCGTTCATGTCGCAATACGCCTCGGCGCTGGCGGCCAATCTCGCCGCGATCTCGCCCGGCGATCTCGACATGGTCTTCCTCGGCTCGACCGGGTCGGAGGCGATGGAAGCGGCGCTGAAGGTCGCCGAGCAGGCGCAGGGACCGGGCAAGTCCAAGATCCTGCACGCGGCAAATTCCTTCCACGGCAAGACAAAGGGCGTGCTCTCGGTCACGGATTCGACGCTCTACCAGTCGCAGTTCAAGCTGGTCGAGAACCGGGTCAAGGTGCCGTTCGGCGACATCGGGGCGGTGCGCCAGGCGCTGGAGAGCGATCCGTCGATCGGCATCGTCGTGATGGAGACGATCCAGGGCGGCGGCGGCATCGTCGAGGCGCCTTTGGGTTTCTGGCGGGAACTCCGCGCGCTCTGCGACAAGCATGGCGTGCTCTGGGTCGCCGACGAGGTGCAATGCGGACTCGGGCGCACCGGCCAGTTCTTCGCTTTCGAGCGCGACGGGGTGGTGCCGGACGTCACCGCGCTCGCCAAGGCGCTGGGCGGCTCCAAGGCCGCGATGGGCGCGATGATCGCCCGCCGCGAGCTCTACATGAAGGCCTATGGCAAGCCGAAGACCGCGCTGATCCATGCCCAGGCGACCTTCGGCGGCATGGGCGAGGCCTGCGTCTCGGCCATCGAGGCGCTGAATGTGCTCTATGAGGAAGACCTCATGGGCAATGCGCAGCGCCAGGGCGACTACCTGATCGAGCGGCTCAATGCGCTGCGTGCCAAATATCCGAGCCTGCTCAAGGAGATTCGTGGGCGCGGCCTGATGATCGGCGTCGAGTTCCAGGACATCAGCGAGACCATGCCCTTCGGGCTCAAGCACATGGTCGCGCTGCTCGACGACAAGCTGAAGGGCTCGCTCTGCGGCTTCATCGGCGCGCTCCTGCTGAAGGATTACGACGTGCTCGTCGCCTTCACCGAGTACAACCGCAACGTCATCCGGCTCGAGCCGCCGCTGATCGCGACGCGCGAGGATTGCGACACCTTCATCAACGCGCTGGACGACCTGCTCTCGCGCGGCATCACCCGGATCGTGACGGATTACCTGCGCAAGGTCGCCGTCTCGAAGGGCTGAGGCTGTCCGCCTCCGCGCCGGCTTTCAAAACGCGGAACGCCCGCCCCGGGAGACCGGGGCGGGCGTTTCGACTCTCATGTCGCTGGTCGCTCAGGCGCTCTCGCCGACGGCCTGGAGGTAGAGATCGAGGATCGCCTCCTCCTCGGCGCGCTCATTGGCGTCGCGCTTGCGGATGGCGATGACCTTCCTGAGCACCTTGACGTCGTAGCCGTTGCCCTTGGCCTCGGCATAGACCTCCTTGATGTCGTCGGCGATGGTCTTCTTCTCTTCCTCGAGACGCTCGATGCGCTCCACGATGCTCTTGAGCTGGTCGCCCGCGATCGGATCGTCCATCTGAATGTCCTTCTCGGTGATGGGGAGATTTGGCCGGAGGGTTCGCACCGCGCGCCCCCCGGCGTCAAGCCAGCGGCGGCGTGGCGCGGGCCGCTCTCAACAGCCCGTTGCCATTGCCCGCGCGGCGCAAGCTCCGGACGCGATCGATAAGTATGATTATTGCCGCAAAACCCTGATGACGAGGGCCCGCCTCGCACTTAAAAGAATCGGCAACGACGCCGGGCTTGCGACTCATGGCGCGCGCGATCGGGGAGGAGATGAGGCGGCCTTGCAGCGAGCCGGCGATCAACTGGAGCGGATGCGCGCGATCGCACGCGCGGTCTTCGACGCGGCGGTGGCGCGGGCGCACCCGTCCGGCTGCCTGCCGGCGCATCTGCCGCCCATGCCCGCGACGGGCCGGCTGATCCTGCTGGCGGCCGGCAAGGCGGCCGGCAGCATGACCGCGCTGGCCGAGGCGCATTATCTCGATGGCGGCGTTCCGCCGGAGCGCCTGCTCGGCCACGCGGTCGCGCGCCACGGCTACGAGACCACCACCCGCCATATCCCGATGGTCGCCGCCGGCCATCCCGTTCCCGACCAGGGCAGCATCGACAGCGCCGCCCGCGCGCTGGACCTGGCATCCTCCGCCACGGCCGACGATTTGGTGCTGGTCCTGCTTTCGGGCGGCGGCTCGGCGAATTGGGTCGCGCCGGCCGGCGCGCTGACGCTGGCCGAGAAGCAGGCGGTCAACAAGGCGCTGTTGCGCTCGGGCGCGCCGATCGGCGAGATGAACATCGTCCGCAAGCGGCTGTCGCGGATCAAGGGCGGGCGGCTGGCGCTGGCCTCAGCACCGGCGCGGCTCTTGACGCTCGCCATCTCCGACGTGCCGGCCGACGAGCCGACGGCGATCGCCTCGGGGCCGACGGTGCCCGACCCGACGACGCTGGCGCAGGCGCGGGCGATCGTCGCGCGCTATCGCCTCGACCTGCCGGCGGCGGCGAGGGCGCTGCTCGACGACGAGGCGAGCGAGACGCCCAAGCCCGGCCACCCGGCCTTCGCCCGCAGCGCGTTCCGCATCATCGCCCGGCCAGCCGAGGCCATCGCCGCCGCCCATGCGGTGGCCGTCGCGGCCGGTTACGAGGTCCATGATCTCGGCGCCGATCTGGAGGGCGAGGCGCGCGACGTCGCGGCGCGTCATGCCGAACTGGCGCTGGCGCTGAAGCGCGCGGGAACGCGCGCCGCCATCCTCTCCGGTGGCGAGCTGACGGTGACGCTGCGCGGGCAGGGGCGCGGCGGACCGAATCAGGAATATGCGCTGGCGCTGGCCATCGCGCTCGGCGGTCAGCCCGGCATCGTCGCGCTGTCCGGGGACACCGACGGCACCGATGGTGGCGGCGGCGAGGCGAGCGACCCGGCCGGGGCGGTCATCGACGCCACGACGCTGGCGCGCGCCCTGGCGCTCGGCCTTGATCCCGCCCGATCCCTCGCCGAGAACGATTCCACCGGCTTCTTCGAGCCGCTGGGCGATCTGCTGCGGACCGGACCGACCCTGACCAACGTCAATGACTGCCGCGTCATCCTGATCGAGCCCTGAGCGATGAACCGGAACCCGACATCGATCCTGCGCCTCGGCCTGGTCGCCGGCGCCCTGCTCGCCGGCTCGGCGCCCGCGCTGGCGGATCTGCGCATGTGCAACACCACGGGCAGCCGTGTCGGCGTCGCGATCGGCTATCGCGATGCGCAGGGCTGGACCACGGAGGGCTGGTGGAACATCGCGCCGCGGGCCTGCGAAACCCTGCTGCGCGGCACGCTGGCGGCGCGGTTCTACTATGTCCATGCGGTCGACTACGACCGCGGCGGCGAGTGGACCGGCAAATCCGTCATGTGCACGCGCAACAAGGAATTCACCATTCGCGGCATAGAAGACTGTCTGGCGCGCGGCTATGAGCGCGCCGGCTTCTTCGAGGTCGACACCGGCGAACAGAAGAGCTGGACGATCCAGCTCACCGACACCACCGGCGGCGCGCCCGCCCGGCCCTGAGGAAACCCGTCATGAAGCGCGAGCGCCGAATCAAGATCATCGCGACGCTGGGGCCCGCGTCGTCGACGCCGGAGATGTGCGCGAAGCTGTTCCAGGCCGGTGTCGACGTCTTCCGCATCAATATGAGCCACACCCAGCGCGAGACCTTGCCCGAGAAGGTGGCAATGCTGCGCGCGCTGGAATCGCAGTTCCGCCGCCCGGTCGGCATCCTCGCCGATCTCCAGGGCCCGAAGCTGCGCGTCGGTGCCTTCGGCGGCGATGGCGGGGTGACGCTGGAGAACGGTGCGCGCTTCACCCTCGATTCCGACCCCGCTCCCGGTACGGGCAAGCGCGTGCATCTGCCCCATCCCGAGATCCTGAGCGCGCTCGAGCCCGGGCACACGCTGATCCTCGACGACGGCAAGCTGCGCCTCGTGGTCGAGAAGGCGAGCGAGAAGCAGGCGGTGACGCGGGTCGTCGTCGGCGGCCGGTTGTCCTCGCGCAAGGGCGTCAGCCTGCCGGACACGACCATCGCCGTCTCGGCGATGACCGACAAGGACCGCTCCGACGCGGAAGCCGCGGCCGAGGCCGGCGTCGACTGGATCGCTTTGTCCTTCGTGCAGCGGCCCGAAGACATGGCCGATCTGCGCAAGATCGTGCGCGGGCGGGCGCTGGCGCTGGCCAAGATCGAGAAGCCGCAGGCGCTGCTGCGGCTGCAGGAGATCATCGACGCGTCGGATGCGATCATGGTCGCGCGCGGCGATCTCGGTGTCGAGATGCCGCTGGAGAAGGTTCCGGGCACGCAGAAGCGCATCACGCGGATGTGCCGCCGCATGGGCAAGCCCGTCGTCGTCGCGACGCAGATGCTGGAGAGCATGATCACCAGCCCGGTGCCGACGCGCGCCGAGGTCTCCGACGTCGCCACCGCCGTCTTCGAGGGCGCCGATGCGGTGATGCTCTCGGCCGAGAGCGCGGCCGGCCAGTTCCCGATCGAGGCGGTCACGATGATGAACCGCATCGCCGAGGAGGTCGAAAGCGAATCGGTCTATCGCTCGATCCTCGAGGCGCAGCGCGCCGAGCCGGAGGCGACCGGCGCCGACGCCATCGCCAAGGCCTCACACGAGATCGCCGATACGCTCAACCTCAAGGTCGTCGCGGCCTGGACCTCGTCGGGCTCGACCGCCTTTCGCCTGGCGCGCGAGCGGCCCAACTCGACCGTCATCGCGCTGACCCCCAACCGTGCCACGGCGCGCCAGCTGACCCTGGTCTGGGGGGTGCACTCGGTGGTGACGAAGGATGCCAGCGACATCGACGACATGGCCTCGCGCGCCTGCAAATTCGCCGTGCGCGAGAAATTCGCCAAGCTGGGTGACCGCATCGTCGTCGTCGCCGGCGTGCCGTTCGGGACGCCGGGCGCGACCAACATGGTGCGCATCGCCTTCGTGGCGAAGGAGCATGTCGAGAAGGCTTGAGCGGTCAGCCCGGCAGCACGAAGGAGCCGAGGAAGCAGAGCACGCCGCCGGCGCCGAAATAGACCGCGAACCGGCGATAGACCTGCTGCAGGGTGCGGCCGATGAGCTGCTGTGCGTAATCGGCTCGGGGCCGCTCCTCTTCCGACAGCAGGATCCAGAGTTCAGTGCGTTTATAGGGCTTGCTGGTCGAGGCATCGCCCTTGAGCAGGAGAAGCGCGGCCGTTGCCATCATCAGGATGGCGCCACTTTCCATTGCGACGCGCGGATAACCCGCCAGCCCGACCATGAAACAGATGATCGCGAGGCCGGCGAAGCCGCAGCCGCGAGAGACGGACAACAGTGCCAGTTCGCGCACGCGCGCCGGATCCATGCCTGGGCCCTTCCGTTTGGGAAAAGGCTAAAGCGGCCGGGGCCCGGCGAGAATCACAAAATCGTGTGAGCGCGGCGCGCGCGCTGCTGGTTCAGGCCGGGCGCGCCGTCATCTGCAGCAGGGTCGGGATCGTCAGCAGCAGGATGCCGCCGAGCCAAATCCACATCGAGGTCGCGTTGCTGGTCTCCAGACCCTTGCCGCGCTCGTAGATCGCGGCCGGGATGCCGCCGATGGCGAGCGTCAGGGCCGAGATGAAGAGCGAGGTGAAGTAGAAGATCAGCAGCGGCGACGAGATGAAGAAGCCCGGCGCGAACTGCTTCATCAGGATGAAGACGGGATCGAAATAGGCCGAGAAATGCATGCCGTTGAGCAGCGACATCCCGGCGATGCCGATGGTGATGCCGTCCCGGCGGAGAATGTCCTCGCGATCGTCGGTCATGGCTTGGGCACCGCGACGATCGTCGGCAGCCAGCCCGCGGCGGCGAAGCCGATGAAGAGCAGCATGCGGATGAAGAGCAGCCAGACGAAGGCGAGCAGGATGACGATGCGCTCATGAACCGCGCCGGGCGTGACGATCTTGACGGCGGCGATCGCGGGCTGGGTGATCTGCCGGAAGGTCTTCCAGATCACCTTCTCGCTGTCGGGCGGGAAGACGAGCGACAGCAGAAAACGGCCCAGCAGCGTGTACATCAGCGCCGCGAGTGCGAGATTGGGAGCCTGATAGAGCCAGAACAGGCCCTGGCTGTCGACATCGGCCATTCAGGATGGGTCCTTGCTGTGTCGAGATCGGCTCTGCCTGTGCCCGACATTGGCAGGGCAGGCAAGCCTGCGATTCGCGCCGTCATGAAAAAAGGGGCGGACCATGGTCCGCCCCCGAAGAGGAGAGGCTGCGGGCGCCCGCAGCCTCGGGCTCACTTCTCGATCATCACCGCCGCGCCGCGCGGCTGACGGATCTGGTCGATGAAGTCCTGCAGTTCCTTGTTCGGCGCCGTGGTGAACTTCGAGACGATGAACATCGTCAGGAAGCCGATCGGCATGCCGAACAGGCCGGCCGAGATGTTGGCGACGTTGAAGTAGCCGACCCGCGAGGCGAGCGGATGGTTGATCGCCACCCAGCCCTGCTCGAAGATCTGCGGCTGCTCGGCCTTGAGCTTGGCGATGTCGACGAGCGCCGCCCCGGTGATCGGGTGGACGTTCGAATACATGCCGAGCACGTTGACGCCGAAGCCCGGGAAGTAGCGGGTCACGACGAGATAGGTCAGCGTCGCCAGGAAGCCGGCCCAGATGCCCGCCACGGCCGCGGCCGCGGTGGTCTTCTTCGACCAGATACCCATGACCAGAGCCGGGAACAGCCCCGCCGCGGCCAGCGAGAAGGCCCAGGCGACCATCGCGACGATGTCGGCCGGGCGCTGCGCAGCGACCCAGGCGGCGATCAGCGCGACGATGATGAGGATGACGCGGGCGATGATGAGTTTCCTCGCCACCGGCGCGTTCTTGTTGATCATCCTGGCATAGACGTCATGCGAGAGCGCGTTCGCGATCGCCAGCAGCAGGCCGTCGGCGGTCGAGAGCGCCGCCGCCAGGCCGCCGGCGGCGACGAGGCCGGAGACGACATAGGGCAGGCCCGCGATTTCCGGCGTGGCGATGACGATCGCGTCCGCCTGGATGGTGAAGTTGGCGAGTTGCAGGATGCCGGTATGGCCGGCGATCTTGCCGCAGGCGGCGGTGATGGTCGCCAGATCGACGGCGTTGGTGCCGCAGACCTGAATCAGGCCGATCTTGCCGTAGCTGTAGAGCCAGCCCGGCAGTTCGCCCAGCGGCTTGCCGATGACGTTGGTGAACACTTCGAGTTTCGCGAAGGCGGCATAGGCCGGCGCCGTGAAGTAGAGGATGAAGATGAACAGCAGCGTCCAGGCCACGGAGGAGCGCGCTTCACGCACGGAAGGCGTGGTGAAATAGCGCATCAGGACGTGGGGCAGCGAGGCCGTGCCGACCATCAGGCAGAGCACGAGGGCGAAGAAGTTCAGGGGGTCGTAGCGGGCGAAGGGCATGGAGTGAGAGGCCGCCGCCGAGACACCGAGCGCCGCTTCCTTGATCTGGATCTCGGAGAGAACCGTGCCGTAGGTGAGCTGCGGGATCGGAATGCCGAACTTCTGGGTCGAGAGGATCACGACCGGGACGAGATAGGCGACGATCAGCACGATGTACTGCGCGACCTGCGTCCAGGTGACGGCGCGCATGCCGCCGAGCATGGAGCAGACCAGGATGCCGACGAGGCCGACGAAGACGGCGACTTCGAAGCTCATCCCGAGCAGGCGCGCGCCGATCAGGCCGGTGCCGACGATCTGCGCCACCACATAGGTGAAGGAGCAGCTCATCAGAACGACGATGCCGGCGATGCGCGCCGCATTGCCACCGAAGCGGAAGGCCAGGAAGTCCGGTACCGTGTAGCAGCCGAACTTGCGCAGATAGGGCGCGATCAGCGTCGCCACCAGCACGTAACCGCCGGTCCAGCCGAGGATGAAGGCGAGGCCGTCATAGCCGAGCAGGTAGAGCGTGCCGGCCATGCCGATGAAGGAGGCCGCCGACATCCAGTCCGCCGCCGTGGCCATGCCGTTGTAGAAGGACGGCACCTTGCGGCCGGCGACGTAGTATTCGTCGACCTGCATGGTGCGCGACATGATGCCGATCGCGGCATAGACGCCGATGGTGAAGGCGACGAAGAGATAGCCGAGAATGTGGTTGGGAACGCCAGCGCGTTCGAGAACGCCGATAAAGACGACGAAGGCGACGAAACCACCCGTATAGATGCCGTAGATCCGGCCTAGATTCGAGGTGAAGTCGCTCTTTTGAGCTCCTGCGGACATGGATCTGTTCCCCTCAATCGTCTTCGGCCATGCCGTACTTGCGGTCCACCTTGTCCTGGGCCTTGGCGAACCAGAAAAGCTGGGCAACGAATACGATCAGGGAGCCTTGGGCGGCCATGTAGAAGCCCATCGGGAAGCCGGCGATCTTCACGCCGTTGAGCACGGGCGAGAACATGTGGATGAAGAATGCGAAAAAGGCCCAGATCCCGAGCATGATGTAGGTCAGGCGCTGGGTCTCGGCCCAATGGGCCTTGACCTTGTCATCTGGTGGCATGGACGTTCCCCCGTTTGTGACGTGTCAATACGTCTCTGGCCCCGCGCCACGGTGGACGAAGGGCTGGCGTCGTTACGTCAAGTTTGAACTAAAGCGCAGGGTAAGGTGGCGGAATCCCCGACCCTCGGAAAGCGCGACAAAAGTCTTATACCTTTAGTCGCGCCGGGCGGCGGCACCCGCGAGGCTCGCCAGATTCGAGCGGCGACCCGCCAGTTCATCGACGGCGGCGGCGACGATTTCGGGCGCGGCGTGATGCGGCATGTGGCCGACACCGGGCAGCAGGACGAAGCGACCCTGCGGCGCCTGCCGGGCGATCGTCGCCGAGTGGATGACCGGGGAGACGATGCTGTCGCTGTCGCCGGTGATGGCGATGACGGGCACCGTCATGCCGCGGTAGAGCGGCGCCTGGGCCGTGACGAAATCCAGCGTCGCGGCGATGTCCTGAGAGTTCGCGCGGAAGGTCTCGGGCCGCAGCAGCAGCTCGATCTGCGCGGCGGCGAGGTAGCCCGGCGTCACTGGCCGCGGCGCGAAGACGCTCTCGGCCCCCGCGTCCAGCAGGGTGCTCGCGGCCGGGACGCCGACGAGCCGGGTGAAGAGCGGGCCGACCAGGGGCCAGGTCGTAGGATGATGATACCAGGAAATGCCGCCCGGCCAGGGATGGGTGACGGCGCCGAGCAGGACGAGCCCGTGCAGGCGGTCGGGACGCTCCAGCGCGATCCGGGTCGCCGAGGCGCCGCCGAGCGAGTGGGCGATGAGGACGAAGCGCTCGGGGACGACGGCATCGATGCCCCGCATCAGCGCCGCGGCCTGGCGCGCCGGATCGGCCATCGCATCGCCCTCGAGACGGTCGCTCCAGCCATGGCCCGGTCGGTCGAAGGCGATGATGCGATAGCGGGCGAGTTCGGGGCCGAGCGTCGCCAGCATGTCGGCATGGCTGGAGGAGGCGCCATGGATCAGGACGACGGTGCCCCTCGCCTCGCCCTCCGCGCGGCGCTCGCGATAGTGGAGCCGGCCCTGATCGAAGGAGACGAAGCTGCCCGCGGGCGGATGGCGCCGGGCGACCTGGGCGCCCAGCCATTCCGACCAGAGCCAGAGCCCCGCGACGGCGAGGGCGGCGAGAATGAGGAGCGAGCGGGTCAGCATGATGCGGATACGCGGCGCGGCCGGCTCCGGATTTGCGGCCGGTTCAGGCGTCGCGGCCGTCGACCTCGATCTTGAGCGAATCGACGGCGTTCTTGACGGCCTCGAGCTGCGGATAGATCTCCAGCGCCCGGCGATAGGCGACCATGGCGCGCTTGTCGTCGCCCTGCTGCCGCAGGATCGTGCCCAGCCCCATCATCGCGCCGTAATGGCGCGGCTCGCGCTTCAGCGTCTCGCCGATGTCGAGCATGGAACGGATCGAATCCCCGGCCAGGAACAGCGCATTGGCGCGCTGATTCCAGCCCTCCGCCCAATCGGGATCGAGGCTGATCACGCGGTCGAGCAGCTCGATCGCGAGTTCGAGGCGCTTCTCCTTCATCGCGGTCTGGGCGCGGGTCATCAGGAGATCGGCCGTGGCCGAGCCCGAGCGGGCCCAGCGCCGCTGGATCAGATTGGCGATGCCCTTGGCCTCTTCCGGCGACTGGGCCGCGGCGAGCCGCTCGAAGAGGCGCTCGAGCGTCGCGGCCGGCCCGCGCGAGGGGGCCGTCGCCGCGGCGGGATTGTCGTCCTTGTCCGCCGGCGCGACCGCACCGGGCCGCTGGGGCGGCAAGGGTTGCGCCTGGGCGGCGGCGATCGAGGGGGCAGCCGCCAGAGCGGCGAAGACGGCGGCCGCCGTCAGCTTGCGCACGGTCATCATCGCTCCAGTCTAGCGGGGGACGGGCGCAGGTCAATTCACGGAGCGGCGACCGCAAACGCAAAAAGGCGGGTGCGCCCGGGGCGCCCCGCCTGGTCGTCGTCCGCCGGGCAGCCGGGCGGGCGCAAGCCCGCCGCAGACTCAACCCTGGCGCGCCTTGAAGCGCTTCTGGACCTTGTTGATGATATAGACGCGGCCCTTGCGGCGCACGAGCTGGTTGTCGCGGTGACGGGCGCGCAGCGACTTCAGCGAATTGCGGATCTTCATAATCTCAACTCCATCGATCCGCTCTTTCAAAGGGGCGAACCGGTCAAAACGGAACCTGCCAAAACGAGATCAGCGACGTGGGCCGAACCGGGCCCTCATCGACCACGCGAATGGTACGACTGATGCGATGCCGGCTGTATACGGATTTCTGCGGAGATCGCAAGGCCGCAGGCTGCGCCGGCCTCAGGAAAAGCGCAGGGCGGCCGCCCTGAACCAGGTCCCCGTTGCGCAAGGGCACGCGAGGGGTGGAACCCGAGGGCCGTGCGGCACGTTCCAGTCGTATCGTCACGCTGGGGAACCAACACCATGAAGATTTCGACCCTGGGCTTCGTCGCCACCGCGACCGTCCTGCTCGCCGCCTGCGGCAACACCACAGAGCAGCGCATCGGCGGCGCGGCCGCGGGAGCCGGGACCGGCGCCCTCGTCGCGGGCCCGGTCGGTGCCGTCGTGGGCGGGGCGGCCGGAGCCATCGCGGCGCCGACCGTCGTGCGCGAGACGCGCCGCGCCACCCGCTGAGTGATAAGGCTGGCGGCCTCAGGGTCGCCAGCCGGTCTCCTCGACGGGGGCATTCTGCGCGTCCTCGTCCCGGCGGGCCTCCTCGACATAGCCGAAGAGCGCGCGCAACGCGGCCTCGACGCCCTCGCCCGAGGCGGATGACAGCACGATCGGCATGCGCTTGGCGGCGCGCTTGAGCCGCGCCACCTGCTCCTTCAGCAATTCCGGCGAGAGCGCGTCGGCCTTCGACAGCGCCACGATCTCCGGCTTCTCGTCGAGCCCCTCGCCATAGAGGCTGAGCTCGTTGCGCACGGTCTTGTAGGCCTTGCCGGCGTGCTCGCTGGTGCCCTCGACGAGGTGGAGCAGAACGCGGCAGCGCTCGACATGGCCGAGGAAGCGGTCGCCGAGGCCATGGCCCTCATGGGCGCCCTCGATCAGGCCGGGAATATCGGCCAGCACCATTTCCCGTCCATCGACCCGCACGACGCCGAGTCCCGGATGCAGGGTCGTGAAGGGATAGTCGGCGATCTTGGGCTTGGCTGCGGTCACGGTCGCCAGGAAGGTCGACTTGCCGGCATTGGGCAGGCCGATCAGCCCGGCATCGGCGATCAGCTTCAGCCGCAGCCAGACCCAGCGCTCCTCGCCGATCAGGCCCGGATTGGCATGGCGCGGCGCCTGATTGGTCGAGGTCTTGAAATAGGCGTTGCCGAAGCCGCCATTGCCGCCCTTGCACAGGATGAAGCGCTGGCCCGGCTCGGTCAGGTCGGCGATCAGCGTCTCGCCGTCCTCGTCGAAGACCTGGGTCCCCGGCGGGACCTTGAGCACCTTGGTCTCGCCATTGGCGCCATGGCGGTCGGCCCCCATGCCGTGGCCGCCGATCTTCGCCTTGAAATGCTGCTGGAAGCGGAAGTCGATCAGGGTGTTCAGGCCTTGCACGCATTCGATGACGATGTCGCCGCCGCGCCCGCCGTCACCCCCGTTGGGCCCGCCGAACTCGATGAATTTTTCGCGACGGAAGGAGACGCAGCCGGCGCCGCCGTCTCCCGCCTTCACATAGATCTTGGCCTGGTCGAGGAATTTCATGGGCTCTCAGTAGTGTTCGCGGGGGGAAAGGGCAATGAGAAGCCGCTCCCATTCGCTTGCCTTATCGTCATGGTCGTGCTTGTCCCGACCATCCACGTCTTCATTCGTCGAGCGCCATGACCAAGACGTGGATGCTCGCCACGAGGGCGAGCATGACGGTGTTGTTTCCTCACGCCGCCAGCCGCGGCGGCGCCATTTCCTCGCGCAGCGCGTCCGCAAAGCGGCGCGCCGCCAACCCCGGCTGCGGGCCCATGATCAGCCCGACCGAGAGCTCGAAGAGTGCCGGCAGGCCCTCCGCCGGGCCGAGTCGTCGCGCGGTGGCCGGCACGGCGCTCTCGGTGACGGCGGTGACGCAGAAGCCCGCCTCGACCGCCGACAGCAGGCCGGAGGTGTGGGAACAGGAAAAGACGAGGCGATGGTCGGTCCCGGCCTCGGCCAGCGCGGCCAGCAGGCGCGGCCGGACCCGGCAGCCCTCCGAGAACAGCGCCAGCGGCAGGGGCTCCTGCAATTCGGGCCGGTGCCCGCGGGCCGCGATCCAGACGACCGGCTCGCGCCTGACGACCTCGCCGACGGGGCGTCGCGGGTCCTGCGTCACCACCGCCAGGTCGAACTCGCCGGCCGCGACGGCGGGTTCGATCCGCTTCGAGAGGTCGCAATGCAGCTCCAACTCGACCCGCGGGTGCTCGGCGGCGAAGCGCGCGATCAGCGGGCGCAGGAAGGCGTCGACATAGTCGTCGGGAATGCCGATCCGCAGCCGCCCCGAGGCGCTGGAGCCGCCGAGATCGTCGAGCGCCTCGCGCTGGATCGCCAGCAGGCGCCTGGCATGGGCGAGCAACCGCTCGCCGGCCGGCGTCGGGACCACGCCGCGGCGCGAGCGTTCGAGCAGCCGGTGGCCGAGCTGATGCTCGAGATCCTGGATGCGGACGGACATCGCCGATTGCGTGCGCCCGAGCCGCGCGCCGGCTGCGGTGAAGCCACCGCTCTCGACCACCGCCACCAGCATGTCGAGCGCCGCCAGATCGAAATGCGTGGACATGGTGCCGCCTCTGTCGATCGGTTTTAAGAATGGTTAAATCAGAATAATCCGTTTTTCCGATGGATAGAAGACGGTTAGTGCAGGCTCATCGTCATTGCGAGCGCAGCGAAGCAATCCAGAGCGGAGCGCTCGACGTCCCCCTGGATTGCTTCGCTGCGCTCGCAATGACGGACGTGTTCGTCGAGAACGAATTCGCAAAACAAAGATCATGAGCGACTCCCCCATGTCCACCCCGGCGACCGCCCTGCCAGCCCCGACCGCGCCAGCGCTCGCGATGTTCGTCGCGCTGCTCACGGGGGCGACCTGCATCGGCTTCTCGGGCGTATTCGTGCGCTTCGCCGATGTCGGGCCCGCCGCAGCCGGGTTCTGGCGGATGATCTTCGCCCTGCCGGTGCTGGCGCTGTGGACGGGGCTGGAGCGGCGTCGCGCCGACCAGCCGGCCGCGACCGCCGCTGCGTTGCTGCCGATCGTGCTCGCCGGTCTCGCCTTTCTCGCCGGTCGCGGTGGTGCTGGGCGGCTGGCTCTTGTTCGCCGAGCGGCCGAGCCGGCGCATCCTCGGCGCGCTGGCGCTGGCGATCGGCGGCGCGCTGATGCTGGTTTTGCCGAAACTGGCCGGCTCGGCGACGACCATCCCCGGCAGCCTGTTCGGGGACAGTCTGGCGGTCGGTGCCGCCCTGTCCTATGCCGCCTACATCATGGCTGTGCGCCGCGCCCGGGATCGGGCCGAGGCCGGTCGGATCAGCCTGATCTCCAGCGCGATCTGCGCGGTCTTCTGTCTCGTCGCCGCGCTGGTGCTGGGCGAGGCGATCCTGCCCTCGAGCCTGCAGGGCTGGCTCGCCGTGATCGCGCTCGGCCTCGTCTCCCATGCGCTGGGCCAGGGTCTGATCACGCTGTCGCTCGGCCAGTACGGCGCCAGCGCGGCCTCGCTCGTCATGGTGTGGCCGGCGTTGGTCGCGGTGCTCGCGGCCTGGGCGTTTTTTGGCGAACAGCCTTCCCCGGCGCAGGCCTTCGGCGGCATCGCGATCCTGGCCGCCGTGCTGATGGTGCGCAAGGGCTGAGGGCCTACCGGCGGCTAGAGCGCTGCCGCCAGGACCTCGATCTCGACCTTGAAGGCCGGCAGGGTGAAGCCCGAGACGATCATCAGTGTCGAGGCGGGCGGGGGCGCGCCGACATGGGCATCGCGCGACTCCATATAGCCCTTCATATGGGCGCGGTCGGTGACATAGGCGTTGAGGCGCACGATGTCGGCGAGCGTCATGCCGGCCTCGGCGAGGATCGCGGCGATGTTGGAAAAGCAGAGATCGGCCTGCGCCCGGACATCCTCGGGGATCGAGCCGTCGCGGGCCATGCCCAGTTGGCCCGAGCAGGCGACGAGCCGATGGCCGGCCGGCACGGCGATGCCATGGCTGTAGCGCGCGAAGGGGCGCGCGATCGTGGCCGGCAGCAGGGGCTCGAGCGCTGCGGCGGGCGCGGGGGAAGGGGATGACGGGGAGGGAGCTGGTGTTTGAGCTGCATGAGCGCCGGGGGCTGGCGCTGCGGAAGGTGGCGAAGGTGCTGAGGTTGGGCCTGGGGGTGGTGCAGGAGCACTGGTGGCAAAGCTGTGCGGCACGCGCGGCGCTGGCTCCCAAGCCGGAGAGGGTTTTTCCGCTGCTGGCGGTGCGGACGGGGGCGAACCCGTTGCGACTGGCTCCGAGGTCGGAGGCGGATTTTGGGGCGATGAGGGAGCGGGTCAGTTTGGCGCTGTGGGAGACGGTGGTGGCGACGTATGCTGAGGTGACGCCGCCGAAGGCGGAGGGCGGGAACGAGGGTGGTGACGGGGCTGCTCCGCTGCCGACGGTGCTGCCGATGCTGTCGGTCCGCCTTAAGGCGCTGAAACAGATGGGCAAGCTCCATGGGCTTGGCTGCAAGAGCCGGGCCTCTGCCACCGCGTTCGACCCGCCGCCGTATGCGACGCCGGAGGAGATTGCGGAGATGGTGAGGGAGAGGAGGCGAGGAAGCGGAGTTTAAAGTTACAGAGGGGGAGGATTTGAACCACTGACTGACACTGACTTGCACTGATGATGAGAGGCTGATCAGGAAACTGATTCCCGGATTTCTGGAATAAGGAAGGCAGGAAGGCAGGAAGGCAGGAACCGGAGGGATCTTCTGATTTCTTTATTCAAAACAGGCCTGAGTCTGTCTCCTGAAAATTGACCCCTGAATATACGGAAGACGGTCGCGGGTTCTGGTGTTGAGGACGCGCTGAGAGGAGCTGGGGAATGGCCGGAGGCAGAGGAGGATCGGAGTTGAACCACGGATTGCTCGGAATGCACAGATGTCGGATCGGCACCCTGTTGTTGGGAAGCCGCAGGGGGGTTCGATTTTGCCGCAGAGGAGCGGAGAGGCAGAGGGAGCGGAGGCGGTTTACCGTTGTTGAGCGTGGTTGGTCAGGACTGCCAGCGACACGAGGGGAGGAAAGCCCCGGATTTTAACCGCTGATGAGACGCTGATCAGGAAACAGATTCTCGGATTTATGGAATAAGGAAGGCAGGAACCGGAGGGATCTTCTGATTTCTTTATTCAAAACAGGCCTGAGCCGATCTCATGAAAATTGACCACGGAGCGGAACCCAGTGAGGCAGGCAGCCGGCTCGACGCAAACGACGGTGAAGACGACGACCAGCACCGGGACTCTGACCGAGTATGTGCCAGGAACGACCTTCATCGTGAAGGAAGAAACCGGCCCGGTGACGTATCGCTATGGCAAGGAAGTGGTCTATGTCACGAAGAGCGGCAAGGTCATCACCCAGGACATGCTGAACGCACGTGTGCGTGTGGGCAATCCGGTGAGCGTGCAGTACATCACCGACGGTGACAATCGCGTGATCAGCCGCGTGGTCATTGATGATTGATTGATTGATTGCTCCGATGGATCGGAGTTAGGGCTGGCAGGAAGCCGGCCAGTGAACATCGGCACCTCTTGGGAGGTGCCGATTTTTTGGTGCCTGCGGGGAAGGGGCGAGAGGCTGAATTTTAAAGGACGGAAAATTGACCACGGAATACACCGAATACACGGAAGACGAGACGGGTTTGAGCGGCTAAAGAGGGGCAGAGGAGTGGCTGACATGACGGTGAGCGAGAATAACTCATACGGGTCGCTGAGGGAGAGGGGCGCGCTGGCAGTGAATGACTGGGCCTGGCGTCGAGGATGCTTTGTGAATGGCAAGGGAATGGCGGGCAACGGTGAGGGAAGGATGCGCCTTCTTCCTCGCAGGTAAAAAGTTGACCGCCTGAGCTGCCACGCATAATCTTCCTAAAAGATTGTCACAACCGTTCTCCCGAATGAAAGCAACCAATGGATGGCTCCAGAAGCCGACGAGTGCCGGCAGCCTTTTCCTCGATCCGCATAATCCAAGATTGGCTCCCACGACTGAAAAACGGACTGAGCGTCAGATCATTGAAGAAATTGCGCTTCATGAAGATGTCCTTGAACTGAGCAAGAAGATCAAGGCTCAGGGATTTTTTCCCTCGGAGCCTTTAATTGCTGTTTTGGAAGGCGGAAAAAAGATCGTTGTGGAAGGCAATCGGCGGCTCACAGCTTGCAAACTGCTTCTCAATCCTTCTCTAGCACCCAAAGGTTATGAAAAGCGGATGCGGACTATTGCCGGGAATTTCAGTTCGCAAGCCCTCGGAAAGTTGCCCATGCTGTTGGCCCCGTCTAGAGAAGCCGCATACCCACTCATCATCGCACGTCACACTGACACCCAGATTGTCAAATGGGAGCCAGCAATGCAGGCCCACTTCTACAGTAACCTCATCGCTGCTGGGCTAACGATAGAGGAGGTGGCTGAACGCTTTGGGATCAGAGTGGCAGATATCAAAGAAGCCCTGCATAGCCACAATCTCTACCGAATGGCTTGCCGCTTAGACCTGCCAGCGGACGTTGCTGATATTGTCCAGGACCCTCGCCAATTCAATCTGACCACCCTGAAGCGTGTCTTCGAGACACCTGCAGGAAGGGCTTTCTTTGGCATCGATATGAGCTCCGATGGCATCATTCGGGGCACAATCAAAGCAGAAGAATTTAAGAAGGGTTTCACTCGATTGGTAACCGACATCGCTCGAAAAAAAGAAGACTCCCGCACTCTGAACAGTCAAAAGGAAATCGAGAAGTATCTCGACAGATTCAAAAGCTCAGAAAAGCCGGATAAGTTGGCAAAAGGACAGTTTGATTCAGGAAGCTTTGAAACAAACGAAGTCCCAAAACCGCCTTCGCCACAGAAGAAATCAAAGAAGCCACGGTCTTCCAATACAGGAGGTGTCGGACTGATCCCTGCAAGCTTTCCCTGTCGTTCGCAGAATGACCGAGTGAAGAAATTGGTGAAGGAACTGAAGTCTTTGTCACCATCGAGATTCCCCAATAGCTGCGCCTTGGCTTTACGCTGCCTTTTGGAAATTAGTGCCTACTGCTTTTTGGAAGCCAAAGGAGAAGTGAAGGCATTGCATGCCGAATACCTCGCCGATATACAAAAAAAGAATTCTACGCGCTTACCGGAGCGCCACATCAAAGCGGAGCCCGATTGGAGTCCCAATTTGAACGCAATGATGCACAGACTAGGGGATGCACAACGCAAACTGCTCTCAAATCACCACACGGTAAAAGCTCTAAATAAGGTTATTCAAGAGGAGCAAGAGCTCTTTGGCCTCAACCTCTCAACTCATAACACGACATACCATCCCACTGATGCCCGCCTTCGCGCCACATGGCAGAATCTTCAGGAGTATTTTAGAGAAATTCTGGCATGAGCAATGATAATCACCCGAGCCCGTTAAGATATCCGGGAGGGAAAAGCTTTTTGACCGACTTTCTATCGGAGACAACTACACTCAATAGACTCGAGGGCGGACTATATGTTGAACCCTTTGCAGGAGGGGCAGGGGCTGCGCTTCGACTATTGTTTAGTGAGCATGTAGGACAAATTCATCTAAACGATATTGACCCTAGAATTTTCAGTTTTTGGAAATCGGTGTTAGACGACTCGGAAGCGTTTGTGCGTTTGATTGAAAAGACACCCTTAACCGTTGATGCATGGAGAATTCAAAAAGAAATCCTTCAAAACCAAAAAGGGAAAAGCAGGTTGGAAATCGGCTTTGCTACATTTTACCTCAATAGAACCAACCGTTCAGGCGTCCTTAATGCAGGGCCCATTGGAGGCGTCAACCAAGATGGAAACTATTTAATAGACGCACGTTTTAACAGAAAGGAGCTTTGCAAAAAAGTTGAAAAGATCGCACTCTATCGTGAGCGAATTTCAGTTTCAAAGCGTGACGCAGTGGATTTACTTGAGGAGGCTGTGGCGGGAAAAAAATGGCCGTTAAAACAGACGCTGGTATACTTAGATCCCCCGTACCATGAAAAGGGCAAACTTTTGTACTCAAAGTATTTTCGTGATGAACAGCATGCCCGCTTAGCCACGTTTCTAAATGCGTGCTCGGCATTTCGGTGGGTTATTTCATATGACGATGCCTCGCTGATTCACACTCTGTACGAAGGCAAAAAAAACCTTTTTTTGATGAGCTATTCCGTTCATCGCATTAAGGTTGGGAGGGAAC
>NCCO01000058.1:0-16756 GCA_002279705.1 Allobosea sp. 12-68-7
CGGCCTGAAGTGAGCCGGCGCGCTGCCGCTCACGCGACCGCCGCGGCCTGGCGCCGCTGCTCGATCTGGCCGATCGCCTCGACCACCGCATCGAAGGTCAGCATCGTCGAGGCGTGGCGCGCCTTGTAGTCGCGCACCGGCACCAGCACCGAGAGATCGGCCCATTTCCCCTCGGGCGGCTCGGCCTGGTCCTTGAGGATGGCGCGGGCCTGCTCGCGGACCCGGCGCAACTCCTCCGCCGTCGAACCCACCACATGCCGCGCCATGATCGAGGACGAGGCCTGCCCGAGCGCGCAGGCCTTCACCTCATGCCCGAAACCGGTGACGACATCGCCCTCCATGGTGAGATCGACGGTCACGGTCGAGCCGCAGAGGCGCGAGTGCGCCTTGGCCGTCGCGTCCGGCTGCGGGAGGCGGTCCAGCAGCGGGATGTTCGCGGCGAGTTCGAGGATGCGCTTGTTGTAGACGTCGCTCAACATATCGTGCTCTCCACCGGCTCTGGAGTGACCGGCGCCCGACGCCAATATAGGGTCGATGCTCGCTCAGTGGGAGAGCATCCACGGTCGCGCCCCGCCAGCCGACGCAGGACCAGGCGGAGGAGGCCGTGCGGACCCTCCTTCTCTGGGCCGGGGACGACCCGTCCCGCGAAGGTCTCCAGGACACGCCGCGGCGCGTGGCCAAGGCCTACAAGGAATTCTACAAGGGCTATGAGGAGGATGCAGCCGAGATCCTCGACCGGGTCTTCGAGGAGGTCGAGGGCTATCGCGACATGGTTCTCGTGCGCGACATCCCGTTCTACTCCCATTGCGAGCACCACATGGTGCCCTTCGTCGGCAAGGCTCATATCGGCTATTACCCGGCCAAGGGCGTCGTCGGCCTGTCCAAGCTCGCCCGCGTCGTCGATGTCTATGCGCGCCGGCTGCAGACGCAGGAAACCATGACGGCCCAGATCGCGGATGTGATCGACCTCGATGCGCGGCGTGCAGAAGCAGGGCTCCTCGACCATGACGACCCGCTACACCGGCCTGTTCAACGAACCGTCCGAGCAGGTGCGCTTCTTCACCATGGTGAAGTCGCCGGGCCTCTGACGAGCAGGCGCGCGGCACCACCGCGCGCCTGCCGTTCAACCCCCTAGTTGCGGCCAGCCATCACGCCGCCATCGACGTCGTGGATCGCGCCCGTCGTCCAGCCAGCCCGCTCCGACAGCAGAAACGCGATATGGGCCGCGACGTCGGCCGCCCGACCGACCCGGCCAATCGGATGGAACGCATCGAAGCCGCCCGTCAACGTCGCCTCGATCGCTTCGGGCTCGATGAAAGCACCGTAGATGGGCGTGACGACGACCGCCGGCGAGACCGCGTTTACCCGGATGTTCAGACCCGCCAGTTCCATCGCGAGATGCTGCGTCAGGGCGTGGAGGCCCGCCTTCGCCATAGAATAGGCTGAGGACGGCGTGGCCTTGACGGCCTGTCGCGCCCACATCGAGCCGATCATGACGATCGCACCGCCTCCATGAGACGCCATGTTGCGGGCCACCGCCTGCGTCACGAAATAGAACGCCCTGTTGAGCGCGTGATAGCGGTCGAAATCCGCGCCGGTATGCTCCAGGAACGGCTTCGGGAAGAAATAGCCGGCAGCATTGACCAACTGATCGATATGGCGTCCGTCGCCATCAATCCGGCGGATCAGTCCATCCACGGCAGCGGCATCGTAAAGGTCCGCTTCGATCGTTTCGACGGCGCCACCGCTGTCCTTTTCGATTTGCTTTCGCGCGATCGCGAGCTTGGCGGGATCACGGCCAACGAGGGCGATGGTTCTGCCCTCGGCAGCGAGCAGCGTTGCCGTCGCGAGGCCCATTCCGGATGACCCGCCAACGACCAGGCTCAACGAACGTCCCATGAAAAACTCCTTTGATGAATCTATCTATCGATAGATAGACATCCAAGCCTAGACAGTTGAGATCATGCGCGTCAAGCCTTATCTATCGACTGATAGAGAGGCTGACATGATCGAGACATCCGCGCGCGAACAGATTCTGGACGCTGCCGAGAAACGGGCGCGGATGACCGGCTATCACGGCTTCAGCTTTCGCGACGTCGCTGACGACGTCGGCATCAAAAGCTCGAGCGTGCATTACCATTTCCCGACCAAGAGCGACCTCTGCGAAGCCTTGGCGCGACGCTATACCGTGCGGGCGGTCGACCGGCTGGGCGATCCCCGGACCCTGGCGCCCGGCGAAGGCCCGGAGCGCGTCGCAGCCCTGTTTCGCGATGCCCTGCTGATCGAGGACCGGATGTGTCTTTGCGGGTTGTTTGGTTCGCAACGCGACGCTTTGCCGACGCAAGTCGCCACGACCGTGGCTGCATTTTTCCAGATGATCCTGGATTATCTCGATGCGGCGCCCAAGGCGTCGCGAGGCAGCCAGAACCCGGCGGCCTTGCTGGCGCGTCTTGAGGGAGCGCTCATTCTGGCACGGACGCTGAACAATCCAAGCCTGTTCGAGGACGCGCTCAGGGAGACCGCAGCCTGAGCCTTGGCGCCCGCGTCCCCGCCTCGCCGACCACGACCGCCTGATGACACGCAACACCCGCCGAATGAGACACCGATGAACGCTTTCCCCGTCCTCGATACCAAGCAGGCCCTCGAGGAGGGCACCACCTTCGCCCCGCGCTTCGACGCCAACGGGCTCGTGACCTGCGTCACCACCGATGCGGCCACCGGCGAACTGCTCATGGTCGCGCATATGAACGCGCAGGCGCTGGCGCGTTCGATCGAGACCGGCGAGGCCTGGTACTGGTCGCGCTCACGCGGCGAGCTGTGGCACAAGGGCGCGACCTCCGGCCAGATCCAGACCATCGTCGAGATGCGCGTGGATTGCGACCAGGACGCGCTCTGGCTGAAGGTCCAGGTCGCCGGCGATGGCGGCTGCTGCCACACAGGGCGCCGCTCCTGCTTCTACCGGGTGCAGCCGTTGCGCCAGGAGGCCGACGCCCCGCTGCGCTTCGTCTGAGCCGTCGCCCCCGATGCGGCTGGCGGTTTCGTCATGCTGGGGCCGCCGGCATGGCATCGCCGTCACGCGGCGGACACGAAGCACTGGCAGGCGATTTGCCTCACCGTCGCCGGGGCGAGGGTGGAGGGATCCGACCCATGAACGATGCCAGCATGCCGAAGGCCGGTCCGAACGGCCGGCCGAAGATCGGCCTCGCCCTCGGGGGCGGCGCCGCGCGCGGCTGGGCCCATATCGGCGTGCTGCAGGTCCTGACCGAGGCGGGGATGCAGCCGGACGTCATCGCCGGCACCTCGATCGGGGCCGTCGTCGGCGGCTGCTTCGCCGCCGGCAAGCTGTCCGAGCTGACCGATTTCGCCACCGGCCTGACCAAGCGCCGGGTCGTGGGCCTGATGGATTTTCACATCGGCGGCGCCGGGTTGATCGGCGGCGGGCGGCTCAAGCGGCTGCTGGAACGCGATCTGACGGGCCTGCGAATCGAGGACCTCTCGACGCGTTTCGTCGCGATCGCCACCGAGCTCGGCACCGGCCACGAGATCTGGCTGACGCAGGGCACGCTGGTCGACGCGCTCGGGGCCTCCTATGCCCTGCCCGGCGTGTTCGATCCGGTGAAGCTTGGCGGCCGCTGGCTGATGGACGGGGCGCTGGTCAATCCCGTCCCGGTGACGGCCGCCCGCGCGCTCGGCGCCGACATCGTGATCTGCGTCAACCTGAACAGCGATCTCGCCGGCCGCGGCACGATCATCCAGCAGCACAGCGCCGACCCGGATCCGGCGATCGTGCCCGAGCTCGACGTCCGGCCGACCTCGCGCTGGCTCGGCGGCATCACCGGCGCCGCCAGGCGGGTTCGTGGGCTCGTAGGCCGCCAGAGCGAGACACGGCCGGGACTCGCTGGCGTGATGATCGACGCCTTCAACATCACGCAGGACCGGATCTCGCGCTCGCGCCTGGCGGGCGATCCGCCCGACGTGATGGTCGGACCGAAGCTCGGCCGCACCGGCCTGTTTGATTTCCACCGCGCGCAGGAGACGATCGAACTCGGCCGGCAGGCCACGCTGCGCTGCCTCGACGACATCGAGACGGCCATCGCCGGCAGCCGTCTCTCGCCTTGAGGCGAAAGCCGCCTCAGGCCATGGCGATGTAGTCGCGCATCGCCCGGCTCTCGGCCTCGATCGCCGCAACGCGGTGCTTGACCACGTCGCCGATCGAGACGAGGCCGACGACGCGGCCAGCCTCCACCACCGGCACATGCCGGAAACGGCCCGAGGTCATGATCTCCATCAGCTCGTCGACGCTGGTCTGGACCCGGCAAGTCACGACCTTGGCGGTCATCGCCCGCGACACCGGGCTGTCGAGCGCGGCCGCCCCGCTCTCCCCGAGCGCGCGGATGATGTCCCGCTCGGACAGGATGCCGACGAGCGCCCCGTCCGCGCCCATCACCACGACCGCGCCGATCCGCTTCTCGCTCAGTGTCTTCACGGCCTCGCCCAGCGTGCGATGCGGCTGGACCGAGATGACCTCGCGTCCCTTTTCCCCCAGAAGCTGCTCGACATTCATGGCGTCGTCCTCCTTGCGGTGGCGCCGTTGCCCGGCGCGCGGATTCGTCCTGTTCCCGCCATCCGGGCCGAACCCAACCACCCGGCAGGACCGCGGGAACGCTGCGGAGACGGGAGTGTGGGCGAAGATGCAGGCCCAGGCAAGGCGAGCGCAGAGCGCGCTCAGCGCCGTATTGCGCCCCGGTCGAACAAGGGAAACAGCAGGAGTCCGACGAGGAACCCGCCGATATGGGCCTCCCAGGCAATGCTGGTCTCCTCCCCCAGGATCGGCACCAGGCCCGACCCGAACAGGATGTTCGTCGCAAACCAGATGACGATGAAGAGCATGGCGCGCGAATTGCGCCAGAGTTCGCCCAGGGGTTCGGCGGGAATCGCCCGCACCACCGCATCGTCGGCCAGCGAGCCGAAGCGGAGGCCCGCCGCGAAGACGAAGCGGATCGCCGCGGCCGTCGCCCCCGACACCGCCGCCGAGGCGCCGACCAGCGGCAGCACGTCGAGGTCGCGCGCGAACCAGTGCAGCAGCGCGCCGCCGATCGTCGCCAGGCCCATCAGGCTGAGGAAGCGGCCACTCCCGAGCCGGCGCGCCACGGGGCTGCCGAAGGCCGCGAGCCAGACGACATTGGTGATCAGATGCACCCAGGACCCGTGCAGCAGGCCGTAGGTCAGCAGGTTCCAGAGCCTCGGCCCGCCATCGGCCAGCAGCAGCCGCACCAGCTGCAGCCGGTCGGCGACATTCTGCCCCGCCGACGAACTCGCCACGGCCGAGACCATCTCCTCGAGGCGCTCGGGCGCGAGCCAGAGGCTCAGCCGGGCGGGAACGAAGGCGAACCAGGACAGAAGGACGTAGTCGTCATAGGCCGACAGCAGCTCCCGCCCGCCCTGGATCAGGGCGAGGAGCGCGGTCAGCCAGACGATGACGGCCGGGAGATTAAGGATCGGCTCGCGCTGGACGGGGGCGGGATGGCCGGGAGCAGGATGGGACATGTGCGCCAACCCTTGCCGAAGCCGCCGCCGCTGGCAAGCGAGGGCGCCGGGCCGCGATGAAAAAAGGGGAGCGGCCTCGCGCCGCTCCCCTCGCCCCGGCTGATCGGGCGCGAGCCGAGCGGCTCGGCGCCACGGTCACATCCCCGCCGGCCCCTCCGTCTGCGGGCGGACCACCCCGCAAAAAACAGATAATTTGATAATCATTTTAGAGGGTTATCCACAATCGAAAGGTCTCGTTAACCCTAACGCACCGTTTACCCGAACAGCGAGCGGCCCGCATGGCAAGACGGCATGGCGCCTGCGTCCTTCGCCGACCGAAGGGCCGATTCGTCCCGCCTCCTGACGGTTCTGCGCCATCGCGGGACGGCAGGTCGGCTGTGGCGGCGGCCGGCAGCACTGGATACCGGAATGAAGAACCCAAGCACGCGTCTCGTCTTCGAGTACTGGGACGCTCTCCGTGGAGAGCGTTCGGCACCCGAGCGTGGCGAGATCGAGCCGGGCGCCCTGCGCCATGCGCTCGCCGACACCTTCGTCCTGGAGAATGAACCGATCGGGCCTGTCTTCAGGCTTGCGGGCACGCGGCTCTGCGCGCTGCTTGGCCACGAACTGCGCGGCCGCGCCTTCACCGCGCTCTGGTCCGACGTCGAGTCGCAGGCCGAGATGCGCCGCCTCGCCCAGACCGTGATGGACGAATCTGCCGGCGCGGTCGCGGGCCTGACCGGCGAAACCCGCACTGGCGCACCGGTCTATCTCGAGCTGCTCCTGCTGCCGCTGCGCTATCGCGGCCGCACTCATGCCCGCATGCTGGGCTCTCTGTCGGCCGCGGCAACCCCGGAATGGCTCGGCCTCGATTCCATCGAGTCGATGCGGATGATCTCGCTGCGCATGCTCTGGCCCGGCCTCGCGCCGCGCCAGCCGACTCCGGTGCCGGCACGGGGGCGCCCCCCGAAATTCATGGTCCTTCCGGGCGGTCGCGCCTGACGGACACACCATGCGTTAACCAGATCGCTTATAGGATCGGCCCGAAAGCAGGCTGACCCTTTGATGTTGAGCGCCCTACAACCGCCCCGGACGGCTGCACGCACTGCCGAGCGCAGGCGCCATCATCGCATGAAGGTGGTCCTTCTGGGCCGCTACATGCTGCCCAACCGCATGGAATATCCCTGTCAGTCGATCGACATCTCGCCGGGCGGCGTGCATCTCGCCGCTCCGGCCCGGGCCAACCCCGGCGACCGCGTCATCGTCTATCTCGAACATCTCGGCCGCATCGAGGGCACCTGTGTGCGCACCACGATGGAAGGCTTCGCGATGACGATCACCGCGACCAGCCGCAAGCGCGAGAAATTCACCGCCCAGTTGACCTGGCTCGCCAATCGCGAGGAGCTCGGCCTGCCCGAGGATCGCCGCCACGAGCGCATCGTGCCGCGCAATCCGCGCGCCGTGGTGGCACTCGATGACGGCACCGAGCATGTCGTGCGCCTCATCGACATCTCGCTCTCCGGCACCGCCTTCACCAGCGATCTCGACCTGCCGATGAACACGCCGCTGCGGATCGGCTCGACGCCCGCCAAGATCGTGCGCCGCTTCGACGGCGGCTACGCGGCCGAATTCCGCTTCCCCCTCTCGGCCGATCTGCTCGACGAAAACCTCGAGCTCTGACGCAAGACCACCGCGCCGCCGCCATCGACGCCGCCTTCGGCACGAACCCTGCTTGCGCCGGCTAACCGCAGCCGACATAGCCTGTGGCTTCCGAAACGCTGCGCCGGCCGGGCATGCCCTATAAGCTGATCATCTTCGACTTCGACGGAACGCTGGCGGACACCTTCCCGTGGTTCACGGGCGTTCTGAACGATGTCGCGGCGCGCTACCGCTTCCGCCGGGTCGAGCCGGGCGAAGTCGAGCGGCTGCGTGGCCTCAGCGCCCGCCAGCTCCTCGTCCATTTGGGCATTCCGGCCTGGAAGCTACCCTTCATCGCCCGCCACCTGCGCCGCCTCGCCACGGATGACGGCGAGCCCGCGCCGATCTTTCCCGGCAGCGAGGCGATGCTGCGCGACCTGCGCGAGGCAGGCCTCGTTCTCGCCATCGTCAGTTCCAACACCGAGCGCAACATCCGCCGCGCCCTCGGCCCGGAGACGGCGGGACTGTTCAGCCACTATGCCTGCGGCGCCGGCCTGTTCGGCAAGGCGGGCAAATTCCGCCAGATCGCCAGGCGCGCAGGCGTCGAGCACAGGCACTGCCTCTGTATCGGCGACGAGATCCGCGACTTCGAGGCCGCATCCGACGCCGGGATGGCCTTCGGCGCCGTCACCTGGGGCTTCACCAGCCGCCCTGCCCTGCAGTCCCTCGATCCGGCCTTCCTGTTTGCCCACATCGACGAGATCGAGGCCCGACGCTTCGCCGATGCCGGTCTTCCCGACTGCCCCGAAGCTGCCGGCCGCCAGACCACGCTCCGGCCGCGCATGGTTAAGCAGACATCACCAGAGGCTGATTGATAATTAACAGCCGCTGAATCGATCACTCCGATTTACGAACGACTGCTTTCCCGACGATTTAGACTGAACTGCGTTGCCCGGAAACATCGGCGAATTCACTAGAATTGTTCGCTTTCATTTCAAGTCAAATCCATGAGCCGGCGGCATCGTCCTCCCCAGGGACCAGAAAGGGGACGACATGCCTTCAAAGACCATAACCACCCGCGGTGCTGCTTTTGCCTGCCTGCTCATGACCGGCCTGGCATCGGGCGCCGCGGCCCAGACGGCCGGCGTGCCGGTCGCCAGCCTGCCGGCGGCGGCCTCCGGCGATGCCAGGGCGCCCTATGCCTGGAACGACCTCTGCCGCCGCACCCCGGCGGAATGCCGGGTCGATCTGCGCGAGCCCGAGACGGTCGAGATGACGCCGAAGCTCTGGAAGACGATCGTGGCGGTGAACACCCGGATCAACCGCGAGATCGAGGCGATCACCGACGAGGATCACTGGGGTGTCGTCGATCGCTGGGACATGCCCGATGACGGCAAGGGCGACTGCGAGGATTTCGCGCTGCTGAAGCGCAAGCGCCTGGCCGAGGCCGGCGTCCCGCGCCGCGCCATGGTGATGACCGTGGTGATCGACGAAGAGAACGCGGGCCACGCCGTGATGATGATCCGCACCGACCGCGGCGACTTCATCCTCGACAACAAGCGCAACGCCGTCCTGCCCTGGAGCCAGACCGGCTACGTCTATGTCAAGCGCGAGTCGCAGATGCGCACGGGCTGGACCTCTCTCGGCGGCGCGCAGACCTCCACGGTCGCATCCGTGCGCTGACGCAAGTCACGACGGCTGCCTGCGGGCGGCCCGAAGACGATCGGAACGGGACCTCCCGTTCCCCTGAGGCGGCGAGACTTGGTCACGTCCCCACCCACCCGTCCCCAAGGCCGGGTTTCGCCAAGGGCCGGCTCCTTCCCCAGGAGCCGGCCCGCTTCGTTTCCGCAAGGGTGGTTCAGTCGAGGCGCACGAGCCCCGCGGCGAACTGCTTCCAGCGGGCGGCATAGCCGCGCGCGGAGGCGGTGATACCGGCGGCCGCGGCCTCGTCGAGCGTGCGGATGGCCTTGGCCGGCGCCCCGACGATCAGCGAATGGTCCGGGAATTCCTTGCCCTCGGTGACCAGCGCATTGGCGCCGACGAGGCTGTTGCGGCCGATCTTCGCGCCGTTCAGCACCGTCGCGCCCATGCCGACCAGGCTGTTCTCGCCAATGAGGCAGCCATGCAGGATCGCGCGATGGCCGATCGTGCAGTTCTCGCCGACGACGAGCGGAAAGCCCATGTCGGTGTGCAGGACGCAGCCCTCCTGGATGTTGCTGCCGGCCCGGATCTCGATCCATTCGTTGTCGCCGCGCAGCACGGCGCCGAACCAGATCCCGACATCGACGCCGAGCCGGACTCGCCCGATCACATGGGCATCAGGCGCAAGCCACCATTGCCCGTCACCGGGCGTCTCGGGCGATTGTCCGTCGAGGGCATAGAGAGGCATGGCCGCTGTCCTTCCGCGTTGGGGCGACGTCAGGAGTGGCTGCGGGCCGCCGCCGCCGTCAAGGGGCGAGCGCGTGCAGCAGGTCGAGCACGACCCGGCCGGAGAAGATGCTCCAGACCGAGGCGATCATGCTGGCGATCATCACGAACACGATCGGCCGCCCCTCGATGCGCCGGCCGCGCACCGTGTTGCGCAGGATCAGGAAGGGCGCGCTGAACACCACCACCGGCACGCTCGCCACCGCAAACAGCCCGCCCGCCTGGAGCAGGCGGAAATCGGCGCGCTGCGCGGTGAAGAGCTCGAAGGCCGAGGCCAGCAGCCCCGCAAAGGCGAAGCCGATGAAAAGCGCCTTCAGGACTTCGACGGCGGCGGGATCGATCGTCAAGGAAGGCAGCTCCGGCGGTCGCGACGGCCGGACACTGCCTCATGGTTTACAAAGTGTGAAGACAAGGCTGAAGCAATGGTTAACGCCGCCGCGCGCGGCGCGACCGCCATGGTTTACGCCACGTTAACGGCCGGATGCTTGAGTGTCGTCACAGCCAGACGGGACCGGACGTGACCGCCTTTCATCCTCAGGGCCCCGCCCTCGATCAGACGCCGCCGGCCTATCCTGCCCAGGCCGCCGCCGCGCTCGCCGAGGCCGTGCGCACCCGGCTGAAGCGCCCGCCGCCACCGCTGCCGCGCGCTGATGGCGCGCTGCTCAAGGCGGCCGCCGCGATCATGCTGCTCGGCGCGCTGGCGACGGGGCTGGCGCTCTATCTCGGCCATCGCGAGGTCCCGCTCGAGCCGGTGATCCAGCCCGCCCGGATCGGCACTGTCTCGCTGGTGGTGCCGCAGAACCTCACCGGCACCGAGCCCGACGACTCAAGCCGCCTCGTCGGCATGGTCCGGCTCCGGCTGGACTGGCCGAGCCTCGGCCCGGCCCAGACCGGCCCGACCGCGCTGCAGAACCGCCAGCGCCTGCTGGTCACGCTGAGCCCGCCCGACAAGGTCAACGACCCGCAGACGCAGCTCTCGGTCTATGCCCGATTCCTGACGCCGACGGTCTGGTCCAACCCCGGCGGGCTGGTCGTGCGCGGTTTCCGCAAAGGCTCGCCCTATCAGGGCGACGAGCTCTATGTCTCGGTGCCAGACGGGCGCGGCTTCGCGGCACGCTGCCCCCTCGACGGGACGAAATCCGATTCCGCACGGCCCGATCTCGACGAGCCCTGTCGCGTCACCTTCCGCCATCGCGGGATGGACGTGAACATCCGCTTCCCCCGCGCCATCATCGCCGATTGGGAGCTGATGCTCGGCGGCGTCCGCCGCACCATCGACGGTCTGATCCGCTGACGGTCGTCCGCGACGCGCGGCAACACCCCGTCATCCCGGACAAGCGACGAAGCCGCACCGATCCGGGATCCATCGTCGGGCGAAGACGGAGCGGGTAAGGTCTCCCCCCGCAGTCGAGGCCGCGGCGGGGCCGATCCCCGACCCGAGGGCTGGCGCCGTCTCGGCGGCGCGAGCCCGGACGGAAGGATCAATCCTCGAGGTCGACGTCCAGGATCGCCATCGTGAAGTTGAACGAGCGGTCGCCGTCCTCGTCGTCGACATGGATGATGCCGATGAACTCGTCGGCGAGATAGACCTCGGCCGAATCGGTCTTCTTCATCCGCGCGCGCACGCTGATGCCGTGATTGTTGAAGGTGCGCCGCAGATAGCCCTCGAGCTTGGCGAGTTCGGTCTTGTCCATGGGACGGGTCCTTTCGAAGTGGCCGGACCGATGCCATGGCCCGCCCGTGAGGGCAAGCCGCCAGACTCCACTGCCGGCGTCGACGCGACCACCGCTCATTTTGAGCAGGTCGGCAATTGAGATGTCGCCCCGGCCTGATACTCATGGTTCAGTAGCCGGATCGGGCTTGTGGGACACCCGCATTGACTGGGCAGCAGGAATCACCCGTCACGAAGAGGACCATCGGTCTGGCGCTGCTGAGCTGCTGCCTGGCAGGAAGCGCCCTGTTGATTTGCTTGTGGCCCCGCGTGTCGATGGCCTTTGAAGAATGTCGATGCGATACCTGCGCCAGTCTTCCACAAGGCTTTGGCAGTTCTGACCATGCCGGTTTGGTCCGTCTAGCCGGCCACCGACTCCCGATGGGATCAGACCGACACGTTCCCGAAGAGCGTCCCGCGATGTCAGCGGAGGTCCCCACGATCCGGATTGATGACTATGAAGTCGCCAATGCGCGGTTGAAGCGCTTCACCGATGCCACCGCCTATCTGACAGTCGCCGAACCGCCGGTCGATGCGTAACGCGGCAACGGCGCATATCGGATTCCGCACCGTGCTGCGCGCGGGTAGCTGATCGCAGCCGCTTCGAAGTCATTGTAACGACGTAGGGGGACGTCTCATGGACAATAGGTTATCGAAGGTCCTCGTGCTGGCCGGAGCCGCCCTGCTGGCTTTGGCAGCAGCGCCGGTTCTCGCACAGCAGACTCCGAGGCCCAACATCATCATGATCATGCCGGACGATGTCGGCATCACGAATGTCGGCGCCTATTCGCACGGGATGATGGTGCCGACGCCGAACATCGATCGCCTTGCCAGGGAAGGCCTGCTGTTTACCGACCACTATGCAGAGCCGACCTGCACACCCGGTCGGGCCGCCTTCATCACGGGGCAGATGCCGATCCGGACGGGTCTGACGACGGTCGGGCTGCCGGGCTCTCCCGTGGGACTCGACAAGCGTGACCCGACCTTGGCCACCGTGCTCAAACGCGTCGGCTACCGCACCGGGCAGTTCGGCAAGAACCATCTCGGCGACCGCAACGAGCATCTCCCGACCGTGCACGGGTTCGATCAGTTCTTCGGCAACCTCTACCATCTCAATTCGGAGGACGAGCCAGAGGATCCGGATTGGCCGAAGGACAAGGGCTTCAACGACCGGTACCGCCCACGCGGCGTGCTCGATTGCGTGTCCACCGCCCAAGACAATCCCGCACCGGCGGATGTCCGTTTCGGCACTTGGGGCAAACAGAGCTGCACGGATACCGGGCCACTGACGCGCAAGCGTATGGAAACCGTCGACGATGAATTTCTTGCCCGGACATTGTCCTTCATGGACGACGCGGCCAAGGCGAAGGAACCCTTCTTCATCTGGCATGCACCCTCGCGGATGCACATCTACACCTATCTCCGACCGGAAAGCCGTCTCCTGGCCCAGCCCTATTCATCGGGCGATGACGTCTATGGCGCGGGCATGGTCGAGCTGGACCGGCAAGTCTCGGCGATCCTCGGGAAAATCGACGATCTCGGCGTCAGGGACAACACGATCGTGCTGTTCACCTCGGACAATGGCGCGATGGCGGCCTGGTGGCCCGATGGCGGGACCACGCCGTTCCGCTCGGAGAAGGCCACCACCTGGGAGGGCGGCGTCAGGGCACCGATGCTGATCCGCTGGCCTGCGGCGATCAAGCCGGGATCGGTGTCGAACGGGATCCAGAGCCATATGGATCTGTTCACGACCCTGGCCCGTGCGGCCGGTGCCGGGGATGTCCGCAAAGACCTGCAGGACAGCCACAAGGTCAAGATCGACGGCCTCGACAATCTCGCTCACTGGCGCGGCGAGGCCCCCTCCAGCCGCGAGCATTTCATCATGTACAATGAGCAGCAGCTCACCGCGCTGCGGTTCGGGCCGTGGAAGTCGCATTTCAAGACCCGCGGCGGCTTTTTCGATCCCTTTGTCGACAGTTCGTTGGTCTTCAATCTGCGGATGGACCCCTTCGAGCAGCGCGACGGTCATCGCTCGAACCTCGTGGCGATGCGCAAGGCGTTTCTCGGCGGCATAATCCGCGACATTCTCGGAGAGCACTATCAGACACTGGAGCAGTTTCCGCCTCGTCAGAAGGGAGGGGACCTCCGGCCACGCTAGGGGGACCGCTTGTCCAGCGTGAAAGTTCCGCAGACCGAACCGGCCGCTGCTCAATGGGCCGGCGCCCAATATGCCTTCGTGCATATGCTGACGGAGCATCTGGTGGACTGCCGTCGCGCCTTTCGGGGCGATCTCGACGCCATGCTGGTTCTGGCCATCCTCGGCCAGAACCACCTCAAGGCCCTCCTGGCGGGGGAAACGGATGCCCGCACGCCCGGCACGCCCTTTGGGATCACCGCCTCGCGGATCGCGGATGTGACGGACATGCCGCGGCAGACGGTGCGCCGCAAGCTGCAGGACCTCGCCAGGCGCGGCTGGCTCACCCAGAACAGCGATGCAGCGTGGGTGCTGGTGGGTCCGCCGGACGACACCGCTGCCGGTCAGGACCTCGCGGAACTCTCACAACGCGGCCTCGATCGCGCCGTGCGCCTGCGGGACGATCTGAACCGGATCCTCGGACCGGCGAAGGGTCTGTGACGTTGCTGTCCGGGGCTCGGAGGGCTAGCCGCTGCGCTCCCG
Source organism: Allobosea sp. 12-68-7 (assembly GCA_002279705.1). GTDB lineage: Bacteria > Pseudomonadota > Alphaproteobacteria > Rhizobiales > Beijerinckiaceae > Allobosea. The sequence goes on from NCCO01000058.1 coordinate 13,980, forward strand.
CAGCCGCGATGATGCTGGCGGCCCCGACGGCGGCCGCACCCAGCCGGGGTGTCACGCGGGCAGCCGCGAGGATCGTGGTTCGGTCTCTGCGGCGATCAAACGAGTTTGCTGAGGTAACGTTGCAGACACATCCTCCCCCGCCCGCGATCCGACGCATCCTCGCCGCGCTCACCATTCTCGGGGCCGTGCTGGCGGCGGCGGATAGGGCGGCCGTCGCGCAGACCCGTGCTGAGGATCCGCTGCGGTTCGAGGTCCCCGCGGGGCATGTCAAGCTCGGGATCGAGGCGGGGCTCCAGGTCGTCGGAGAGAACCGCGCCTTCTGGGACCTCTCGAAGGTCTTCGCGCCCGGCTCGCCTTTCAAGACGTCGTTCGGATGGGGCGAAGCCTATATCAAGCCCAGTCTGAGCTTCGAGCATCTGCTGGCCCCGGGCATCCGGCTGCACGGGGGCGTCAGCGCGGTGGGCGCCCGAACCCTCGATTCTGACATCTTCGATAGCGCCAACACGGGCCGGATGCTGCTGGAGAACGGTTTTGTCGGCCTGCGCTTCGGGCAGCCGGGATCGGGCTTCTTCGCGGACCTGTCGGGCGGGCTTCAGCCTTATCGGATCGGCAGCGGCATGCTGATCGCCGATGGCGCGCAGGACGGCTTCGAGCGCGGGGCCCTGATCTTCGGCCCTCGCCAATCCTGGTCGATGACCGGGATCGGCAAGCTCGGCTACGGAGCCTTTTCGGCGGAGGCCTTCTATCTCGATGCCAATGAATACGCGTCGAACGATATGAAGACGGAGCTGGCGGGGCTCAACCTGCTCTATGCTTCGGAGCCCGGCCGCATGCTGGGGCTGACCTATGGCAAGGTGCTCGACTCGCTCGCGCCCTATCCGAAGGCGGCGCCGGGCGGCCGCGGCGTGCCGAGCGTGCTGCCGGATGCCCGCAAGGGCCTGTTCTTCCTGCATGGCTACGGCCGGTGGAACCCGGTTTCGGCTCTCCCCGCGCTCTGGATCGCCGGCGATGTCGCCTATCAGTGGAACGACCGGATCGACCAGCGCGCCTGGGCGGCCCGCGCCGAAATAGGCTATGCCTTCGCCACGCTGCCCTTCGCGCCGACCCTGTCCTATAGTTTCCAGACTTTCTCCGGCGACGACCCGAACACGGCCCGCCTCGAGCGCTTCGATCCCCTGTTTTACGATGGCAGCCCGACGGGCTGGGCGACGGGCTACAACGGCTCCTTCGTCTTCATCAATTCCAATGTCAGCGCCCATCGCCTGACGCTGGCGATGACTCTGACCCAGCGCGATATTCTGACGCTGCGCTATGCCCATGTCAGGGCCGCGCGGCTCGACAGCCCGATCCAGTTCGGCCAGGGCACGCGCTTTGCGCTGATCGGGGGTGCCCCCGGCATCGTCTCCGGCGTGAGCAATGCGCATCTGTCGGATGATGTTCTGGCCGAATACACACGCGTTCTGTCGCAGAATGCCTTCCTGACGCTCGGCATCGGCTATTCCGAGCCGGGGGCGGGGCTGAAGGCGCTCGGGCCGACGCAGATCAAGGGCTGGACTGGTGGCTTTGCCAATCTCGTGATCCGCTACTGACTCTGGCCCTCCATCGGAGCTGTGGGGACGGCGCACGGCGCCTCTTCCCTTCCCCGACGGGAACGGGGTTCGCGCCGTCCGGATGGCTGCCCTCGGGGATGAGTGGTGGGAGGATAAGGGCGCTGTGGGAGACGGGGATCACCTTGCCGGACGGGCGCCGGCATTGAGCATCACCCGTGGACGTCGCGGGGCAGGATCCCGAGCGTGGCCCGGAGCGCGCGCGACATCTGGGCGGCCGGCTCGAAACCGGCGGCTGCGGCGGCTTCGCCGGCGGCGTGTCCGGCTTTCAGCGCTTCGACGGCGATCTCGCATCGCAGATCCAGCAGGGAGCGATAGGGTGTCCGGCCCATGGTCGCGCGGAAACACCGGATGAAGTGGAATTTGCTCATGCCCAGGACACCGGCCATCTCCTCGAGACGGATGTCCCGGGCGATGTTCTCCCGAAGGTACTCCTCGACGCGCCGGATCTCTGTCGGCTCCAGTTTGCGATCCGCGCGGGAGGGCGGTTCGCTGGCGGACGGGAGGCTGGCCAAGGTGGCGACCGCCACCTGCCCGAGCGACTCGACGAGAAGCTCCTTGAACGGCAGCGTCCCGTGCAGAACCTCGTTGAGCTGCGTGAACACGCGCAGCAGCGCCGGTGACTGGAAATAGATCGCCGGCCGGCTCCAGCACGGTTGCGTCAGCAGCGGCTCCGGAACGGCATCGGGCTCGATATAGAGGGCGGTAAAGCCCTGGGGGCGGCCCGTCGGCTTGCACCAGCCTTCGACCGCGATTCCTGCCGGAAAAAAGGTCAGCGTCTGCCGGAGATCACGACCGCGTCTGGGCTTTTCGCCCTCGACGCGCATCAGGCCGTCATGGAAGACGAGATCGTGGAACGCCAGGTAATGCCGGTCGCTCTTCATCGAGAATTCGTAGTCGACCGGATTCCGCGTCTCGACATGCTCGACCATGCAATCGCTGGTTTCGGCATGTGACCGCAGAACCCTGGTGCGGCGCTTCAGCGTGAGATCGATGATTCTGGGTTGTGCCATGCGCCAGTATTGCCCAGTGCGACCTGCGAATGAGCGGCCAATTGCGAGATCAGATTTCAGCCGTCACGCCGTTGGCGTCAAGCGAAGATGACACATCTGAGACCAGACAGTGTCACCTGCGATTGCGATAGATCAAAACGCGCGGGGCAAACAGCCG
>NCCO01000058.1:16776-20992 GCA_002279705.1 Allobosea sp. 12-68-7
TTTCAAATACATCCATGTAGTCCGGCAACAAAATCGGCAACATAGGCGGCATGACGTAAGCGCATCATGCTAGAAAAATCAACATTTACCCAAATTTAAAGATGCGATTCTAACGTTGCGACAGGTTGACGAAACTGAGCCGCCTCATTCCAGCGCTCATGACAGAAATTGCGGCACCTTGGACGGGCGCCCACCGGGAGAACATACGATGTCGATTCGCGATCTGATGAACATGGGCGCGCATGCCGCGGAGGCCGCCGCCATCAGGCGCACCCAGGCGGTGATCGAATTCGATCCCTCGGGCAAGATCCTGGGGGCGAACGACCTCTTCCTGCAGACCATCGGCTACGCGCTGGCCGAGATCGAGGGTCAGCATCACGCGATGTTCGTCGACGCCGGCGAGCGGGCCAGCCCGGAATACCAGGCGTTTTGGCCGCGCCTGGCGGCGGGCGAGGCGATCCAGGCGCAGTTCCTCCGCATCGGCAAGGGCGGCAGGCGCATCTGGCTGCAGGCTGTCTACACGCCGGTCCTGGATCAGGGCGGCAAGGTCAGGAAGGTCGTGAAGTTCGCCACCGACATCACCGCCCACAAGACCGCCATCGCCAATATGGAGGGCCAGCTCGCCGCCCTCGACAAGGCCCAGGCCGTCATCGCGTTCGATCTGACCGGCAAGATCCTGCACGCCAATGCCAACTTCCTGGCCGTGACCGGATACACCCTCGGAGAGATCGTCGGACAACACCACCGCATCTTCGTGGCGGAAGAAGAGCGCAGTATCCCGGCCTACGGGCAGTTCTGGGAGAAGCTGCGCCGCGGCGAATATGACGAGGGTCGCTATCGCCGCATCGGCAAGGGCGGCAAGGCCGTCTGGATCCAGGCGAGCTACAACCCGATCCTCGACGCCATGGGGGCCCCCGTGAAGGTGGTGAAATACGCCACCGACATCACGGCCAGCAAGGAGAACGAGGAGCAGATGGAGTTCGCCATCGCCGAGGTCGGCACGGTCGTCCAGGCGGCGAAGGACCGTGACCTGACGCGGCGGATCCCGCTCCTGAATCTGAACCCCAAGAATGTCGAACTCTGCGAGGGCGTGAACGAGCTCGTCGACACGCTGGCGAGCCTCGTCGGCCAGGTCGCCGTCGCGGCCCAGGGCATCGACACGGCCGCCAAGGAAATCTCGATGGGCGCCGACGATCTTTCGAAGCGCACCGAGGAACAGGCCTCCAGCCTCGAGGAGACCGCCGCGACCACCGAGGAACTGGCGGCCAGCGTCAAGGCCTCGGCCAACAACGCCCGCGCGGCGGCCAACCTCGCCTCGGAGGCGACCGCCGCCGCCCAGTCGGGCGGCGACATCGCCGGCGAAGCCGTCCGGGCGATGGCCCGCATCGAGGACGCCTCGCAGAAGATCCAGGCAATCACCCGCGTCATCGACGACATCGCCTTCCAGACCAATCTTCTGGCGCTGAACGCCGCCGTCGAGGCAGCCCGCGCCGGCGACGCCGGAAAGGGCTTCGCGGTCGTGGCGAGCGAGGTCCGCACCCTCGCCCAGCGCTCCGGCGAGGCCGCCAAGGACATCTCGGCCCTGATCTCCTCCTCGAATGCCGAGGTCGGCGAGGGCGTCAAGCTTGTGCGCAAGGCCGGCGAATCCCTGACCGTCATCCTCGACGCCTCGCGGAAGGTCGCCTCGACGATCGCCGACATCTCCGCCGCCGGCGGCGAACAGGCCAACGGCATCGACGAGATGAGCCAGACCGTGGCGCATCTCGACGAGATGACCCAGTCCAACGCCGCCCTCGCCGAGGAAAGCGCGGCCTCGGCCAACGCCCTGGCCGATCGCATCACGCAACTCAACGGTCTCGTCGCGGGCTACCGCACCGAGGCGGGTGGTTCCGCCGCGGCCGGCACCGCCGGCGCCTTGCAGCGCCAGCTCCAGTCCGCCTTCACGAAGCGCCCTGCCGCCCGGCCGGCAACGCCCCCCGCCGCGCGCCCGGCACAGCCCCCGATGAAGAAGGCCGTCAACGCCCACGCCTCGTCGGGCTGGGACGAGTTCTGAGCGATGAACCCGGCTGCCCTCATCGCCTCATCGGCCCCTCCAGCGACGATGCTGCGAAGCCCGCTCCTGCCGGCGATCAGCGAAGGCCTGGCGGCAATGCCGCCGGCCGACCGCCTGACTATGATGGTGCGTCTCATCTCGGCGATGATTGTGGGCGTGGCCCTGTGTGCTGCCAGGCAGCCTCCCGGCCACCCCGTCTGGCTCTGTTCGCAGGATATCACCCGGACCATCCCCACATTGGAGACCCGGCCGGGCGATTGTCGCATCGAGCATCTCGTGCAACTGGCGGAAGAGATCGGGGCCCGCATCTGGCGGCTGATCGCTTTCCAGTCGGATCCGTCCCTGCGGTCCGATCTGTCCGACCTGGTCTCTCCGCTCTGCCGACCGGCGGAACTGGTCCAAGTCAACCCTATGCCCTTCGCCCGCGCCTGATATCTGCTCCAAAAGGCCCCTCAACGCCGTTGGAACACGACGAATTCGCCGGGTCTTGGCGGCCACCAACCGCGTGAGATCGCCACCACCGCTCGGCGCGGGACTCGCGCTCGACCGGCTCGACTGGGGCGCCCCCTCACCGCATGAAATGCAGCTCGCGGAACTTCCCCCGGAACGCCGTGACGTCGCGCGCGATCGCGTCGGCCGGGCGCGAGCCGTTCAGCCCTTCGGCGATGTAGGCCGCGAGTTCGGGCATGTCGGCCGGGGTCATGCCGAAGCGGACGATCTCGGGGGTGCCCAGCCGCAGGCCGTTGACGTCTCCCGCCACCTCCGGCAGCGGCAGGCCGATGCCGCAGCTCAGGATGTTGATCGCGCGCAGCTTTTGCGCCGCCGCCTGGCCGCCGCCATAGGCATGCGCCTCGATCGCGAACTGATGCGAGGTGGTGATACCGCGCTCGCGGGCATAGACCGGGATCTGCCGCTCGCAGAGCGCCTCGCCCAGCGCCTTGGCGGTGGCGGCCATCATCTGCGCGTAATCGCGGCCAAAAGCCTTCCAGTCGAGCAGCGTGATCGCCAGCGACGCCGATTTCGCCGCGTCGAAATTCGCCGTCAGCCCGGGATAGGCGATGGCGTCGAGCCGCTTGGCGATGGCGGCGTCATTGGTGACGATCAGCCCCGAGGGCGGGCCGCCGAGGCTCTTATAGGTGCTCATCGTCATCAGATGGGCGCCCTCCTCCAGCGGCTGCTGCCAGGCGTGGCCGGCGACCATCCCCGACATATGCGCGGCGTCGAACAGCACGAGAGCGCCGATGGCGTCGGCGATGGCGCGAATCTCGCGGATCGGATGCGGGAACAGGTTCAGGCTCGCGCCGATGGTGATCATCTTCGGCTTCAGCCGCAGCGCATCCTCGCGCAGCTTTGCGACATCGACGGTGTAGTTGACAGGGTCGACCGGCGCCGGATGGGTGACGATGCCGTAGAGCCCGGCCGCGCCGGCGCCGTGATGCGTGACATGCCCGCCGATCGCGGGCGGCGGCGCGATGATGCAGTCACCGGGCTTGGCGGCGACCATGAAGGCGTAGAGATTGGCGATGGCGCCCGAGGGCACGCGGATTTCGGCATATTGGGCGCCGAAGACCTGCGCCGCGAGCTCGGCGGTGATGATCTCGATCTGCTCGATCGCCTCCAGCCCCATCTCGTATTTCTCGCCGGGATAGCCGAGCGAGGGCCGCGCGCCGAGCCCCGAGGCCAGCGCCGCTTCCGCGCGCGGGTTCATCACATTGGTCGCGGGGTTGAGGTTGAAGCAGTCGCGCTCGTGGATGTTGCGGTTCTCGGTGGTCAGCGAAGCGATCCGCGCCTCGATCGCGTCGAGCGGCTGGCCGCTGACGCCGCCGGCGATGGCGAGCACGTAATCCTCGCTCGCGGCGGGAACCCAGTCGCGCCTGCCCAGTGCCGTCATCGCCCTACTCCCGCCCCACCGGGGCCTGCCTGAAGCTGAGGCCATAGGAGCGGTTTGCGCCGCCTGGCGCAAACGAGTATTCGTCGCGCAAAGGCGGAGAAAATCTCAGCCTCCCGCCGGACCCCGCCATGGCCGTCAAGCCGCCCCGCCCCCGCCTGCCCTCGCTCAAGGCGCTGCGCGCCTTTGAAGCCGCGGCACGTCTGGAAAGCTTCACCGAGGCAGCGGCCGAGCTCGGCGTCACGCCCGGCGCCGTCACCCAGCAGATCCGCCAG
>NCCO01000249.1:0-5312 GCA_002279705.1 Allobosea sp. 12-68-7
GTGCCGGCAAGGGCGAGTGCATCCTGAACCTCGACGACCTCCTCACCGACACCCGCGATCTCCTGCTGATCCTGATGCCGCCGCGCGATCTCGCGGACTTGCCGGCGCTGCTCGCCCGGCTGGACGAGGCCGCGCCCGGCGCGCTCTGGCTCGGTGCCAGCATGCACCGGCGCGGCGACGACCGCCGCCGCCTGGCGCGGCTGAAGGCGATCGCCGCCGCGACCCGGACCCCGCTGCTGGCGACCAACGACGTGCTCTACGACTCAGCCCAGCAGCGCGACCTGCAGGACGTGCTGACCTGCATCCGCGAGGGCGTCTCGATCGAGCGGGCGGGGCGCCTGCTCGAGGCCAATGCCGAGCGCCATCTCAAGACGCCCCAGGAGATGATCCGGCTCTTCCGCGATGCGCCGGAGGCGATCGCCGAGACGCGCCATCTCCTCGCTCGCATCGACTTCGATCTCGGCCAGCTCGAATACGAATATCCCGACGAGCCCGTCCCGCCCGGCTGGAGCGACCAGGCCTGGCTCACGGAGCTGGTGCGCCGCTGCAGCGACATCCGCTATCCCGACGGGGTGCCGGCGAAGGTCGAGGCCCTGCTGCGCAAGGAGCTCGATCTGATCGCGCGGCTGAACTATGCCCGCTACTTCCTCACCATCCACCAGATCGTCGAATTCGCGATCAGTCGCGGCATCCTCTGCCAGGGCCGGGGTTCGGCCGCCAATTCCGCCGTCTGCTATGTGCTGGGCATCACCGCCGTCGACCCCGCCGAGAGCGACGTGCTGTTCGAGCGCTTCATCTCGACGCAGCGCCGCGAGCCGCCCGACATCGACGTCGATTTCGAGCATGAGCGCCGCGAGGAGGTGATCCAGTGGATCTATGAGCGCTATGGCCGGCACCGCGCCGGCATTGTCGCGACCGTCATCCGCTACCGCCCGCGCAGCGCCATCCGCGATGTCGGCAAGGCGCTGGGGCTGACCGAGGACGTCACGGCCCGCATCGCCGGCACGCAATGGGGCAGCTGGGGTACGGAGATCGGCGACGACCGGGTTCGCCAGGCCGGGCTCGACCCCGCCAACCCCACGATCCGCCGCGCGGTCGACTTCGCCATCCGCCTGCTCGGCTTCCCGCGCCATCTCTCGCAGCATGTCGGCGGCTTCGTGCTGGCGCGCGGGCGCCTCGACGAGATGGTGCCGGTCGGCAACGCCGCGATGGCGGACCGCACCTTCATCGAATGGGACAAGGACGACATCGACGAGTTGCGCCTGATGAAGGTCGATGTGCTCGCGTTGGGCATGCTGACCTGCATCCGCAAGGCCTTCGACCTGCTGCGCGACCATGAAGGCCTCGAGATGGGGCTGGCCGACGTGCCCAGGGACGACGGGCCGACCTACGACATGCTCTGCCGGGGCCAGTCGCTCGGCGTCTTCCAGGTCGAGAGCCGGGCGCAGATGAACATGCTGCCGCGCCTGAAGCCGCGTATCCTCTACGACCTCGTCATCCAGGTCGCGATCGTCCGGCCCGGCCCGATCCAGGGCGACATGGTCCACCCCTATCTGCGTCGCCGCGCCGGAATCGAGCCGGTGCATTACCCCGCGCCGGCCCCGGAGCACGGGCCGGCCGACGAGCTCTTCCAGGTGCTGAACAAGACCAAGGGCGTGCCGCTCTTCCAGGAGCAGGCGATGAAGCTCGCCATGGTCGCCGCGAAATTCACAGACAGCGAGGCCAATGGCCTGCGCAAGGCGATGGCGACCTTCCGCAGCGACGGCAGCATCGGCAACTATCAGGACATGATGGTCGAGCGGATGGTGGCGCGCGGCTATGAGCGCGATTTCGCTCAGCGCTGCTTCGACCAGATCAAGGGCTTCGGCAGCTACGCCAAGCTGGTCTACATCTCCTCCTGGCTGAAATGTCACCATCCGGCGGCCTTCGCCTGCGCCCTGCTGAACGCCCAGCCCATGGGCTTCTATGCCCCCGCCCAGATCGTGCGCGAGGCGCAGGAGGTCGGCGGCGTCGAGCCGCGCGCGATCGATGTGAATGTCAGCTTCTGGGACAATGGGTTGGAGCGTGTCGATCACGTTGCGGAAGACAGCACCGTCATCCCGGGTCTCCCTGCGGTCGCCCGGGATGACCGGGGAGGGCCTTCGGAAACTCCCAGCCCTCATCCTGAGGAGCCGCGCAGCGGCGTCTCGAAGGATGATCCAGCGCGCTCTGAAACCATCCTTCGAGACGCGCCTGCGGCGCTCCTCAGGATGAGGGCTGAGGGGGCGGACAAGAAGAGCTTCGCACTGCGCCTCGGCTTCCGCCAGATCGACGGCTTCCGCGAGGAATGGGGCCTGCGCATCGCGGCGCGGCGGGGCGCAGGTTTTGCCGATGTCGAGGAGCTGATGCGCCGGGCCGATCTGCCGGGCCGCGCCATGCGGCTGCTCGCCGATGCCGACGCCTTCCGTTCGCTCGGGCTCGACCGCCGCGAGGCGCTCTGGGCCGTGCGTCGCCTGCCGGACGACGAGGCCCTGCCGCTCTTCGCCGCGGCCCGGGCCCGCGAACTCGGCGAGGAGCCGGCCCTGCCGCTGCCGATCATGCCGCTGCCGCAGCAGATCGTCGCCGACTACCAGACCGTGCGGCTCTCGCTGAAGGGGCACCCGATGGGGATGCTGCGGCCGCTGTTCCGGCGCGACCGCGTGCTGAGCTGTGCCGAGCTCGACGGCCGCCCCGACGGCAGCTGGGCGGCGACCGCCGGCGTCGTGCTGGTGCGCCAGCGCCCCGGCAACGGCAAGGCGATCTTCATCACGCTGGAGGACGAGACCGGCATCGCCAACATCCTGCTCTGGGCCCGGCTGTTCGAGCGCTTCCGGCGCGAGGTCATGAGCGGGCGCCTGCTGCAGATCGAGGGCAGGGTGCAGAAGAGCCCCGAGGGCGTGGTCCATCTGATGGCGCAGCGCGTCGTCGACCGCACGGCCGCTCTCGCGAGCCTGTCGGAGAGCCACAGCGCCACGATCACGCTGACGCGGGCGGACGAGTTCAAGCATCCCCAGGCCCCGCGCGGCCGTCACCCCCGCGACGTCCGCATCCTGCCGAAATCCCGCGACTTTCATTGATTGCTGTATTTCTGCTCAATATGCCTAATAAATGATCAAAAAATTCCGGTCGCATACGTGCGGCGCCTCGCCGCCGCACTCCTGGGCAAAATGGCGGGCCTCTTGGGTCGTGAGGCGCTATCCCAAAGTTCAAGTCGTACGACCTTCGTCTGGCATGCCCGTTGCTAACCCTTCGCCGCCGCCCGCAGGAGCGCGCGGCCAACCTCAGGGGAGAAAAACGTGTCCGTATCCAGCTTCACCCGCTCCGCCCTTCTCGGCCTCGGCCTCTCGACGGCACTCGCCACCGGAGCGCTCGCCCAGGAGAAGGTCCTGCGCATCGGCATGACGGCGGCGGACATTCCGCGGACCCACGGCCAGCCCGACCAGGGCTTCGAGGGCAACCGCTTCACCGGCATCCCGATGTATGACGCGCTGACCCATTGGGATCTCTCCTCCGCCGACAAGCCGAGCGTCGTCATCCCCGGCCTCGCCACCGAATGGGCGGTCGACGCCACCGACAAGACGAAATGGACCTTCAAGCTGCGTCCGGGCGTCAAGTTCCAGGACGGGTCCGACTTCACCGCCGCCGCCGTCGTCTGGAACGTCGACAAGGTCCTCAACAAGGAGGCGGCGCATTTCGCCCCGGACCAGATCGGCGTCACCGTCTCGCGCATGCCGACGCTGAAGAGCGCCCGCGCGATCGATCCGCTCACCGTCGAGCTCACCACGAGCGAGCCCGACGCCTTCCTGCCGATCAACCTGACCAACCTGTTCATGGCGTCACCGGCGCATTGGGCCGCCAAGCTCGCCGCTGTCCCGGCCTCGGTCACCGATCCGGCCGAGCGCGCCAAGCAGGCCTGGGCGGCCTTCTCGGCCGATCCGTCCGGCACCGGCCCGTTCAAGGGCGTGAAGCTGTCGCCGCGCGAGCGCTTCGAGATGGTCGCCAACAAGGCCTATTGGGACCCCAAGCGCGTGCCGAAGATCGACCGCGTCGTTCTGCTGCCGCTGCCGGAGGCCAATGCGCGCACCGCGGCCCTGCTCTCGGGCCAGGTCGACTGGATCGAGTCGCCTTCGCCGGACGCCGTGCCGCAGATCAAGCAGCGCGGTTTCACCGTCTACACCAACGCCCAGCCGCATGTCTGGCCCTGGCAGCTCTCCTTCGTCGAAGGCTCGCCCTGGGTCGACAAGCGCGTGCGCCACGCCGCCAATCTCTGCGTCAACCGCGAGGAGCTGAAGACGCTGCTCGGCGGGCTGATGGAAATCCCCAAGGGCACCGTTCCCCCCGGCCATCCCTGGTGGGGCAACCCGAAGTTCGAGATCAAGTACGATCTCGCGGCCGCCAAGAAGCTGATGACCGAAGCCGGCTATTCGGCCTCCAAGCCGGCAAAGGTGAAGGTGCTGACCTCGGCCTCGGGTTCGGGGCAGATGCAGCCGCTGCCGATGAACGAGTTCATGCAGCAGGCTCTGAAGGAGTGCTTCTTCGACGTGGCTCTCGAGGTCGGCGAATGGAACGCCGTCTTCACCAACTGGCGCGAGGGCGCCAAGCATGCCAACGCCCGCGGCGCCAACGCCACCAATGTCACCTTCGCGGCGATGGACCCGTTCTTCGCCATGGTGCGCTTCACCTCGACCAAGGCCTTCCCGCCGGTCTCCAACAACTGGGGCTATTTCGGCAATGACGAGTTCGACAAGCTCATCGCCGACGCCCGCACCAGCTTCGACGGGACGGCGCGTGATGCGGCGCTGGCGAAGCTCCATGCCCGCATCGTCGAGGAAGCGCCCTTCGTCTGGGTGGCCCATGACGTCGGCCCGCGCGCGTTGAGCGCCAAGATCAAGGGCGTCGTCCAGCCGAAGAGCTGGTTCATCGACCTCGCTCCGATGTCGATGGACTGATCGCTTCCGCCCCGCGGCAGCCTGCCTCTGTCGTCATGGTCGGGCTCGTCCCGACCATCAACGGCTTCGTCGTCGGTGACGATGGGCGAGACGTGGATGCTCGCTACCAGGGCGAGCATGACGTTGGGGAGGGTGCCGCGTGCGGCTGGCACAGCCCTTGCGACGCCAGCCTGGAACCCATCCGAACCGGAGCCACCCATGATCCGCAGTGCCCTAGCCCTGACCCTCGCCGCCGGCGTCTCCCTCTTCGCCGCATCGGCTCAAGCCCAGGGTACGCTTCGGATCGGCATGACCGCCTCCGACATTCCGCTGACGACCGGCCAGACCGATCAGGGCGGCGAGGGC
>NCCO01000249.1:5359-8233 GCA_002279705.1 Allobosea sp. 12-68-7
CATCAACTGGGACCTCAGCAAGGCCGACAAGGCCTCCGACCTGACGCCTGGCCTGGCCTCGAGCTGGTCGGTCGATGCGACCGACAAGACCAAGTGGACCTTCGTGCTGCGCGAAGGCGTCAAGTTCCACGACGGCTCCGAGTTCACCGCCGACGCCGTGGTCTGGAACCTCGACAAGCTCCTGAAGAACGATTCGCCGCAGTTCGACCAGCGCCAGGCCGCCCAGGGCCGCTCGCGCATTCCCGCCGTCGCCGGCTACAAGGTGATCGACAAGTACAAGGTCGAGATCACCACCAAGGCGCCCGACGCCACGCTGCCCTACCAGATCGCCTGGGTGATGATGTCCTCGCCGGCGCAGTGGGAGAAGCTCGGCAAGAGCTGGGAAGCCTTCGCCAAGACCCCGTCCGGCACCGGGCCCTGGCAGCTCACCGCCTTCCAGCCGCGCGAGCGCGCCGAACTCACGCCCTTCCCGGGATACTGGGACAAGGCCCGCGTGCCCAAGCTCGACAAGCTGGTTCTGCTGCCGCTGCCGGAGGCCAATGCGCGCGCCGCGGCACTGCGGGCCGGGCAGGTGGACTGGATCGAGGCGCCATCGCCGGATCTGATCCCCTCGCTCAAGACCGCCGGCTTCCAGATCATCACCAATGCCTATCCGCACAACTGGACCTGGCATCTCTCGCGCGCCGAGGGCTCGCCCTGGAACGATATCCGCGTCCGCAAGGCCGCCAATCTCGCCGTCGACCGGCAGGGGCTGAAGGAGCTGCTCGGCGGTCTGATGATCCCGGCCGAGGGCTTCTACCCGCCCGGCCACCAGTGGTTCGGCAACCCGAAGTTCAAGCTCAAGCTCGACCAGGCCGAGGCCAAGAAGCTCCTCGCCGAGGCCGGTTTCTCTCCGGCCAAGCCGGTGACCACCAAGATCCTGATCGCGCCCTCGGGCTCCGGCCAGATGCAGCCGCTGCCGATGAACGAGTTCGTGCAGCAGAACCTCGCCGAGGTCGGCATCAAGATCGATTTCGAGGTCGTCGAGTGGAACACGCTGATCAACATCTGGCGCGCCGGCGCCAATCATGAATCCTCTCGCAAGGCGACGGGGATGAACTACACCTACTTCATCCAGGACCCCTTCACGGGCCTGATCCGTCACCTGCAGTGCAATCTGCAGCCGCCGGCCGGCACGAACTGGGGCATGTATTGCGATCCGGAGATGGACAAGCTCTTTGAACAGGTCCGCACCACCTTCGACGCGACGGCTCAGACCGCCGTCCTGCAGAAGATCCACGAGAAATATGTCGACGAGGCCCTGTTCCTGATGGTGACGCACGACGTCAACCCGCGCGCCATGAGCCCCAAGGTGAAGGGCTTCGTCCAGGCGCAGAACTGGTTCCAGGACTTCTCGCCGATCACCATGGCGAAGTGAGGTTGTTCTTGGCTCGGCAGTCCGTCCCAACCCGTCCGCGTCATCCCCGGCGACCGAAGGCCGTCCCGGGATCCATCGAAGGGTGCATCGCCCGACGATGGATCCCGGCGCTCCGCTTCGCTCCGGCCGGGATGACGGTCGAGGTCGAGACGACTGTTGAGATGGCTCCATGCTGAAATACCTCGCCAAGCGCATCCTCTATGTGCTGCCCGTCGCCTTCGGCGTCAGCCTGTTCTGCTTCCTGCTGGTGCATATCGCGCCGGGCGACCCGCTGACCTCGGTGCTGCCGCCCGATGCCTCCCAGGCGATGCAGGACGAGCTGCGCAAGATCTACGGCTTCGACCGGCCGCTGCCGGTGCAGTTTGGCCTCTGGCTGCTGAAGGCGCTGCAGGGCGATCTCGGCACCTCGATCGCGACGGGCCGTCCCGTCGCGGCCGAGGTCTGGCGCGCGGTGGGCAACACGCTGCTGATCGCGGGACTCGCGACCGTCATCGGCTTCGTCTTCGGCTGCTTCTTCGGCTTTGTCGCCGGCTATTTCCGCGGCTCCTTCCTCGACAAGTTCGCCTCGATGCTGGCAGTGCTCGGTGTCTCCGTGCCGCATTACTGGCTGGGCATGGTGATGGTGATCGTGTTCTCGGTGCAGCTCGGCTGGCTGCCGCCGGGCGGGGCGGGGCCGGGCGGCTCGGCGGCGTGGAAATGGGACTGGGAGCATGTCAGCTACATGATCCTGCCCGCCATCACGATGTCGGTGATCCCGATGGGCATCATCGCGCGCACCGTGCGTGCGCTGGTCGCCGACATCCTCAACCAGGAATTCGTGCCGGCGCTGCGGGCCAAGGGTCTGCTCGACTTCGGCGTCTTCCGCCATGTCGTGAAGAACGCGGCCCCGACCGCGCTCGCCGTGATGGGCCTGCAACTCGGCTATCTGCTGGGGGGATCGATCCTGATCGAGACGGTCTTCTCCTGGCCGGGCACCGGCTTCCTGCTCGGCAACGCCATCTTCCAGCGCGACCTGCCGCTGCTCCAGGGCACCATCCTCGTGCTCGCCATGTTCTTCGTCGGGCTCAACGTCCTCGTCGATATCCTGCAGGGTCTGCTCGACCCGCTCCAGGGCGGCGGTGTCGGGATAGTCCGCCGGGATATGTTTGGCGGGCTTCGATCTCCAGCTCGATGGGGTCCAACGCTCGGTCATGACAGGTCTCGTGTGGCGCGGGCGAGCCCGCACCGGTTCAAAATGGAGCGCTGATATAGGGGCAAAGCGGCCCAAGGGCAAAGTTTGGGGCCTCAACCTGCTTCCCCTCCCCCTGGAGGGGGGGGCGACGGGGCGTGAGCCCCGCCGGGCGGGGGGAGCTATAAGTTGGGAGCGTCGTCTGTCGTAATGGCTGTGTCCGGGGCCGGCGCCCCCCCACCCCGCTCGGCGGGCGCCGAGCCGCCCTCCCCTCCAGGGGGAGGGGAAA
>NCCO01000250.1 GCA_002279705.1 Allobosea sp. 12-68-7
ATAGGGGCCGGCAAACAGCGCGGCAGCCCGGACGATCTTGGGGTCGACGCCAATGTCGCGCAGATACTTTCCGTCGAGCGCGAGCATTGCCGCGTTATAGGCGCCCGCCGAATGGCCCGAGAGCGTGATCCGCGCGGGATCGCCGCCATAGTCCGCGATGTGATCGCGCACCCATTTCACCGCGAGCGCTGAATCCTGGACGAAAATCGGAAAGCGCACACCGGGCACCAGCCGATAATCGGGGATGACGACGATGAACCCCTGCCCCGCAAACGCGCGGCCGACAAAGCCATATTCCTGGCGCGATCCCTTGGTCCAAGCGCCGCCATAATAGAAAATCACCACCGGCAGTTTTTTTGCGCCGGGTTTGGCGGGCGCCCAAACATCGAGCTGCTGGCGCGGCGCGGTGCCATAATCGACGTCCTTCGCGATCTGCACCGCATCGGGCTGGCCCGGCGTCATTTTGTCGATCAGGTTGAGCATCATTGGCGGTGATGCAAAGAAATAGGCATAGCCCAGCCCCGCCACGATCAAGGCCACTATCCCCAGAATAATCCGCCCAATCGTCATGCAGCATCCCCAACCGTTGTCCTTTAAGCGTGGGGCACGGCGCGGGCCAGCACAAGCCCCGCCATCGCCCTTACCCCGCATTGCCACCTGTGCGGAATCGGCATAGCAAGCGTCGAAACAATCAGGGAGAGAATGATGCGGAAATTCGCAATTGGTGCGCTGCTGCTGGCAAGCGTCAGCAGCAATGCCGCGATCGCCAAGGGGCCAAGCGTTTCCGCAACGATCGTTCGAACCAGCTACGGCATTCCGCACATCACCGCGCGCAACTGGCGCGGGATCGGCTACGGCGTGGGATACGCCTACGCCCAGGACAATCTGTGCATGATCGCCGAAGAGTTTGCGACGGTGGCAGGTGAGCGATCGTTGCATTTTGGGCCGAAGGAAACCGCGATCCTTGGCTTTGAGAAAATCGATAACCTGTCATCGGACATTTTCTTCCGTTCCGCGATCGACATGCCCAAATTGCGGCGCGGCATTTCTGCGCAGATCCCCGAAGCGCGTGACGTGATCGCCGGGTATGTCGCCGGGTATAACCGCTTGCTGCGCGATTTAGGGCCGACTGGCGTACCCGCCGAATGTCGCGGCAAGGCCTGGGTTCGACCGATCACCGCCGACGATATGCTGCGCCTCACCGAGAAGCAGGTGCTGCTGGCAAGCTCGCTCGCGCTGGCGGGTGCGGTGGTGAACGCAGCCCCTCCCGGTGGCGCACAGGCCGCCGACCAAAACGTCACCATTCCCGATCAGGACAAGATCGGCATTGGCAGCAATGGCTGGGCGTTTGGCGGCGACGTGACCGAAAGCGGGCGCGGCGTGCTGATCGGCAATCCGCATTTTCCGTGGAATGGCCCCGCGCGCTTCTGGGAAATGCATCTGACGATCCCCGGGGTGTATGATGTCATGGGCGTCGGCATTGCTGGCACGCCAATCGTCTCGCTGGGCTTCAACAAGGATATCGGCTGGACCCACACCGTTACCGCCGCGCAGCATTTTACGCTGTTTGAGCTAGAGCTCGATCCCACCGATCCGACCCGCTATATCGTCGACGGCAAATCGGAACGGATGACGCCGAAAACGGTCAGCATTCCGATGCCCGCCGGGACGGCACCCGTCACCCGGACGCTCTATTCGAGCCGGTTCGGGCCAATGGTGGCCGCCCCCGCCCTGCTGCTCAGCTGGGGCAAGACCAAGGCGTTTTCGATGCGTGACGCCAATGCCGGCAACCAGCGCGGACTGGCGGCGTGGATAGCCATCGGCAAGGCGAAATCGGTCGCCGATATTAGGTCGGCTGTGACCAAAACGCTCGGTATTCCTTGGGTGAACACCATCGCGGTCGACCGCGCAGGTAATGCGCTGCATGCTGATGTCACCGCCGTCCCTAATGTTACCGCCGCCAAGGCCAAGGACTGCGCCACCCCCGCTTCGGCGCTTCTGGCAGGACGGGTCGTGCTCCTCGATGGCAAGCGCGCTGCGTGCGACTGGGACGATGTGGCGGGAACTGCTGCACGACGCCTGCTCCCCGCTTATGAACAGGCGATCTGGGAGCGCCGCGATTATCTGGCGAACAGCAATGACAGTTACTGGTTGAGCAATGCCAGCGCGCCCTATCGCCAGCTTTCACCGATCCTGGGAGCATGGGGCACGATGCGCACGACGCGGACGCGATCTGGCCTGATCGAAATCGAACGGCGGCTCAAGGGCACCGATGGCCTGCCCGGCACCAAGATCGATCTGCCGCGCGCCGAGGCGATGGCGTTTGCCAATAAGAGCCTGGTCGCCGAGCTGGTGGTCGACAAGCTGCTCGCGCTTTGTGCCGACAAGCCTGACGTAGCCGCCGCCTGTAACGCCCTGCGCGGATGGGATCGCAAATATGATGTCGACAGCCGGGGCGGCTATCTCTTCGCGGTGTTCGCCGCCAATATCCGGTCGATCGCCAATCTGTGGGCAATCAAATATGACCCCGCAGATCCGGTCCACACCCCCCGTGATCCAATCACCGATGGTGATAATGGCACCAAGATGATCGCTGCGCTGGCCAAGGCTGCTGCGACGCTCTCGGCAGAAGGGATCGCGCTCGACGCACGCTGGGGCGATGTCCAGTTCGCCAAGCGTGGCGACCAGCGGATCGCTGTGCACGGTGCCGAAGGATCGCTCGGCGTCCTCAACGTGCAGCAGGGGCAGAAGGTGCCCGGCG
Organism: Allobosea sp. 12-68-7; assembly: GCA_002279705.1. GTDB lineage: Bacteria > Pseudomonadota > Alphaproteobacteria > Rhizobiales > Beijerinckiaceae > Allobosea. Next base: position 2,762 of record NCCO01000250.1, read on the forward strand.
GCATCACCCCGACACATGGCTCGAGCTATGTCCAGGCGGTGACCTTCGACGATACGGGACCGGTGGTCGATGCCGTGCTCAGCTACTCGCAATCCACCAACCCCGCCTCGCCACATTTCGGCGATCAGACGTTGCTCTATTCGGCCAAGCGTTGGGTCCGCCTGCCCTTCACCAAGGCGCAGATCGACGCGGACACGATCAGCAAGCCGGTGACGATCAGCGAATAGACGGGCTACCTACCGCTGCCCAAAAGCCGTCACCCCGGCCATGTGCCGGGGTGACGGAGAATGGGATGGCGCGTAAGTTTTGCATTGTCGGCTGATCCGCGCCCGGTGTGATCCGAAGTGGCGGACGCAAAATATCGACCTGCAGCTGCTGAAAATCTTGGTCGGGACGACAGGATTCGAACCTGCGACCCCCACACCCCCAGTGTGATGCGCTACCAGGCTGCGCTACGTCCCGACCGAGGGGGCGGCATTATGCGTCTGTCGCCCTTGATGCAAGCATTACCCGTCTGGTGCATCGGCTGGCGGAACGGATGCCGCCGGCGGGATACTGAAAACCGCGCTGGCCCGGGCGATCAGTCGGTCGCCGGTCGTCACGCGGGCCTCGCCGAACGCCAGCGTGCGGCCAACGCGAACGGGAGTTGCGGCAACCTCCAGCCAGTCGCCAATTAGCGCACAGGCGAGCCCCATCGCATTATCCGCCAGCGCTGCGATCAGGCCGCCATGCGCCATGCCGCGCGCGTTGGTGTGTGGTGTCGCGACCAACACGCCGATGGTCAGCACATCGCCCTCGCGCTTCGAGTAGAGCGGCTCCCACGCATCGGTGAGCGGGCTCTTGCGGAAATGCGGCGCGAAGCCGGGCGGCGGATCAAGCACGCGAGGCCGCCGTGCGCAGCGCACCATCCATCCACGCGGCCGGCGCATCATCGAATGTGTAAAGCCGAGTCTCGATCAGATCAGGGCGAAAGCCGTGCGCGTGGCAGCAATCGAGCGTCGGCGGGATGTTGGTGCGCACATTGGCACGTCCGGTGCGCAGCGCGATGCCCTTGTGATACATTTCCAGCATAGGCACCGGTGTAGTCGCGCCGAGATGGATCGTCACGCTGGTCAGCAAACCTTCGGGTTCGGTTGCGCGGATCGCCTGGATCAGCGTGTCGGGCGTGCCACACGCATCGACGACGATTTCATAAAGCATCGGCAGCTCACCCGGCAGGGCGATCGGGTTGGCACCATAGGCCGCGGCCTGCGCCAGCCGTGCGGGATCATCATCGGCATAATCCACCCGCCCCGCACCCAGCGCAACCGCCAGCCCGGCAGCATAAAGGCCGATCACCGAGGCGAGTCCGCCCATCACCAGCACGCTCGCGCCCGGCCTTTCGGCGAGCTGAGGCGCCACCGCGCGCCAACTGTCGGCTGCCATATCGGCCGCACCGATCAACTCGACCGGATCGGCGTTCATCGGCAAGGGCACGAGCATCGCATCGGCAAAGGGCACCGCGACCAGATCAGCGGCGGCACACCCGTAATTGCCGGGCCGCCCCATTCCATAGCTGGCAGCGAACGGTACCGACTGGCACCGCCCGGTAAAGCCGCGCTTACAGTTGCGGCAATCTCCGCAGCTGATCTGCGAGGGTACGATGACGCGCTGACCGGGCAGCACTTGCCGGACGCCGTCACCGATTTCGACGACCTCGCCGATCATCTCGTGCCCAATCGGTTCGCCTGCGGCCATTGGCGCAAGGCCGCGCACATAGCCGACATCGAGATCGCAGCGCCCGAGCACGATTGGGCGGACGATCGCTGCGCCGGCGCTGGCCAGCACCGGGGATGCC
>NCCO01000251.1:0-1454 GCA_002279705.1 Allobosea sp. 12-68-7
CCCCGGCCGGGCGGAGATGCTGACAGGCCGCGGCCCGGCGGAGAACGGCGTCTGGGGCAACGCGATCCATGACGGCACGCGCTTCCGCAAGGCAATGGCCGATGACATCCGGGTGCCGACGCTGGCCCGCGCGGTGCGCGATGCCGGCGGCACGGTGGCCAGCATCGGCTTCGGCCTGGTCGATCCTGCCGATGCCGACTGGCATTCGGATCCGTGGTGGCAGCATCTCGATGCCGCCGATCCCGCCAACACCAAGGGACCCGCCGCCGCGCCACTGCACATCCGGCGCGATGCCGATGGCCTGCTGGCGGCGGCGCTGCGGCGCGGCGCCTTCACCTTCGGCCCGGGCGCCACGCCGCACGGCCTGGTGCAGCCGCAGATGCTGGGCTTCGCCTGCGACATGGCGCAGATCGACGCCGCGGCGGCGCTGCTCTGCGGCGAGGCCCCGCCGCGCCTGGTGCTGACGGAAATCGCCACGCCCGACGCCGCCCTGCACTACCACGGTCTGGGCAGCGCGGCGGCGGACCTGGCCATCGCGCTGGCGGACATGCTGGTCGGCCGGCTGGTGCAGCATCTGGAGGCGGCCGGGCGGCTCCACGACACGTTGATCGTCGTCTCCAGCGACCATGGCCACGCCCCAATCGACACCGCGCTGTACCCGGAAGCGATCCTGCCGGGAAAGATCTGGGCCTCGGAAGGCGGCGCGCTGCATGTGATCGCCGCCACTGCGCGCGATGTGGCGACGCTGGCCGCGCTCGGCATCACGCCGCTGCCCGACACGCATCTGCCGGAGGCGCAGCGCGGCCGCATCACCACCTTCGTCGCGCCGGCCGGTCAGGCCTTCGAACGGCGCACCGATGTTGCCACGCCGACGGGCGCGCCGATCGTCGTGGCCACCCATGGCAATGCGCCGGGCACGCCGGGCGATGACGCCGTCGCCTTCCTGGCGGGCGGCGGCATGCCGCGCGGCCTCGTGCCGCGGGCCAGCCTGCGCGACCTGGCACCTGCCATCCTGCACCTCCTGGGCCTTCCCGCGCTTGCCGGCACCAGGCCCAACCTGATCCGAGAGAGGATTCCCGCATGACCGCCCTCCCCCGTCGCGCGCTGCTGGCCACGCCGGCGGCGCTGGCCCTGCCGCGCTTCGCCATTGCCCAGTCCGACAACCGCCCCTCCATCACCATCGCCGTGCAGAAGGTGGTGAACAGCAACACGCTCGACGTGCTGCGCGAGCAGTCGAATGTGGGCGAGCGCGTGTTCTTCTCCTCCCTGTGGGAAGGCCTGATCGGCCGCGACTGGCTCGGCGACCTGCGGAGCGTCCCCGGCCTGGCGACGTCCTGGCGCCGGCTGGATGACCGCACGGTGGAGCTCGTGCTGCGCCAGGGCGTGCGCTTCCACAATGGCGACGAGCTGACCGCCGACGACGTGGTGTTCACCTTCGGGCCGGAGCGCATGTT
>NCCO01000251.1:1461-7099 GCA_002279705.1 Allobosea sp. 12-68-7
GCCGCAGGGCGTCACGCTGTTCAGCCGCCTGCCCGGCGGCACCGGCAAGGAACTGCCGCCCGAGGTCGCCGCCGTCGCCCGCCGCAACTGGCCGGCGCTCGAGAAGGTGGAGGCGGTGGACAAGTACACCGTCCGCTTCGTCAACCGCACGCCGGACGTGACGATGGAAGGCCGGCTGGCGCGCTACGGCAGCGACATCATGAACCGGCGTTCCTTCGAGGAAGCCGGCAGCTGGCTGGACTGGGCGCGCAAGCCCGTCACCACCGGCCCCTACATGGTGGCGGAATTCCGCCCGGACGTGTCGCTGACGCTGGTGGCGCACGATGCCTATTGGGGCGGCCGCCCGCCGCTGAAGCAGATCCGCTTCGTCGAGGTGCCGGAGGTGTCCTCCCGCATCAACGGCCTGCTCTCCGGCCAGTACCAGTTCGCGTGCGACCTGCCGCCGGACCAGATCGAATCCGTCGAGCGCAACCGCGCCTTCGAGGTGCAGGGCGGCACCATCCTGAACCACCGCCTGACGGTGTTCGACAAGAACCACCCGCAGCTGCGCGACCCGCGGGTGCGTCGCGCCATCACCCATTCGATGGACCGCCAGGCGATCGTCGAAAGCCTCTGGGCCGGCCGCACCGTGGTGCCGAAGGGCCTGCAGTGGGACTATTACGGCCCGATGTTCCACGCGGATTGGTCGGTGCCGGCCTATGACCCGGCCGAGGCCCGCCGCCTGCTGCGCGAGGCGAATTACCGCGGCGAGCCGATCCCCTACCGCCTGCTGAACAACTACTACACCAACCAGGTGGCGACGGCGCAGGTGCTGGTCGAGATGTGGCGCTCGGTCGGGCTGAACGTGCAGATCGAGATGAAGGAGAACTGGGCGCAGATCTTCGACCGGTCCAGCCCGCGCGCGGTGCGCGACTGGTCCAACAGCGCGCCCTTCAACGACCCGGTCTCCTCCATCGTCAACCAGCACGGCCCGAACGGCCAGCAGCAGCAGGTCGGCGAATACGCCAATGAGGAGCTGAACCGGCTTTCGGTGGAGCTCGAGACGAGCACGGACCGCGCCCGGCGCCGCGCCGTGTTCCGCCGCATGCTGGAGATCGCGGAGCGCGAGGACCCCGCCTATACCGTGATCCACCAGAACGCGACCTTCACCGCGAAGCGCAAGGACATCGCCTGGAAGGCAAGCCCGGCCTTCGCGATGGACTTCCGCGCCGGCAACTGGGGGGCCTGAGCCATGCTCCGCCGCCGCACCCTGCTGGCCGCCGCGCCGATCGGCGCGGCGGCGGCCACCCTGCCGCGCTTCGCCATCGCCCAGGCCGACCAGCGGCCCATCATCACCATCGCCGTGCAGAAGATCGGCAACAACGGCACGCTGGATATCCTGCGGGAGGCCAGCAATGTCGGCACGCGCTGGTACAACCTGTACAAGGAACCGCTCGTCGCCTTCACCTTCAGCGCGGAGCGCATGTTCGGCCGGCCCGGCCTTACCGGCCCGTCCGCGCCGCCGCCGGAAGTCATGGCCGGCGCCCGCGGCACCTTCCCGGGCTTCGAGAAGGTGGAGATCCTCGGCCCGCACCGGCTGCGCTGGGTGAACCGCACCGGCGACGTGACACTGGAAGGCCGCCTCTCGCACCGCGCCGGCAGCATCATCCCTGGCGAGGCCTTTGCGCGTGCCGGCGGCTGGGCGCCGTTCTTCCAGATGCCGATCGGCACCGGCCCCTACCGCGTCGCCGAATGGCGCATCGACAGCCGCCTGGTGCTGGAAGCCTTCGACGACTACTGGGGCGGTCGCCCGCCGATCCGCCAGATCCGCTTCCTGGAAGTGCCGGAGCTGTCCTCCCGCATCAACGGGATGTTCGCCGGGGAGTATGATTTCGCCTGCGACATCACGCCCGACCAGATCACGACCATCGAGCGCGATCCGCGCTTCGAGGTGGTGGGTGGCGTCATCATGAACCACCGCGTGACGCATTTCGACACGACGCACCCGGTGCTGGAGAACCCGCTGGTGCGCCGCGCCATGACGCATGCGGTGGACCGCAAGGCGATCGTGGACAGCCTCTGGGCCGGCCGCACGGAGATCCCGGCCGGCCTGCAATTCCCCTTCTTCGAGGGCATGCTGGCGCAGGGCTGGTCGGTGCCGCGCTTCGACGTGGCGGAAGCCCGACGCCTGCTGCGGGAGGCGAATTACCGCGGCGACGCCATCCCCTACCGGATGCTGAACAACTACTACACGAACCAGACCGCGACCGGCCAGGTGATGGTGGAGATGTGGCGCGCGGCGGGGCTGAACGTGCAGCTGCAGATGGTGGAGAATTGGGGCCAGGTGCAGGCCGCCGGCCCCGGCCGCGGCATGTTCGAACACTCCGTCACCAGCTTCTTCAACGACCCCGTCTCCTTCGTGCCCACCACCTACGGCCCGCGCGGCTCGCTCAGCCGCAACGGCATGTGGAAGAACGCGGAGTTCCACGCGCTGGTGCCGCAGCTGGAATCCGGCACGGATCGCGCGCGCCGCGGCGCCATCTGGGCGCGCATGCTGCAGATCATGGAACGCGAGGACCCGGTGGTGAACGTCATCCACCAGACCGCGAACTTCACCGCCAAACGCCGCAACATCGCCTGGCGCCCGGCCAAGTCCTTCGTGATGGACTTCCGCCGCCAGAACTGGGGGGCCTGAGCCCATGAAACTTTCCCGCCGTTCCGCGCTGAAGCTCGGCGCCGCCAGCCTTGCCCTGCCCGCCCCCGCCATCGCCCAGGCCGACAGCCGGCCGACGGTGACGGTCGCGGTGCAGAACATCAGCACCTCCAACACGCTGGAGATGCTGCGCGAACAGTCCAATGTCGGCACGCGCATCTTCCGCAACTATGTGGAGCCGCTGGTCGATACCGACTGGGTCGGCGACATGGCGCTGCAGCCGGGCCTGGCCACCGCCTGGGAACGCGTCGATGACCGCACCGTGGATTTCACGCTGCGCCAGGGCGTGCGCTTCCACAATGGCGATGCCTTCACCGCCGATGACGTCGCCTTCTCCTTCGGCCCGGACCGCATGTGGGGCGGCGGCGCGAAGGAGGTGCCGACGGCGGTCGTCCAGGGCGCGCGCCGCATCTTCCCGGGCTTCGAGCGGATCGAGGTGCTGGGGCCGCATCGCGTGCGCCTGGTGAACAAGGTGCCGGACATCGTGCTGGAAGGCCGCATGGCGCGCACCGCCGCCGTCATCGCCAATCGCCGCGCCTTCATGGCCGCGCCGTCCTGGATGGATTGGGCGCGCAAGCCGGTCGGCACCGGCCCCTACAGCATCGCCGAATACCGCCCGGACCAGATGCTGACGCTGGATTCCTTCGACCAGCATTGGCAGGGCCGCCCGCCGATCCGCCGCCTGCGCTTCGCCGAGGTGCCGGAAGTGGCCAGCCGCGTGAACATGCTGGTCTCCGGCGAGGCGCAATTCGCCTCCGACATCCCCCCCGACCAGATCGAGCGCATCGCCAGCGATCCGCGCTTCGAGGTCGCGGGCGGGCCGATCAACAACACCCGCTACCTGGTCTTCAACCAGGCGCATCCGGTGCTGGCCAATCCGCTGATCCGCCGCGCGATGAGCCACAGCATCGACCGCGAGGCGATCGTCGCCGCGCTGTGGGGCGGCCGCACCACGGTGCCGCGCGGCCTGCAGTGGGAATTCTACGCGGACATGTACCTGGCCGATGTCGAGGTGCCGAAATTCGACCCGGCCGAGGCGCGCCGCCTGCTGCGCGAGGCCGGCTATCGCGGCGAGGCCATCCCCTATCGCTGCCTGAACAACTACTACACCAACCAGACCGCGACGGCGCAGATCAACGTCGAGGGCTGGCGCGCCGTCGGCCTGAATGTCGAGCTGCAGATGGTCGAGAACTGGGGCCAGATCCAGGCCGGCGACAAGACCAGCCGCGGCGTGCATGACTGGTCCGCCGCTGCCGCCGTCAACGATCCCTCGATCCAGATGTCCGGCACCTGGGGCCGCGCCGGCGCGCCCTGGCTGCGCGAACAGTATCGCAACGAGGAATTCGGCACGCTGGCCGATGAGCTGGAAACCAGCATGGACCGGCCGCGCCGGCGCATCGTCTGGCGCCGCATGCTCGAGATCATCGAGCGCGAGGACCCGGGCTACGTCGTCCTGCACCGCAACGCCAACTTCACCGCCAAGCGCCGCGACATCGCCTGGCGCGCCGCGCAGTCCTTCGTGATGGATTTCCGCGCGAGCAATTGGGGAGCCTGACCATGACCACCCTCACCCGCCGCACCGCCTTCGGGCTGGCCGGCGCCTCCCTGATCCTGCCGCGCTTCGCCATTGCGCAGGCGGACCAGCGCCCGACCATCACCATCGCGGTGCAGAAGCTGGCCAACACCAACACGCTGGAGACGCTGCGCGAGCAGTCCAATGTCGGCACGCGGACCTGGAACAGCTATGCCGAGACGCTGATCGAGCAGAGCTGGACCGGCGACCTCGGCCTGAAGCCGGCACTCGCGGAATCCTGGCGCCGCATCGATGACCGCACGGTGGAGCTCTCGCTCCGCCGCGGCGCACGCTTCCATGACGGGCGGGAGATGACGGCCGAGGACGTCGCCTTCTCCTTCAGCGCGCAGCGCATGGGCTGGGGCATGACGGTGGAGCAGGCGCGCAACCTGTTCGCCGTGATCCCCGGCCAGAATCCCGGCCGCACGCCGCCGCCGGAGGTGCTGGCCGTCGCCCGCCGCACCTACCCGGCCTTCGAGCGCATCGAGATCGTGGACCGCCACACCGTGCGCTTCGTGAACGCCGGCCCATCGGCACCGGCCCCTATCGCGTGGCGGAATTCCGCCCCGACCAGTCGCTGATCCTGGAAGCCTTCGATGACTACTGGGGCGGCCGCCCGCCGATCGCCCGGCTGCGCTTCATGGAAGTGCCGGAGGTCGCGTCGCGGATCAACATGCTGCTGTCCGGCGAGGCCGATTTCGCCTGCGACATGCCGCCCGACCAGATCGCGACGGTGGAACGCAACCCGCGCCACCAGGTGGTCGGCGGGCCGATCATGAACCACCGCCTGACGGTGTTCGACAAGAACCACCCGGTTCTCGCCAACCCGCTGGTGCGCCGCGCCTTCACCCACAGCATCGACCGCGACGCCATCACCGCCGCGCTGTGGGATGGCCGGGCGCCGGTGCCGAAGGGGCTGCAGTTCGGCTTCTACGGCGACATGTTCCTGTCCGACTGGGCCGTGCCGAAATACGACCTGGCGGAGGCCCGCCGCCTGCTGCGCGAAGCCGGCTACCGGGGCGAGGCCATCCCCTATCGCCTGCTGAACAACTACTACACCAACCAGACGGCGACGGCGCAGATCCTGGTGGAAGGCTGGCGCCAGGTCGGGCTGAACGTCCAGATCGAGATGCGGGAGAACTTCCCGCAGGTGCTCTCGCGCGAGGGCCAGCGCGGCGTGCGGGATTGGTCGAACAGCGCCAGCTTCAACGACCCCACCGCCTCGCTCACCGCCCAGCATGGCCCGCAGGGCCAGCAATGGCAGATCGGCGAATGGCGCAACGAGGAATTCGGCCGCCTGTCCGGTGAGCTGGAGACCAGCACGGACCGCGCCCGCGGCCTCGGCGGCAGCAACTATGCCGGCTGGTCCAACG
>NCCO01000059.1 GCA_002279705.1 Allobosea sp. 12-68-7
ATCGCCTACCACGAGAACTACACCAAGATGTTCAAGGCCTCGCCCTCGCCGAGCTCGCCCTACGCCTATGACCAGCTCTATGCGCTGAAGGCGGCGATCGAGGCAGCCGGAACGGCTGACAACACGGAGGCCGTGGCCAAGGCGCTGCGCGCCCTGCCTGTCCCGCCGCAGGTGGTCATGCAGTATCAGCCGGTCGACGGGAAGATGTTCGACGAGAACGGGCAGGCCTACACCTCGAACGGCGCATTCCAGTGGCAGAAGGGCAAGTGGGTCTTCGTCGAGGACCTGCCCTCGGACGCAAAGGCCTACTCGCTGTTCCTCAGCACGCTGAAGTGAAGGCGCGGGCCGGGCGATGCTGATCGAAATCCTCCAGCAGACGATCAACGGGCTCGCGATCGGCGGCGTTTATGTGCTGATCGCGCTTGGCCTGACGACCGTGTTCGGCATCCTCGGCATCGCGCATTTCGCCCATGGCTCGATCTCGATGTTCGGCGGCTATCTCACCTACTTCCTGATGACGGGGCAGGGATTGCCGCTGATCGCGGCAATCCCGATCGCCCTGGTCGCGGGCGTCCTGCTGGGCATGCTGGTCGAGATGCTGGCCTATCGACCGGTCCGCCATGCCAATCACATCAACGCCTTCATCGTGGCCCTCGGGCTCACGATGATGGTCGAGGGGATCAACCTCCAGTTCTTCGGCCACGAGCAGATCGTGATCCCGACGACCCTGAGCCGCGTCTTCGACATCAAGGGGGTCACCGTTCCCGAACTGCGGCTCTACGTGATCCTGTCGGCGATCCTGCTTGTCGTGGCGATGATGATCTTCGTCGAAAAGACGAAGACGGGACAGGCGATCCGCGCCGTCGCGGAGAATCGCGATGCCGCGATCCTGATGGGCGTCAACGTGACCACGATACCGTTGATCGTCTTCGGGATTTCGACCGCGCTCGGCGTGGCGGCCGGGATCATGGTGGGGGCGCTCTTCGCCATTGCGCCGGGCATCGGCGAGGGCCTGGTCGTCAAGGGCTTCGCCGTCCTGATCCTCGGCGGCTTGGGCTCATTCCCCGGAGCGATCCTCGGCGGCACGGTCCTGGGCATCACGGAATCGATTGCCGCCGGGTTCATCTCATCCGCCTACAAGGATGTGATCGCCTTCGCCGTCATGATCATCGTTCTGCTGGTGCGACCGCAGGGCCTGCTGGGTCGCGCGCCATGAAACCCCGGCTGGTCAATCTCGTCTGGCTGCTGGCCTTCGCCGCGCTTGCGACGCTGCCCCAGATCCTGACCGTGAAGTACTACCTTCACCTCAGCATCCTCGCCTTGATCTGGGTGATCGTGGCGCAGGGCCAGAATCTGATCCAGGGCTTCACCGGCTATGTCTCGATCGTGCAGGCCGGCTTCATGGGCATCGGCGCCTATGGCTCGACCCTGATCGGCATTCATTTCCACTGGCCGATCTGGGCGACGATCACCGCAGCGCCGCTGATCACGGCCCTGTTCGCCTTGCTGACGGGCTATCCGAGCCTGCGCGTGAAGGGCCACTACTTTGCCATCGTCACGATGGCCTTCAACCTGATCATCGTGATCGTGCTGGTCAATTTCCGCGAGCTCACACGTGGCGAAGCGGGCATATCGAACATTCCCAAGCCCTGGGATGGGGGGCGCGACGCGTATTTCTATCTGGCCCTGATCCTCGCGGCCGTGACGACGCTGCTTGCGGCGCTGATCGCCAGGTCGCGTGTGGGAGAAATCCTGCGGGCCATTCGCCAGAACGAGGATCTGGTCGGTGCGATCGGCATTGCTGCCTGGAAATACAAGCTCTTCGCCTTCGTCATCTCGGCCATGTATGCGGGGCTGGCGGGCGCGCTCTATGCGCATTTCCAAGGGTTCATCAATCCGGAGATCTTCGGCGTCGCCCAATCGCTCGATGCGATCCTGGCCGTCATCCTGGGCGGATCGGGGACGATCGCAGGACCGGTCATCGGCGCTTTCCTGGTCGTTTTCCTCCCCGAACTGCTGCGCTTCGCCGACAGCTTCCGGCTGATCCTCTACGGCCTGATCCTCGTCCTCGCGACGATCTTCATGCCGATCGGGATCGTCGGGGTCGCGAAGACGCTGCTCGCCAAGGTTCATCGACTCGGCGTCCGCCATGAACGGTGAGGACGCGGCCCCGTTCCTGGCGCAGGTTCGCGATTTTGCCCGCGACATCGTCACGGTGCGCGCGCCTCATTGGGCCAAGGGACAGGCCATCGAACCGGAGGTGATCGCCCGCGCGGCGGAGATCGGTCTCACCGGAATCGAGGTGCCGACGCGGCTCGGCGGGCTCGGGCTCCAGTTTCGGGCAAAGGTCGAGGCCTGCGCGATCGTCGCCGCGGCCGATTTCGGCTTCGCGATGTCGCTGGTCAACACCCACAATGTCGCCAAGCGGATCGCGACGACCCTGCCTGAAACCGGGGCGCGCAGGGTCTTGCCAGACCTGCTGTCGGGAGCCTCGATGGCCTGCACGGCCTTGACCGAGGACGGGGCCGGTTCGGATGTCGCGGCCCTGTCCTGCACGGCGCGGGCCGCAGGCGATGGCTGGCTGCTCGACGGGGAGAAGACCTGGATCGTCAATGGCCGCCATGCCGCACTCGCCATCGTCTACGCGCAGTGTGGAGAGCCGGGGCAGAGTGCCGGGATCGGGGCGTTCCTGGTCGATCTGACGGATGCGTCCTGCCACCGCTTCCCGATCGAGAGCGAGATTTCCCAGGCCAGCATCGGCACCGGCGGATTTCGGCTGATGCGGTGTCACGTGCCGACCGAGCGGATGGTCCTCCCGCCGGGCACCGCGTTCAAGGCCATCCTCTCCGAGATCAATGGCGCCCGCATCTACGTCGCGGCGATGTGCTGCGCCATGGTGTCGTCCGCCCTGCGCGTCGCACAGGCCTATGGCGAGACGCGGCAAACCTTCGGCAAGCCGCTGATGCAGCATCCGGCCTGGCGCGAGGGCATCGCACACAGTGCCACGACTCTGGCCGCGTCCTGGAGTCTGGTGGAAGCCGCGCTTCTGGCCACCGAACAGGGACGGGACGTTCGCCATCTGGCGGCTGCGGCGAAGGTCAATGCCGTCGACCTCGCCCAGACCGTTTTGCCCCGCCTGTTGCACGCCATGGGGGCAGAAGGGCTGCGGGATTCCTATCCGTTCACGCGCCACATCGGCGCGGCCCAATTGGCGGCCCTGACCGATGGCAGCACCGCAATGCTGCTCGAGCGCCTGGGTCGTTGGGATCCCACGCCGATACCGCTGTGAGCGCGGGAAGGACCACATCCATGCGCGTGTTCCAGATCGAAGGCAATTGGGGTCTCGAAAACCTGAGGCTGTCGCAACGGCCGGAGCCCGTTCCGCGCGACGATCAGATCTTGATCCGCATGCACGCCGCCTCGCTGAATGCCCGCGATCTGATCGTCCCGAACCGGGGTTATGGCCGCGCCACCGGCGAGTTGCCGCTGATCCCGGTGTCCGATGGCGTCGGCACCGTCGTTGACGTCGGAAGCCGCGTCACCCGGATGAAGCCGGGTGATCGCGTTTGCCCGACCTACTTCCAGAACTGGATCGCCGGCGAACCGACGCCGGAGCGCTTCGCCTCGGCTCTGGGCGGCCCGCTCGACGGCGTCATGGCGGATCTGGTCTGCCTGTCCGAGCAGGGTGCGGTTCGCGTTCCCGACTATCTGACGCATGAGGAAGCCGCCACTCTGCCCTGTGCGGCGCTGACGGCCTGGAGCGCGATCGCGATCCATGCGAGGACCAAACCGGGCGACCGGGTTCTCGTTCAAGGCACGGGCGGCGTCGCGCTCTTCGCGCTGGCCTTCGCCAAGCTGCATGGCGCCCATGTCACCGTGATTTCATCCAGCGACGAAAAGCTGGAGCGTGTCCGCGGCTGCGGCGCAGACCAAACAATCAACTACACGACCACGCCCGACTGGTCTCGCTCCGCGCGAGAGATCGCGCCGGAGCGCGGAGGTTTCGACACGATCATCGAGCTCGGCGGTGAAGCCACGCTCGCGCAGTCGGTCAAGAGCATCAGGATTGGAGGGACGATCGCCCTGATCGGTGTCCTCTCGGGGCTTGGGCCGACTCTGCCCCTCGGCGCCATCGTGACCCGACAGATCAGGCTGCAAGGCGTCACCGTCGGGCATCGCGACGGGTTCGAAGCGATGCTTGCGGCCATGGCCGATCATCGGATTCGACCGGTCATCGGCGCGCGTTTCGGCTTCGCCGACCTGAAGTCGGCACTCGCCGGATATGGAAAGGCAGAGGCCTTGGGCAAGACGGTCATCCGGTTCAACGATCATGTCGAATGAAATGCAGCGCTTTCATCCACGCCGCCACGCGCTCGAAAAGCCGCAGGCTGTCGCGTTCCGGATCAGCACGAGCCGAGAAGCCGTGACATTCGCGGAGCTGGAGGCGCGCGCCAATCAGGCTGCGCACGTCTTCCGCCACAGAGGGCTGAAGCGCGGCGACCACATCGTGATCCTGATGGAGAACAGGCGCGAGTTTCTGGAGATCTGTTTCGCTGCCGATCGCAGCGGGCTCTATTACACGACGGCCAGCACGCATCTCACGGACGACGAGATCCAGTACATCATTCGCGATTGCGGCGCTTCGCTCGCGATCATTTCGGACGCGATGCTCGACAGGATCGCCACGCTCTCGACGACAGCTTTGCTGGCATGCCCGGTTTTGGTCGTCGGCCGGTGTGACGGGGCCTTCGAGAGCTTTGGTTCGCAGGCGGCTCTCGCCCCGGTCGAACCCATCGCCGACGAGTCGCAGGGCCTCGACATGCTCTACTCGTCAGGAACAACCGGCCGGCCGAAGGGGGTGAAATGGCAGCTGCCCGAGGCTCCGGTCGGCAGCCCGTCGATGCTGACGGACCTGCTGACGGGCCTGTTCGGATATGATGGCGAAACGCGCTATCTCTGTCCGGCGCCGCTCTATCACGCGGCGCCGCTGCGGCACACCATGGTCACGATCAAGGCGGGCGGGACAGCCGTCGTGATGCCGAAATTCGACGCCGAGGATGCGCTTGCCTTGATCGAGCAGGAGCGCATCACCCACAGCCAATGGGTGCCGACGATGTTCGTTCGGCTTTTGAAGCTTCCGGAAGCGACCCGGGGTCGCTACGCGATGACATCGATGAAGATGGCCGTCCATGCGGCCGCGCCCTGTCCGATCGACGTCAAGCACAAGATCATCGACTGGTGGGGGCCGATCGTCCACGAGTACTATGCCGGAACCGAGAACAATGGCTTCACGGCCATCAACACCGAGGAATGGCTGCGTCACGTCGGATCGGTGGGGCAGGCCAAGCTCGGGATCATCCATATCTGCGACGAGACCGGTGCCGAATTGCCGGCCGGCCTGGAAGGAGAGGTCTTTTTCGAGAACGGACACCAGTTCGAGTATCACAACGATCCGGCGAAGACCCTGTCCAGCCGCAATGCCCAAGGGTGGACGTCGCTGGGCGACATCGGACGCCTCGATGGGGACGGCTATCTTTATCTGACCGACAGGAAGTCGTTCGTCATCATATCCGGTGGCGTGAACATCTACCCGCAGGAAGTCGAGCATCTCCTGCTGCAGCATGATGCGGTGCTGGATGCTGCCGTGATCGGCGTCCCCAACGAAGAGTTCGGCGAGGAGGTGAAGGCCGTCGTCCAGCTGGTCGAAGGCCGGCAGCCGAACGAGGCGCTCTCGGCCGAATTGATCGCCTTCTGCCGGACGCGGCTATCTTCGATCAAATGTCCAAGAACGGTCGACTTCTGCGTCGAATTTCCACGATCGCCGACGGGAAAGCTGCTGAAGCGGCGCATTCGGGAGCAGTTCTATACGAGGGCCTCATAGAGCGCGGCAAAGGTGGCCGAGGGCCTCACGCGCCACGGCCAGGCCAGCACGGGTTTTTCGGTCGACCCATAGGTCAACGATCGCGCCATGAGTGAGCCTTGGCCGAGATGGCGAGGCCTGTCTCAAGGGCGCGGACGGGCACCATCGTGATCAGGCGCGCCGAGGAACAGGTGCTTGTAGCCAAACAGGGATGTCGAGCCCCCGGTATGGAGGAAGACGACGTCCTCGTTCTCGCGGAACGTGCCCCGGCGGATGTGATCGATCATCCCCGCCATCGCCTTGCCGCTGTAGACCGGATCGAGCAGGATCCCTTCCGTCCGCGCCAGCAGGGTCACCGCATCGACCATGCCGCGGGTCGGCTGGCCATAGCCCGGCCCGACATAGCCATCATCTGCGAAGACCCGCTCCCGCTTCACCGTCCCGCCATGCCCGAGGTGATCGGCCGTGCGGCAGGCGAGATCAAAGACCAACCCCTCCTGCCTCTCGCGGGGATGGCGAACAGACACGCCGAAGACCTCGACAGGGCTTCTCAGGGCAGCGAACCCGGCGACGAGCCCGGCCTGCGTGCCGGAACTCCCGGTGCCGTGAACGACGCGCGAGACCGTGATCCCCAGCTGGTTCGCCTGGTCGAGCAGTTCGACCGCACAGGCGACATAGCCGAGCGCGCCGACGGGATTGGACCCCCCACCGGAAATCACATAAGGCCTGGCGCCGCTCGCCCTGAGATCGTCTGCGACAGCGGCGCAGGCGGCTGCGACATCGCTGCCTCCGGGCACATAGCTCCGTGAGCAGCCGAACAGGTCATCCAGCAGGATGTTGCCGTTCTCTTCATAGTCGGCATCGGTATCGGGCACGCGGCGCTCGAGAACGGCATGCGCCTTGAGACCAAAGCGCGCCGCTGCAGCGGCCGTCATGCGCACATGGTTGGACTGGACGGCCCCGGGCGTGACCAGGGTGTCGCAACCCTGCGCGAGCGCATCGGCCACCAGGAACTCGAGCTTGCGCGCCTTGTTGCCACCCTGCGCCAGCCCCGTGCAATCGTCGCGCTTGATCCAGAGGCGCGGCCCACCGACGACGCTGCGCAGCCGATCGAGCGGTTCGAGCGGCGTCGGCGCATGCGACAGGCTGACGCGAGGAAAACGGTCGAGGAGCATGGCGAGCCGCCCTGTTGGAGACGAGTGTGATCAACGCTAGGCCGCGCATCGGCCGCATTGAAATTCAAATTGCACAATGGCTATGCGGAATTTGCATGATCTTTGGGCATCTCCACCAGGGCGCGCCAGACATGTTCGACGATCGAGCGTTCACGCTCGGCGCGTCGATACGCCCGGATCTCGACGTGCAGATCATAACCCGCTTGCGGGGCGCTGGAGACCAGCCGACCGGCCTTCAGCTCGGTCTGGATCGCCGAGCGCGGAAGCCAGGCGACCCCTTCCCCGGCAAGCGCCATGCCCTTCAAGGCTTCGACCAGTGAACTTTCATAGGCCGGACGGACCCTGCGGGTCAGGTCCCAGGCATCGAGACCCGAACCGACGAGGTGGCCGAGATAGGAGTTGGCGGCGTAGGCGAGAAGTGGAAAGGGGTCACCCGACGAGGCTGTGATCGCATGGCGCGGAGACCCATCGTCACTGGGCGCCGATACAGGGGTGACGACATCCGCCCCGATGATCGCCACCTCGAAGCGGGACATGCCGAACATCGATGGAATAGCGCTCGTATTATAGGCAAGAACGAGATCGCAGGCGCCTTCCATCAAGGCTTGCCCGCAATCATGCAGATCGGCGGTAATCATCTTCACGTTGAGTTCGCCGGTCCTGTCGGTCTGCCGCAGCGCCGCGATCCAGGCCGGTGCGAAGTGGATGGCCAGGGTGTGTGTCGCGCAGATCCGGATGGTCCGCGCATCGCGCTTGACCAGGCCACGGAATTCCGCCCGCTCGCGGTGCAGGACGCGAACCACATCGAGGGCGGATTGATAGAAAGCGTGGCCCGCCGGTGTCAGGGTCGTCGGGAAGCGCGATCGATCGATCAGATCGCCACCCAGCCAATGTTCGAGCGCACGAATGCGCCGGCTGAAGGCGGATTGGCTGATGTTGCGTTCATCCGCCGAGCGCGAAAAATTGCCAGTCGAGGCGAGACTGATGAAGTCCTCAAGCCAGCTGATTTCCATGAGCCCTCGCTCTCCATGGGCCAGGGTTGGCCGGCGAACACTGATCGATAATGCAGAGGATGCATAACGTATCGAAAATGAGCAATGGCAGGGATCGTGCGCGGCTCGCTAGTTTTCAAGCTCAGGATGTCTGTCTCGTTGTTTGCACGGGACGTTTTCACTGGGAGGTTTGCGATGCGCCTTGTCAGATGTCTCGCTCTTGTAGCTGGATTGGGATCGGCCGCCGCAGGCCTCGCCACCGGGCCTGCCTTCGCGCAGAAGCGCGGCGGCACGCTCGTGCAGATCACCCAGCCGGAGCCGCCCACGCTCGGGTCCTACATCTCCACCGCCAATCCGGTCGGCCAGGTCGCCGCCAAGATCTATGACGGACTTCTCGAATATGATTTCGACCTGAAACCTCTGCCCGGTCTGGCGGAATCATGGACGATCTCCGATGACGGCAAGACCGTGACCTTCCGGCTCAGGTCAGGCGTCAAGTTCCATGACGGCCAGCCCTTCAGCAGCGCCGATGTCCAGTTCAGCGTCATGGAGGTGCTGAAGAAGGTCCACCCGCGCGGCATCAACACATTCTCCGAGGTCACGGCGGTCGAGACGCCCGACGCCCAGACGGTGGTGTTTCGCCTGAACCGGCCCGCGCCCTACATGATGGCGGCGCTCTCGGGCTATGAATCGCCGATGCTGCCGAAGCACATCTTCGGCCAGGGCGACATCCGCAGTCACCAGAACGCCAACACGCCCGTCGGCACCGGCCCCTTCAAGTTCACCGAATGGCGCAGGGGCGAGTTCGTCCGTCTCGATCGCAATGCCGACTACTGGAAGCCGGGTCGGCCTTATCTCGATCGCATCGTCGTGCGGTTCATCGGCGATACCGGGACACGGGCCGCCGCGCTGGAGAAGGGCGAGGCCCATATCGCGGGCTTCGGCGCGGTGCCTTACAACGACGTCAAGAAGCTCGAGAAGCTCCCCAATATCCAGATCGAGACCAAGGGCTATGAAATGCTCTCGCCGGTCGTCGAACTGATGTTCAACACGCGAAAGGCCCCCTTCGACAACGTCAAGGTTCGGCAGGCGATCTCCTATGCGATCGACCGCAAATTCGTGATCGACAACATCTGGTTTGGATTCGGCAAGCCGACCAATGGCCCGATCAGCTCGAATTTCGCAGCGTCCGGCCTCTACAGCGCCGATGTGACGAATTACAATGTGCCCGATGGGGTCGAGCGCGCCAACCGGTTGCTCGATGAAGCCGGCTTCCCGCGCAAGGCAGACGGCATCCGCTTCGAGATCACCCACGACATCACGCCCTATGGCGAGGAATGGCGGCGGTTCGGCGAGTACACCCAGCAGGCTCTGGCCAGGATCGGCATCAAGGCGAGCCTGCGCTATGAAGATGTCGCGACGTGGCTGAAGCGCATCTACACCGATTACGATTATGACGTCTCGTCCAACCACCTGTTCAATCTGGCGGACCCCGTGCTCGGCGTGCACCGGGCGTTCCATTCGCGGTTCATCCGGCCGGGCACCGTGTTCGTCAACGGCGTGCGCTGGAGCGACCCGCGCGCCGACGAGCTGATGGACCGCGCGACGATCGAGCCCGACCCCAAGAAGCGGGCGGAGCTTTATGCCGAGATCCAGAAGATCGTCGTCGCGGCTGCGCCGCTGGCCTGGACGCACGAGATCAGCTTCGCGACGGTCCTCGACAAGCGCTATCGCGACGTCATCGTCAGCCCGCTCGGCCTGTTCTCGTCGTTCGACAGCGCCTGGCGCGAATAGGCGGCGGGAACGCCGGTCGGCGGCCATCGCCGCGCAACCGGCCTGCAGGGGAGGCTCGCCATGCGCGGCATGCGACTGGTCAAGTTCATCCTGACGCGATTGCTTCAGGCGGTCCCTGTCGTTCTGGGCGTCGTCGTGCTCAACTTCCTGCTGCTGCAGCTGGCCCCGGGCGATGCGGCGACGGTTCTGGCGGGCGAGGCTGGAGGGGCCCCGGCGGAGTATGTCGAGCAGCTTCGGGCCCGTTTCGGCCTGGACAAGCCGGTGCTCGTCCAGCTCGGACTGTACCTCAAGAACATCCTGTTTCTCGACCTCGGCTTTTCGTTTCGCAACAACGCGCCCGTCCTGGGGCTGATCCTCGACCGGCTCTGGCCGACCTTGCTCCTCATGGGGGCAACGCTCGTCATCTCGGTCGGCGGTGGCGTTCTGCTCGGCGTGATCGCCGCCATCGGCGTGCGCACCTGGCGCGATCACCTCATCTCGGTTGCCGCCGTCATCGCCTATGCAACGCCGCTCTTCTGGGTTGGCCTGATGCTCATCCTGGTCTTTTCCATTCGCCTCGACTGGTTTCCGACCTCCGGCATGGAAGATGTCGTCGCCTTCCATGAGGGATGGGCGCGTGTGGTCGATATCGCCCATCACCTCGTGCTGCCGACCGTGACGCTGTCCCTGTTCTATCTCGCCCTCTACACCCGGCTGATGCGGGCCACGGTGCTCGAGCAACGGGGCGCCGAATACGCGACCACCGCGCGCGCCAAGGGGCTGACGGAGCGCGCGATCACGATGCGCCATGTCCTGCGCAATGCGCTGCTGCCGATCGTGACCATGGCGGGCGTGCAGGTCGGCGCGCTGCTCGGCGGTTCGGTCGTCGTCGAAACCGTCTTCGCCTGGCCAGGTCTCGGCCAGCTCGCCTTCCAGTCCCTGTTTGCGCGCGATTTCAATCTGCTGCTGGGAATCTTCTTCCTCTCGGCCTGCCTCGTGGTCATCGTGAACCTCGTGGTCGACGTGATCTACGTTCTCCTCGATCCTCGTATCCGGGTGGGCAGCAACCCATGACGAAGCCCTTCTGGGTCCGGTTCGTCGGCAATGCGCGCGTCCTGATCGGGCTGATCTGGCTCGCCCTCGTCGTCGTCGGCGCCTTGGCGGCGCCATGGATTGCCCCGCTCGATCCCTTCGCGATGTCGGGGCCGCCTTTCGTGCGCCCCTTGGACGGCTTCGTCTTCGGGACGGACTCGCTGGGGCGAAGCGTCTGGTCAGGCCTCGTGCACGGCGCCCGCACGACGCTGCTGATCGCGGTCATCGCGACCTTGGGGGCGGTCGCTTTCGGGGGGCTGGTCGGCGCCGTGTCCGGCTTCTACGGCGGACGCATCGACAATGTGCTGATGCGCGTGACCGAGTTCTTCCAGACCATTCCGTCCTTCATCTTCGCCATCCTGCTCGTGGCCGTCCTGTCGCCATCCGCGACCAGCGTGGTCATCGCCATCGCGACGGTCAGCTGGCCGCCGATCGCACGCATCGTGCGTGGCGAGGTCATGTCGCTGCGCTCGCGGGAATTCTTCCAGGCAGCGACCACACTGGGGGAGAAGGATGTCGTAATCCTGTTCCGCCAGATCCTGCCGAATGCCCTGTCGCCGCTGATCGTGACGGGCTCGCTCCTCGTCGCCACCGCCATCCTGACGGAATCGGCGCTGTCCTTTCTCGGCCTGGGCGCGCCGAACTTCATGAGCTGGGGCTTCATGATCGGCGCGGGCCGCAGCTTCCTGCGCGATGCCTGGTGGCTGGTCGCCACGCCGGGGATCGCGATCCTCCTGACGGTGCTCAGCATCAACCTCGTCGGGGAAGGGCTGAACGACGCGCTGAACCCCCGGCTGCGCACGCCATGACCGAGGCGCCTCGCACCCGGCCCGGGCCATCGTCCGCGGTTCCCGCCGACCCTGTCCTGGAGATCCGCGACCTGTCCGTCGCGCTGCCGGCCTGGGCCGACAGGCGCCTGGCGGTGAACGCCGTTTCGCTCACCGTCGGCAGGGGCGAGACGCTCTGTGTCGTCGGTGAATCCGGCTCCGGCAAGTCCGTCATGGCGCGCTCGATCCTGCGGCTGTTGCCGGAACCGCATCTGCGCATCGTCAACGGCCAGGTCTTGCTCGATGGCGAGGATCTGGCCCTGGCCGATGACCGGCGGATGCGCCAGATCCGCGGTGGCCGGATCGCCATGGTGTTCCAGGAACCCATGGTGTCCCTCAATCCCCTGATGACGGTCGGTCGCCAGATCGAGGAAATTCTCGAGGTTCATACGGATTGGAGCAAGGCCGAGAGGCGCCGGCGGGTCGTCGCGACGTTCGAGGACGTCCGCCTCCCCAATCCCGACTTCATCGTTGGGGCCTATCCGCATGAACTCTCCGGCGGCCAGCGCCAGCGCGTGATGATCGCCATGAGCCTCGTGCTCGAACCGAGACTGATCATCGCCGACGAGCCGACCACGGCGCTGGATGTCACGACCGAGGCGCAGGTTCTCACGCTCCTGAAAGAGCTGCAGCAGCGGCATGGCACCGCCTTGCTGTTCATCACCCATAACTTCGGCGTGGTGGCCGAGATCGCCGATCGTGTGGCCGTGATGCGGTCGGGCGAGCTCGTCGAGTACGGGGCGGTCGGCGATGTGCTGACGAACCCGCAACATCCCTATACGCGCGCTCTGATCGGTGCCGTTCCCAGCCTGGTGCCCCGCCACCATCCGGGCGCGCCGGCCCGCGCGACGGCCGAACCGATCCTCACGGTTCGGGGCCTGGAGAAAACCTATGGTCGCCCCAGCGTCGGGCCGGCCTGGCTGGCGCGTCTGCTGCCTGGGATCGGCAAGGGGGGGCGTGGAGCCGTCAAGGCGGTCGATCAGGTCGACCTCGACATCATGCGCGGCAGCGCGGTCGCGCTGGTGGGCGAGTCGGGATCGGGCAAGTCCACCCTGGCGCGCTGTCTGATCGGTCTGGAGACGGCGGATGCCGGGTCGGCCGTCATTGCCGGCGACGAGATCGTCGGGTTGAGCCGCAGCGGCTGGCGTCCGCTTCGCGCCCGCATCCAGATGGTGTTCCAGGACCCGTTTGCGTCGCTCAACCCGCGCACCAGGGTCGGCGACATCATCGCGCGCGGCGCCGTTCTCCAGGGCGAGACTCCGGCTGCCGCCATGGCGCAGGCGCAGGCGCTGCTCAAGCTGGTCGGGCTCGAGGCCAAGGCGGCCGAGCGCTTCCCGCACGAATTCTCCGGTGGTCAGCGTCAGCGCATCGGCATCGCCCGGGCGCTCGCCGTGAAGCCCGACATCCTGATCGCCGATGAACCGGTCTCCGCGCTCGATGTCTCCGTGCAGAAGCAGGTCCTGGATCTCCTCGACGATCTCCGACGCCGGCTGGGCCTCACCATGCTCTTCATCACCCATGATCTGCGCGTCGCGGCGCATGTCTGCGAGGAGATCGTTGTCCTGAAGGGCGGACGCATCGTCGAGCAAGGGGCGACGGCGGACATCTTTGCCGATCCTCAGCATGACTACACGCGCATGCTGCTCGCCTCGGTGCCGGGCCGGGATTGGCAACGCCACGGCCGGCACGATCCGGCTGACCGGATGACGTGAACGCGGGACGCCAACCCCGGAGCGCGAAGCGTCTCGAATGCCTCTTCGATGACGATCAGCACCGTTCTCGCCCGTTCGCGGATAACCAGCGGGCTCTTGGTTCTCAGCGAGCGCCGGACATCCGTCTTGCCGAGACCCGCAGTCAGTGCCGCTGGAACCGCCTCGCGGAATGAGAAGACGTGGCTGCGCCTCGACAGGCAGGCTCGGTCGAATCGATGCCGACGAGAAACGCCCCCGGGCCGTGACGGGCGCCTGTGACGCAATCGTCCTCGGGAGAGACGATCGGCGTCAGTGATCTCAGTGGCTTAGAGGGAAGTGGCGGAGACGGAGGGATTCGAACCCTCGATACCCTTGTGGGGTATGCTCATTTAGCAAACGAGTGCCTTCAGCCTCTCGGCCACGTCTCCGTTGGATGCTCTATGCCCGATGGCCGGGCGCTTTGACAAGCCGTCGCAGCGCGCTTTCGCGCAGCTTTTGCGGGGGGAGGCGGTGGCAGGCCGGGGCGCCGGGCCGCGGCAAGCGGATCGTGACCGGAAAGCCGACGAAGCGACTGGACAGCCCCGCCGGCACTGGCTATACCGCGCCCACCAACAGGGATGCGGCTTTCGCATCCCCGGCGCCCAGATAGCTCAGTTGGTAGAGCATGCGACTGAAAATCGCAGTGTCGCTGGTTCGATTCCAGCTCTGGGCACCATTCCTCCTTCCACAGCATTCCATGAGCCTACAGAAACACCGCTCTGGGCGGGGTTCTCGGCCACTTTCTGCGCCTTCCGCATCCACCCGCTTCCATTGACAGCGAATCGAGTTGTTGGCCCATTGTTGGCCAACACGGGGCGCGGCCAACGGGAGCGGCCAACACATGCCAGCATTGACAGACGTGAAGGTGCGGACGGCGAAGCCGCGCGAGGCGGTGTGGAAGCTGTCCGATGGTGGCGGACTGCAGCTTTGGATCACACCGGCCGGCGGGAAGCACTGGAAACTGGCCTACCGATTCGATGGCAAGCAGCTCAAGCTGAGCGTCGGGCAGTATCCTGTTACCAGCCTCGCCGATGCCAGGGATCGCAGGGAAGAGGCCAAGAAGCTGCTGGCACGCGGGATCGACCCAAGCGCGCACGGGAAGGTGCAGAAGGCGACTGCGGCCGTTACCGCCGCGACGACGTTCAAGCTGGTCGCCGAGGAACTGGTCGAGAAGAAGCGGCGCGAGGATAGGGCAGAGGCAACGCTTACGAAGACTTCGTGGCTGCTGAGCTTCGCCTATCCGTCGCTGGGCAACATGCCGATATCCGAGATCACCGCACCACAGGTGCTCGACGTTCTGCGAAAGGTCGAAGCGCGGGGCCGGCTGGAATCGGCGCGGCGCCTGCGCTCAGTTATGGGCGAGGTGTTCCGCTATGCCATCGCCACGGCGCGAGCAGAGGGAGATCCGACCGCAGCGCTGCGCGGCGCGCTGGTCACGCCCAAGGTGAAGCACCGCGCCGCTGTCACCGACCGGGCGGCGTTCGGCGCCATGCTGCGCGCGATCGACGGATACGATGGCCAGCCGGTCACGAAGCACGCCCTGCAGTTGATGGCGCTGCTGTTCCCCCGGCCCGGCGAATTGCGGATGGCGGCATGGGACGAATTTGACATCCCGAACGCCGTCTGGACCATCCCGGCCGAGCGGACGAAGATGCGCCGCGCCCATCGCGTGCCGCTGCCAAAGCAAGCCTTGGCCATCCTGGCGGCGCTCAAGACAGAGACGGGGCAGGGGCCGCTTGCCTTCCCGTCGGTGAGATCCGCGCACCGGCCCATCAGCGAGAACACGACCAACGCAGCTTTGCGCCGGCTGGGCTATTCGGTCGACGAGGCGACATCGCACGGCTTCCGCGCCACGGCCTCGACGCTCTTGAACGAGTGCGGGCTCTGGTCCGCGGATGTGATCGAGCGCGCTCTTGCCCACGTCGAGAAAGACGACGTGCGCCGCGCCTATGCCCGCGGGGAGCATTGGGACGAGCGCGTGAAGATGGCGCAGTGGTGGGCGGATGAACTCGACGCCATGCGCAGCGAAAGGTC
>NCCO01000252.1:0-3416 GCA_002279705.1 Allobosea sp. 12-68-7
CGCGATGCCCTTGGAGCGGTCGGTGGTGGGAATGTTGTGGTCGACGACGGCGAGCGTCTTGTGCGGCGCGCGGACCTTGCGGCCGGTCATGCGCAGCCCCTCGAAGGCCTGCGGGCTGGTCACCTCATGGACGAGGTGGCGGTCGATATAGAGCAGGCAGGTGCCGTCCTCCTGCCGGTCGACGATGTGGTCGTCGAAGATCTTGTCGTAGAGCGTGCGGGGTGCGGACGTCGCGGTCATGGCGCTGGAGCCTCGGTGGCTGGAGATCGATGGGATCGTGGAAAGGGCCGGCTCCGGGAGTCGGCTCGCAGAACGCATTCGCCTGTCGCCCGCGCGCGACGCGGGTCTCAGGCGCGGCTAAGGCCTGCGGCGATCGAGGCTGTGAAGCGGCCGAAGAAGCGCCAGGGCAGCCGGGCATGGTCATGCAGGGCGGCGAACCCTTGCGTCGTGGGCATGCGGCGCAGGTTCGCCTCGCGGCGAACCACGCAGAGCCGGCCATGCTCGCTCGCGGGGCGCTTCGTCATAAGCCGGTTCTAACAGTTCCAGACTGCGGCGGCAACGAAGGCAAAGCGGGGAGGGGTGCAATACGAAGGTCTCACCGTCGTGGCGGCGCGTGCCGAGCGGCGTGCGTCCTCAGCCTTGCGCTGCTATGCAGGCAACCGACGCGGCGCATGGCGCGGCGGCAACGCATGGGTGACGAGATGCTGCGGTTTTTTCCCTTCATGGTGCTGGCGGTCGGCGCCTATGGCCTCACCGTCGTTGTGAGCGGCGTGCCGCTGACCATGGAGGTGGGGGCCTTCAACCTGCCATCGGCGACGCGTTTCTCGCTGACCGTCAGCGAACTCCTGCTGGCCCTCTCGACGATCGTGTTGTTCTTCGAGATTATGAATGCCACCAGCGCGAAATCGAGCTCGATCCTCAATCACGGTCTGTCGATGCTGGTCTTCATCGCATGCTTCATCGGTTTCCTGCTGGTGCCGGGTTTCGGCACGGGCACGTTCCTGATCATCACGCTGATGGCGCTGGTCGACGTGGTCGCCGGCTATTCTATCAGCATCCTGACGGCGCGGCGCGACATGACCTTGGGTGGGCAGGAGTAGGGCTCAAAAAAACGCGGCCCCCCCTGGGGACCGCGTTCGATGTCGTATCGCCAGAGGCGAGATTCTTAACTCGGCGCAACCTTACTTGGCGTCGGCCTTGGCGCCCTTGGCGGGGCGGGCCTCGACGCGCTCGGCGATGCGGGCCGACTTGCCGCGGCGATCGCGCAGGTAATACAGCTTGGCGCGGCGCACCTTGCCCTTACGGATGACCTTGATCGAATCGAGGTTCGGCGAAAACAGCGGGAAGACGCGCTCGACGCCCTCGCCATAGCTGATCTTGCGGACGGTGAAGCTCTGGTTCAGGCCGCCGCCATTGCGGGCGATGCAGACGCCCTCATAGGCCTGGACGCGGCTGCGTTCGCCTTCCTTGACCTTCACATTGACCTGCACGGTGTCGCCGGGCTGGAAATGCGGGATCTCGCGACCTTCGCTGAGCTTGGCAACCTGCTCTTTGTCGAGCTGTTCGATGATGTTCACGGGTCTCTCCAATTGCCGCTGTCGCGCTTGGCTGCGCGGGCGTTCGGCACGCTGTTGTCAGTTGAGTGCGCGGGCCATACAGGAGAAGGCGCG
Source organism: Allobosea sp. 12-68-7 (assembly GCA_002279705.1). Classification (GTDB taxonomy): domain Bacteria; phylum Pseudomonadota; class Alphaproteobacteria; order Rhizobiales; family Beijerinckiaceae; genus Allobosea. Next base: position 1,671 of record NCCO01000252.1, read on the forward strand.
GCTTGTCGAGCGCTCCGAACCTTCTCCCTCACCCCGCTTGCGGTGGGGAGGGCCGGGGTGGGTGGCAGCGCCGCTTGGCACCACTCCCAAGGACAGAGTTCCGGCTTTGCGGCCCCCCATCCCTAACCCTTCCCCACCGCAAGCGGGGGGAAGGGAACGCACCGCGCCTCCCAGCGAATGCCCTTATGACGATGAGCCGCTTGGCGCCGACGCGCCCCGCATGCTTAGGCTCGACCCAACCATAAAGACAGCCACAGGGTCGAAACCGCATCATGCCTCGGGACTCCATCAAGGTCGCCCTCGTCACCGGCGCCGCGCGCGGCATCGGGCTCGCCACCGCCCGGCGCTTTCTGGAGGAGGGCTGGAGGGTCGCGCTGCTCGACATCGAAACTGAGCTGCTGGCTGAGGCCGTCGCCGCGCTCGGCCGGCCGGAGGAGACGCTGGCGCTGCCCTGGGCACGGCGGTGTTCAAGCCGCTGCTGGAGACGACGCTGGAGGAGTGGAACCGGGTTCTGGCGGTCAACCTCACCGGCCCCTTCCTGATGACGCAGCTCGCCGCCCCGCTGATGGCCGAGACCGGCGGCGGTGCGATCGTCAACATCACCTCGATCTCGGGGCTGCGTGCCTCGACCCTGCGCGTCGCCTACGGCACCTCGAAGGCCGCGCTCGCCCATCTCACCAAGCAGCAGGCGGCCGAGCTCGCTTCGCTCGGCATCCGGGTCAATGCGGTCGCGCCCGGCCCGGTCGACACGGCCATGGCCAAGGCGGTTCACTCGGCCGAGATCCGCGCCGATTACCGCGACGCGATCCCGCTCGCCCGCTACGGGCTGGAAGAGGAGCTGGCGGCCTCGATCTTCTTCTTGTGCAGCGACCAGGCGAGCTACGTCACCGGCCAGGTTCTGGCGGTCGATGGCGGCTTCGATGCGGTCGGGATCGGGCTCGCGACGCTGCGTGGCGAGCGGCGCAACCGCTGAGCGCCAAGCTCTTCTTCACATCCGCGTGGGTGCGGCGATGCGCGGCTTGCGGGGCGCAGGCCTGCTTGCATGATCCTCCGCGCGATATGGAGAGGGGGGTGGGATGGCACGGCGCTGGCGATGGGCGGGGCTGATCGGATTGGCGCTGGCAAGCACGGCACAGGCTGCGGCGCCCGACGGCGCGGTGCCGATCGGCGGTTTTGCGATCGACGCCACCGAGGTCACGGTCGAAGCCTTCGCGCGCCATGCCGCCGCGCGTGGCGTGCAGACGGCGGCCGAGCGCGACGGCGGCGGGCATGAATATGTCGGCGGCTGGCAGCGGCGGCCAGGCTGGAGCTATCGCAGCCCTTCCGGCGCCCCGGCGCAGCCGACGGACCCGGCGGCGCATCTGACCTGGTTCGAGGCGCGCGATTACTGCGCGGCACAAGGCGGGCGCCTGCCGACGCTGGCGGAATGGCGCGAGGCCGCCTTCACCGAGCGCCGCGCGACTCCGACCGGCGGCTTTGCGCCCGGCCGAACCTATCCCTTCGCTGTCGGCGACAAGCCCGAGGGCATGAACCTCGCCGGCACCGACCCCGCCAGCGGCGATGTCTGGGAGCGCCATGCACCCGCGGGCGCGACGCGGCGCGGCGTCAACGGCCTCCACGACATGGGCGCCAATCTCTGGGAATGGCTGGCAGACCGGCGCGGCAGCGAGGCGCTGACGGCCGGCTGCTCGTGGTGGTACGGCCCGGCCCAGACCCGTAGCGAAGCCCCGCAATGGAAGGAGGCGG
>NCCO01000252.1:3495-6893 GCA_002279705.1 Allobosea sp. 12-68-7
CCTCTCCCGTCATGGTCGCCCTTGTGGCGACCATCCACGTCTTGCGCCGCTGATGGTGGGGGATGGCTTTTTGTGGAAGGGCATCGCCCGTCGTTCCCGCGTGAAGACGTGGATGGTCGGGACAAGCCCGACCATGACGGGGACGATGGGGAAAACTAATCCCCGCCCCTTCCGCCTCGCCTTATCCTCCCATCACCTCATCCCCGAGGGGCCGCCATCCGGAAGGCACGCCGTTGGTGGGGATGGGCGCGGCGCCTGCGGCCAGCCTTGCAAGCTGGATTCGGGAGGCTTCGGGGCACCGCCGAAAGCCGCCGCCTGCGGCGGCGTCTTCCACTCAAAGTGATGCAGACTGCGCAAGCTTGTCTGCATGGAGTACGACGGCCCCCGTGCGAGGAGCTCGCTGGACCGGTCGTCGGCATCACGCCTTCGTCCCATGCCCGACGGCGCGACAACCCGATGAGGGGAACTGGCGTCTAGGGCTCGCGGCGGAGGCTGGCACTCGACCCGATAAGCGCGGCCCGGAGACATAAATCGCCGACAAGCGGAGCGCCACGGGGCGTGCGGATAATGGCTCAATCCATCCGCGCCGCATCCTGGCTCAACGGATGCGGATTTCAGGCTACGCGCCTCGCGGCGCTCCGCTGCCCCTTGTTTTCGACGCCTGCTTGCGAGCGCGGGCGGGGATTGGCCGTGGGCGGTTGAAGTGAACCGCGGGGAACCCCTCTCCTGTAAGGAGAGGGGTTCCCCGCGGTTCCGGCACCTTCTCCCGCGAGGGGAAACGGGAAGGGGCGGCGCTGCCCGCGCCTCTTTCCTCCTGAGATGCCCGGATCGAGCCCGAGGATGACGCCGCCGAACGCTCTGGCGACCTCAAATCAGTTTACATATGAACATTCCTGCGGGTAAGCCTCTCTGCGGGCCTTGCGCCCACCGGCGCTGTTCCGCAGTGTAGGCGCGTAAAAATGGCTCCGGCACGCCCGTCCGCGGGTGAAGCCGGGCGATGGGGAGGACGACGATGAACGCGACAACCGCCACACAGGCGACGACGGAGCCGCGGCCGTGGCTCGCCCATTATCCTGCGGCCGTGCCGCCCGAGATCGGCGATCCCGGCACGCTGGCCGATCTGATCGGCCGTGCCTGCGAGACCTATGCGACGCGGCCGGCCTTCGAGAGCTTCGGCAAGTCGATCAGCTTCGCCGAGACGGGCCGGGCCGCGCGGGCCTTCGCCGCCTGGCTGCAGGCGAAAGGCTATCGCAAGGGCGATCGCATCGCGCTGATGATGCCCAACATCCTGGCCTATCCGGCGACGATCTTCGGGGCGCTGATCGGCGGCTACACGGTCGTCAATGTCAACCCGCTCTACACGGCGCGCGAGCTCGCCCACCAGCTCAATGATTCGGGCGCCCGTGTCCTGGTCGTGATCGAGAACTTCGCCCATGTGGTCGAGGAGGCGAAGCCGCAGTTGAAGATCGAGACGGTGGTCGTCGCCACCGCCGGCGACCTGATGGGCTTCAAGGGACACATCGTCAATTTCGTCGCCAGGCGCATCAAAAAGGTGGTCAAGCCCTTCAACCTGCCGGGCTTCGTGCCGCTCGCCACGGTCTTCGCCGGCCCGGATGCGATGGCGCCGGTGACGGTGACGCCCGACGACGTCGCCTTCCTGCAATACACGGGCGGGACGACGGGCGTCGCCAAGGGCGCGACGCTGACGCATCGCAACGTCGCCTCCAATGTCGAGCAATGCGGCCTGTGGCTCGGCTGGGCGCTGGAGCCGCCGCTCGGTCGCAGCGACTACCAGCACGTCATGGTCACGGCGCTGCCGCTCTACCATATCTTCGCGCTGACCTGCTGCTGCCTGTTCATGCTGCGCATCGGCGCCAAGGGGCTGCTGATCGCCAATCCGCGCGACATCGCCGGCTTCGTCAAGACGCTGAAGGCGAGCCGCTTCACCCTGATGTCGGGCGTCAACACGCTCTACAACGCGCTCGCCAACCACCCCGAATTCGCCCAGGTGAATTTCGACGAGCTGCGCTTCGCCGTCTCGGGGGGCATGGCGACCCAGGCCGCGGTTGCCAAGCACTGGAAGTCGGTGACGGGGCGCCCGATCATCGAAGGCTATGGCCTCTCGGAGACCTCGCCGGTCGCCTCGATCAACCGGACCGATATCGCCGAGTTCACCGGCACGGTCGGCTTCCCGCTGCCCTCGACCGAAATCGCGATCCGCGACGCCGAGGGCCACGAGCTGCCGATCGGTGAATCCGGCGAGATCTGCATCCGCGGCCCTCAGGTCATGGTCGGCTACTGGAACCGGCCCGACGAGACCGCCAAGGTGATGTCGCAGGACGGCTATTTCCGCAGCGGCGACATCGGCGTGATGCTGCCCGACGGGCAGGTCCGCATCGTCGACCGGATGAAGGACATGGTGCTGGTCTCCGGCTTCAACGTCTATCCCAACGAGGTCGAGGACGTGATCGCGATGCATCCCGGCGTGCTCGAATCGGCCGTGATCGGCCTGCCGGACGAGCATTCCGGCGAAGCCGTGACCGCCTTCGTCGTGCGCAAGAACGACGCGCTGACGGCCGACGAGTTGCGCGCCTTCTGCAAGGAGAGCCTGACCGGCTACAAGGTGCCCAAGCAGATCTTCTTCCGGGAGAGCCTGCCGAAGACCAATGTCGGCAAGGTGCTCCGTCGCGCGCTGCGCGAGGAGGTCGCCGGCAAGGGCTGAGCGGTCGGCCGGTGGATTGCGGCGGCGCGTTGCCACGATGCGCGCGCTGAGCTCTCAGGCCGCGATCAGGGCGCGGGCGTCGGCGGCCTGCGCCGAGACCGAGAGGAGTTCGCCCGGTGCGGTCTCCCGCCGGAAGCGCACCAGCGTGAAGTCCGGGGCGCGGCCGGTGTTGCCGCGCTCGGTCAGCACCGTCAGCGGCCGGCCGAGGCGGGCGGCGAGATGGGCGGCGTGGGCCGCACCCGCGACCTCACGCAGCCGGGCCGCACGCTCGGCGACGACCGGGCCGGGAAGCTGCGGCATGCGCGCGGCCGGCGTGCCGGGGCGGGCGGAGTAGGGGAAGACGTGGACATAGCTCAGCCCGCATTCGCCGATCAGGTCGAGCGAGCGGGCAAACATCGCCTCGTCCTCGGTTGGGAAGCCGGCGATGAGGTCGGCCCCGAAGGCGATGTCGGGCCGCAAGGAGCGAATCTCCGCGCAGAAGCGGATCGCGTCGTCGCGGCCATGGCGGCGCTTCATCCGCTTCAGGATCAGGTCGTCACCCGCCTGGAGCGAGAGGTGGAGATGCGGCATCAGCCGATGCTCGGTGGCGAGCGCCTCGCGCAGATCGTCATCGGCCTCCACGGCATCGATCGAGGACAGGCGCAGGCGCGGCAGCTCCGGCAGTTCGCGCAGGATC
>NCCO01000060.1:0-1198 GCA_002279705.1 Allobosea sp. 12-68-7
CGGCGGCGCGACCGAGGTCGAGGTCAAGGAGAAGAAGGACCGCGTCGACGACGCCCTGAACGCCACCCGCGCGGCCGTGGAAGAGGGCATCCTGCCGGGCGGCGGCGTCGCCCTGCTGCGCGCGCTCTCCTCGGTCAAGTCGCTCAAGACCCAGAACGACGACCAGAAGACCGGCGTCGAGATCGTCCGCAAGGCGATCATGGCCCCGGCCCGCCAGATCGTCGACAACGCCGGCGGTGACGGCGCGGTCGTGATCGGCAAGCTGCTCGAGTCGAAGGACTACGCCTGGGGCTACAACGCCCAGACCGGCGAGTACGGCGATCTGGTCAAGGCCGGCATCATCGACCCGACCAAGGTCGTGCGCACCGCCATCCAGGACGCCGCTTCGATCGCGGGCCTGCTGATCACCACCGAGGCGATGATCGCGGAGCTCCCGAAGAAGGACTCCCCGATGCCCCCGATGGGCGGCGGCGGCATGGGCGGCATGGACTTCTGAGGAAGTCCAGACGCCCGGAGCGCCAAAGTGCCGAAACCGGGCAAGCCCGGTTTCGGTGGCGGCATGGACTTCTGATCCAGGCAGCCTTCGCTTCAGCGAAGACAGGGGAAGGCCCGGCGAAAGCCGGGCCTTTTCATTTGTCGGAGGCTGACGCGGCTCGTCAGCATAGGGTCCGGCCGTTGCGTCACACCAGCGACATCGCTCCGTAACGGCAGCGACGCAGAACCAGCGCATGACCGTGCCTTCCCACTCGCCGGAGGCCATCCATGCTCACGCGCCGCTCCCTTCTCGCCGGCTTCGGCGGTTCCCTGACCCTGCCGGCTGTGACCCTACCGGCCTTCGCCCAGCCGGACTGGCGCCAGAGCATCAAGGAAATCCGTTTCGGCGTGTCCTCGGCGGAGAACGAAGCGGCCGCGCTGGCGCGCACCCAGCCCGTCATCGACTACCTGAGCAAGACGCTCGGCGTGCCCGTGAAGCTCTACCGGGTCAGCGACTATGCAGGCCTCGTCGAGGCGATGCGCGCCGACCAGCTCGAATTCTCGCGCTTCGGACCCGCGGTCTATTCGCTCGGCCGGCGTGTGCTCGGCGACAAGCTGCAGCCACTGTTCCGCGACGTCGACAACAACGGCCAGGAGGGCTATTTCTCCGTCATCGTCGTGCGCGCCGACAGCCCCTACCGGACCGTCGCCGATCTCAAGGGCA
>NCCO01000060.1:1269-16614 GCA_002279705.1 Allobosea sp. 12-68-7
GGACCGTCGCCGACCTCAAGGGCAAGAATTTCGCCTTCGCCGACCCCAACTCGACCTCCGGCTTCGCCTTCCCGTCTTATTATCTGCGCAAGCAGGGTTTCGACCCGGCCACGCATTTCAGCGGCACGGTCTTCTCCGGCAGCCACGACAATTCGGTGCTCGCGCTGGTGCGCGGCCAGTTCGAGGCCGTCGCGACCTTCCAGGTCAACGAAAACTCTGGGGTGGTGCAGCGGCTCACCAACAAGGCGATGATCCCACAGGGCTCGACACGCGTGATCTGGACCTCGCCCCTGATCCCGGCGAGCCCATTCTCGACCCGGGCCAATCTGCCCGAAGGCCTGAAGCGCGACTTCGTCGCGGCGATGATGGCGATGAAGACCGCCGCTCCCGAGGTCTTCAAGACCTTCACCGACGGTCAGGTCTCGACCTATGCACCGGCGAAGCACGAAGACTATCTCGACGTCATCGCCGTGACCGAAGAGTTGGACGCACGCCGCAAGCAAAAGCCCGGCGGCTGAAGGCGCCGCCGTTCGCCGACACGGCCAGGCCCGGCTCACGCCGGGCCTGTTTCATTGCGGCGGGCCCATCGCGGCATGACAATTTGCTCATCTTGACGCTGCGCCATTGAACGGCCGCATCGGCTGCGACATGGTCGGGGCCGCGGCTTCTCCGCGATTCCAGCTCTGATCAGGACCTGCCGATGCGCAAGTTGAGTTTCGCCGTAGCCGCGCTCGCCCTCGTCGCGCTCGTGGTGGGCCAGCAGAGCGGCAACGCCGGCACGATCGGGATGGGCGTCGTCGGTGTGCTGCTGGCTGCGGCGCTGTATCGCTCGACCGAGATCGCCTTCTTCCTGAAGATCTTCTCCGGCATCTTCGGCACCGAGTTCGTGGTCTTCGGCGGCGGCGCGCTGCTGGCGCAGGCAGGGCTCTGGCCGAAGGACTGGATGGCGGTCGCCCCGCCGGCGAGCCTGGCGACCACGGTCGCGGTCTTCGGCATCCTGATCTACGCGATCTCGTTTGCCCCCGTGGTCCAACGGATCGCGCGGATCTCGTCGCCCTATTTCCTCTCCGACGTCTCGACCGAGGCCAATCTCTGGCTGCTCGGCCGCTACCGGGTGAGGCTCGGCCGTCTCGCGGTGGCGCTGATCGTCTTCCTCGTGGTGCTCAACCAGGCACAGGTCGGCATCGCGCTGAGGCTGAATTTCTTCTACCGCGATTTCTACAACGCGCTGCAGAACTACGATGTCCAGGCGTTCTGGTATCAGCTGATCTGGGTGTTCGGTGTCTGGGCCACGATTTCGGTCATCAGCAACCTGGTCGAGATCGTCGGGCAATCGGTCCTGCTGATCCGCTGGCGCGAATACATGGCCGCCGACTACAACAGCCGCTGGCTGTCGAGCGGCGCGCATTACCGCATGTCGCTCGCCGGAACCGCCGACAACCCCGACCAGCGCATCGCCGAAGACACGCGCGCCTTCCTCAACCAGACCTACGCCTTCTCGCTGACGCTGCTCACGCAGGTGTCGACGCTGGTCTCGTTCTCGATCATCCTCTGGTCGCTGCCGGTGACGATCAAGGTGCCGGGCACCGACATCATCATTCCCGGCTTCATCTTCTGGGCGACGTTCCTGTATGCGGCACTGGCGACCTGGATCACGCATCTGATCGGCCGCCACCTCATTCCGCTCGAGTTCGAGCAGGAGCGGCGCGAGGCGGATTTCCGCTTCTCGATGGCGCGCCTGCGCGAATATTCGGAACAGATCGCCTCGATGCGTGGCGAGAAGGCCGAGTTGCAGCATCTCGGCCAGCGCTTCCGCGCCATCGTGGCCAATTTCTTCGAGCTGATGTGGCGCAAGCTGAAGATCACGAGCTTCACGCTGTCCTACAACCAGGCCAATGTGGTGATCCCGTTCCTGCTGCTGGCCCCCGGCTACTTCGCCAAGGAGTTCCAGTTGGGCACCTTGACGCAGACCTCCTCGGCGTTCGGCCGGGTCGAGTCGGCGCTCTCCTTCATCATCAACAGCTACCAGTCGATCGCGTCCTACCTCGCTTCGATCAACCGTCTGACGAGCTTCGAGGCCGCGATCGCCCAGGCGCAGGCGGCCGGTGCCGGCGACAAGACGATCCACCGCGAGCGTGCGCCCGATCGCAACGTGCATGTCGGCGGCGCAGTGCTGACGCTGCCCAATGGCGCGCCGATCGTGCGCGTCGACAGTCTCGATCTCGGGCAGGCGCGGCGGACGCTGCTGATCGGGCCATCGGGCTCGGGCAAGTCGACGCTGTTTCGGGCGATTGCCGGCATCTGGCCCTTCGGCGAGGGCCGTGTCGGCATTCCCGCCGAGGCCGAGGTCATGCTGCTGCCGCAGCGGCCCTACCTGCCACAGGGCACGCTGCGTGCTGCGATGGCGTATCCGGCAGAAGCCGACGCCTATGACGACGCGGCGATCCGCGCCGCAATGGAGAAGGTCAAGCTCGGCCATCTACAGGACCGGCTCGACGAGATCGATCTCTGGGGCCAGCGCCTGTCGGGCGGCGAACAGCAGCGGCTGGCGGTGGCGCGTGCGCTGCTGGCGAAACCCGACTGGCTGTTCCTCGACGAGGCGACCGCCTCGCTCGACGAGAAGCTGGAGGGCGAACTCTACGCCACCATCGACACCGCCCTGCCGCAGACCCGCGTGGTCTCGATCGGCCATCGCTCGACCTTGCGCGAGATGCACGATGCCGTGGTGACGATGGAGCCGAATCCGGACGGCACCTATACGCCCCGCATGGCGGCGAAGCTGCCGGCGGAGGTGTGAGCGGCGGTCAAGGGATCATGCGGGGAGACACGACGTCATCCCGGACAAGCGGCGCAGCCGCGCAGATCCGGGATCCATCAGAACGCTCCGTCGCACCCTAGGGTGGATCCCGGGGCAAGCCCGGGATGACGGAGATGGTCACGCGGACAATGCGCGCGAGCGTCAGAAGCCGCGGTCGAAGCGCAGTTCGCCGGCCGCGCCCTTCAGGACGAGCTTGCCGTCGACGAGGTCCCAGTTGCGGGTGCCGCGCAGCGCCGTGAGAAAGGCGCGCTCGAACTCCGACAGCCCCTTGTCGCAGCTGCGCTTGGTCAGCGCGAGCGGGCCGACCGCAAAGCCCTGCGAGCGCAGCGGATAGGCCGAGGCCGAGAAGGTGTTGCAGCCGCCGAAGCCCGTGCCGCGCAGATTGGCGTCCACCTGCAGCGTGGCGCGGCGGTCGGCGATCGGCTTGCCGTTGAGCAAGACCGCGGTCCATGAGGCGCCGAGCGGGAAGGTCTTTTCCTGCTGCGGCTGCACGGGCGGCGCCTGCGTCCCGAGTTCCTCGCGCGACGGCATCGGCTGGCGGCGCTGGGCCTGCGCATCGCTCGGCATCAGCAGGGGCGCGGCTATGGCGGCGAGGAGGGCGGCATAGCCAAGGCGTCGAATCATGATCGTCTTACCCGGTCGTCGAACCTGAAATTTCCGCGCGACCCTACCGCATCGCCGGCCTCGTGGGAAAGCGCGTAGCCGCCTATCGCGCCGCGATCAACCGCGAAGCTGCGCGCCCTGCTTTCCCTGGCCAGCGTCATCGCGGAGGACGATGTCGAAACGATGGGCGCAGCTGCGGATTTTTGTGTCCGTGCACGCATCCAGGCGACCACGCACAACGTACCTTCCGGCATCGACACCAGATGTCGTCCAGCCGACGGCTTCATGCCCCCCGGAGCCGTCAGCGACCGGCGAGGCCGCCTGCCCCCCAGCGGCGGCCTCGCATGGAGGCGTCAGCCGAACCGCGCGAGCGGTCTTCAGAGCCGCGACTGCAGGCGCTCGATCAGCGGATTGGCCTTGCGGAAGACATAGGCCGGCGCGGAGACCGTGACGTCGTCGGCGCCCGCGGCGGCGAGATGCTCGACCAGCGCGAAGACCGCCTTTTCCGGGCAATGCACCGTCAGCACGCCGCACGCCGCGCTCGCCCCGAAGGGCAACCGCGCGCCGAAAAGGGCGCCGAGATCGCCGAGCGTGTCGGACGCGGCGCCGAGCGTCGCCCGGATCTCGCGCAGGGAGCGCGCCTCCTCCTCAGCCGCGATGCGCGACAGGATGGCGTTAGCGGCCGCTCGCGCCCGCTCGCCCCAGGGCGCGCGCACGGAGGCGACGAGATTGGCTTCCGAGGCGAGCATCACGCCGTCGTCGAGGATCTTCAGCGCGTTGGCGGCCAGCGTCGCGCCGGTGGTGGTGATGTCGACGACGATCTCGGCCGTGCCGGCGGCCGGCGCGCCCTCGGTCGCGCCCAGGCTCTCGACGATGCGGTAGTCGGCGAGGCCGTGACGGGCGAAGAAGCGGCGGGTCAGATTGACGTATTTCGTGGCGACGCGGAGCTTGCGGCCCTGGCGGCTGCGCATGGTGGAGGCGACGTCGTCGAGATCGGCCATGCTGCGCACGTCGATCCAAGCCTGCGGCACGGCGACGACGACATTGGCGTGGCCGAAGCCGAGCGGAGTCAACATCGCGACGGCGGCATCGGCATCCGCGACCTGCTCGCGCACCAGGTCCTCGCCGGTGATGCCGAGATGGGCGGCGCCCGACGCCAATTGCGACACGATCTCGGAGGCCGAGAGGAAGGCGACTTCGGCACCTTCGACACCCGCGATCGTGCCGCGATAGTCGCGCTCGCCGCGCGATTTGACGAATTTCAAGCCGGCGCGGCCGAAGAAGGCGGTGGCGTTCTCCTGCAGCCGGCCCTTGGAGGGCACGGCGAGAACCAGCGGGGCGTCATGAGCGGGGGTGTCGGTCATGCGGCGTCTCCCGTCAGGCGCTCGAGCCAGATCGAGGCGCCGACGGCCGGAATCGGCGCGGCCGCCCCGAGGCGCCCGAGCACCTGATCGTAGCGGCCGCCGCCGGCGACCGGCTTGCCGTCGCCACGGCCTTCGTCGTGAAGCTCGAAAATGAAGCCGGTGTAGTAGTCGAGATTGCGGGCGAAGGCGGCCTGGAAACCGATCGCGCCGACATCGACGCCGCGCACGGCGAGGAAGCCGGTGCGCTCGTCGAAGGCGTCGAGCTCGCGGCCGAGATCGAGCGAGGCCTGGTCGGCGAGCGCGCGCAGCGCAGCGGAGGCCGTGTCGGGATCGCCCTTGATCGCCAGCACCTGCGCCAGCAGCGCCTTGACGTCGCCATTGACCGGGTTCTCGCGCTCGGCGGCGCGCGCCAGGAAGCGCTCGGCGATGTCGGAGGCTGAGCGCCCGCCGACCGTCGAGATGCCGGCGATCGAGAGCACGTCCTCGACGAAGGCTTTTGCGGCCTTGGGGTCCTGCCCTTCGAGCGCCTTGAGCAGGCCGGCATGGGCGGTCTCGCCCTCAGGCGTCGGCGGATCGAGCGCCTCGACGGCGTCCGTGCCGCGGCCCTGCACGACGGCGCGCATCAGGCGGCGGCGGGCACCGGCCGGCACGGAGAGCCCGTCCAGCAGCGCGCCGAGCAGCGCGACGTCACCCATCATGATCTTGGGACTTGAAAGGCCGAGCGCGGCGGTCGCCTCGACCGTCAGCGCCATGATCTCGGCATCGGTGGCGGCGAAGTCGTCGCGACCGAAGGATTCGATGCCGGCCTGCGCGAATTCGCCGGGCTCACCCGAGCGCATCCGGAAGACGGGGCCGGCATAGGCATAGGCCGCGGGCTCGGTCCGGCCCGAGGCAATGTGATCGAGCGCGACGGGGATGGTGTATTCCGGCCGCAGGCACCAGTCGCGGCCATCGGCATCCTGCGTCATGAAGATGCGGCGGCGGATGTCCTCGCCCGAGAGATCGAGGAAGACGTCCGCCGGCTGCAGGATCGCGGGCTCGGCGCGGGCATAGCCCTCGCGCGCGAACAGCGCGATCACGGTCTCGATGCTGGCAGCGGTCGCGGGCACGGCGGCTTCATCCTGTTACGGGCGCTGTCCTAGCAGCGGCGGGCGTGACTTTCGAGGCATTTGAGGGAAATGGGTGAACGGGAATCGGCGGGGCCTCCCTTCTCCCCTTGCGGGAGAAGGTGGCTCGGCGAAGCCGAGACGGATGAGGGGTCGCGCTGCCCTATCCGTCATGGCGAGGAGCGCAAGCGACGAAACCATCCAGGAGACGTGGAGCGCTACGAGGCTGGATTGCTTCGCTGCGCTCGCAATGACGGAGGGCAGTGCGCCCCCTCATCCGCCTGCCGGCACCTTCTCCCGCAAGGGGAGAAGGGAGCTAAACATGCCGCGCGAGTACCGTCTTCACACCCTCGACCAGCCCCTCGACCGGCACAGAGAACTGCGCCTCGGCCTGCTTGGCCTTGTGCTCGGCGGAATCCTTGACGTCGCGGGAGGCGGCGGCGAGTTCGGCGCCGAGGATCAAATCCTTGATCACGACGGTCCCGGCATCCCGTTCCGAAGACCCTTGAATGATCGCGCAGACCGCGCCGCGCCGGTCGGCATATTTCATCTGGGCGTTGAAGCCGGATGAGCCCAGATAGAGATCGGCGCGGCAGAGCGGCTTGTCGTCGGCGGCTTTGGCCTGGCGCAGCGCGGACACCATCGCCTGATAGCCCGGCATGAACTCCGGCGACTTGTTGTCCATCGCGGTGACGACGACGAGCGGGAGTTCGTTCCTGCTGTCGACGATCGGCGACTTCACCGCCTTCAGCGCGGTGTAGAGCCGGGATACGCCGATCGAGAAGCCGGTCGCCGGCACGGGTTCGGGCCGGAAGCGGCCGACCAGCCCGTCATAGCGCCCGCCACCCGCGACCGAGCCGAAGCGCACGACCTGGCCGTCCTCATTGGTGACCGGAAAGGTCAGCTCGACCTCATAGACCGGGCCGGTGTAGTATTCGAGGCCGCGAACGACGGTATGGTCAATACGTACTCGGTCAGAACCGTATCCTGCTCCGCGAAGCAGGTCATCGATCTGGCGCAACTCATCTAGACCCTCAGGCCAGATTGCGCGATTGGAATCGAGATATTTGAGTGTGCGCTCACTCGTGTAGGCAGCTGCGCCATCTACGGCGTCCAGCAAGGGGCCCATCAGAAAATTCCTTGAGATGAAATCGATTTCACTCTCACCAAGTTTCGCGCCCTGCGTGAAGTCTCCGCTCTCGTCGCGGCGCCCCTCACCAAGAAGTTTTTGAAGCTCGACCAAATCGAGCTTGTCGGCTTTATCAATCGTACGAAGGACGGCGAGCTTCTGTGGCCCTTCAATTTTCAAGTGCTCAAGGAAGCCGTCGAGCACCTTGCGGTTGTTGACCTTGACGACATAGTCGCCGCGCTGGATGCCGAGCGCCTCCATCGTGTCGGCGGCGAGCATGCAGATCTCGGCATCGGCCGCGACCGAGCCCGCGCCGACGATGTCGGCGTCGAACTGCATGAACTGGCGGAAGCGGCCCGGGCCCGGCTTCTCGTTGCGGAAGACATAGCCGGCGCGGTAGCTGCGATAGGGCTTGGGCAGCGCGTCGTAATTCTCGGCGACATAGCGGGCGAGCGGCGCGGTCAGATCATAGCGCAGCGAGAGCCACTGCTCGTCATCGTCTTGGAAGGAGAAGACGCCCTCGTTCGGGCGGTCCTGGTCGGGCAGGAACTTGCCGAGCGCGTCGGTGTATTCGACGAAGGGCGTCTCGACGGGATCGAAGCCATAGCGCGAGAAGCTCCCGCGGATGACCGCCAGCATGCGCTCGGTGGCGGCGACATCGGCCGGTCCACGATCGACGAAGCCGCGCGGCTGGCGGGCCTTCAGCTTGGCGGGGGCGGGCTTGTCCACGGACATGGGCGTTCGTTTCGTGTGTTCGACGGCGGGATTGGGCCGTTCGGTAGCTTGCGCGGGCGGATGGGGCAAGGGTTTGCGGCTTACGAGCCCCTCCCCGTCATGGTCGGGCTTGTCCCGACCATCCACGTCTTCGTTTGCCGAGGCCTGTGTTCAAGACGTGGATGCTCGCCACAAGGGCGAGCATGACGGCGCGACTGACTACTCCGCCGCCACCCGCGCCACCTCCCGCAGCGGGCGATCGGCGAACCCGGCCTGCGCCAGCTTCTCCGGCAGGGGCCCGCCGGTCGCCCAGTCGAGCAGTTCGGCGGTGTGGACGACCGGGGTCGCCGCGCCGCGGTCGGCGAAGCCCTTGGCGATCTGGGTCATGCAGCCGATATTGCCGGTGGCGACCAGCATCGGCTTGGTCTTCTGGATGTTGCCGACCTTGCGCTCGCGCAATTGCCCGGCGATCTCCGGCTGGAGGATGTTGTAGACGCCGGCTGAGCCGCAGCAGATATGGCCCTCCGGCGCCTCCTTGACCGTGAAGCCAGCGGCCGAAAGCAGGCGCTTGGGCCCGTCCTTGAGCTGCTGGCCGTGCTGCATCGAGCAGGCGGAGTGGTAGGCGATCGGCATGGCCACATCCCGGACCGGCACGAGGTCGAGCGTCGCCACGAACTCGGTGACGTCCTTGGCCAGCGCCGACACCCGCTCCGCCTTGGCGGCATAGGCCGGCTCGTTGCGGAACATGAAGCCGTAATCCTTGATCGTCGTGCCGCAGCCCGAGGTGGTGATCAGGATGGCGTCGAGCCCCTTGCCCTCGATCTCGGCCGTCCAGGCGTCGATATTGGCCCGCGCGAAGGCGTGGGCATCGTGCTCGCGGCCCATATGGTGGACGAGCGCGCCGCAGCAGCCCTCGCCCTTCGGCAGCACGACCTCGACGCCGTGGCGGGTCAGAAGCCGGATCGTCGCCTCGTTGATGGCGGGGTCGAGCACCGGCTGGGCACAGCCGGAGAGGATGGCGACACGCTTTCCGCGCGCGGCGGCGACGGGAGCGAATGTCTGCGGCCCCTCCATCGGCGAGCGCGAGGGCAGCTTGGAGGGCGCCAGCGCCAGCATCGCCTTCAGCCGGGCGCCCACCAGCGGCAGGGCGCCGAGCGCCGGCCCCAAAGGCTTCGCCAGCATGGCGCCGAGCATGGCGACACGGAAGCGGCCGGGATAGGGCAGGATCGCGCCGAGCACGCGCCGCAGCAGCTTGTCGTGCCAGGAGCGCTGATAGGTCTCCTCGATATGGGCGCGGGCATGGTCGACGAGGTGCATGTAGTGCACGCCGGACGGGCAGGTCGACATGCAGGAGAGGCAGGAGAGGCAGCGGTCGACATGCTTCACGACCTCCGCGGTCGCCGGCTTGCCGTTCTCCAGCATGTCCTTGATCAGGTAGATGCGCCCGCGCGGGGAATCGAGCTCGTCGCCGAGCAGCAGATAGGTCGGGCAGGTCGCGGTGCAGAAGCCACAATGCACGCAGGTGCGCAGGATCTTCTCCGAGGCCGGAAGCCTGGGGTCCGAGGCGAGAAGGGCGGGGCTGAAGTTGGTTTGCATGGTCTGGTATCCGGTTCACTGACCGTCATGCTCGGCCTTGTGCCGAGCATCCACGTCTTTCGACGCGGCTGAAAAGAAGACGTGGATGGTCGGGACAAGGCCGACCATGACGATGAGGGTCATCACACCCCCGCATACATCCGGCCGGGCTCGAAAATCCCTGCCGGGTCGAAGCTCGTCTTGATGCCCGCCGTCAGCCGCATCAGCGGCTCGGACAGCGGCTCGAACACCGGAACGCTCGCGCGGATGGCCGCCGGGGCGCGCACCAGCGTGGCATGGCCGCCCAGCGGCCTGATCGCCGTGCGGATCGCGTCGGCCGCGGCATCGGTGCCAGCGGGCACCGCGAGCCAGACCAGCCCGCCGCCCCAGTCGTAGAACCAGCGCGCGCCCGGCACCCGCGCCGCGATGGACGCCGTCGCCTTTGGGCCGTCGGTCGGCGCGAGCGAGAGGCGCCAGACGGCCTCGTCGGTGCCGGCGAAGACGCGGGCGTCGCGGACATCGCGCCAGAGTTCGACCGAATCCTGCCCCTCGACCATTTCAGGCGCGCCATGCGCCGCCAGCCGCGCGATCAGCTCGCCGCTGCGATAGTCGATCGAGTCGGAGAAGTTCTCCAGCCGCAGCAGGGTGCGGGGCTGCTCTGCGCCGATGCCGGCCGGCAGATGCGCGGCGGCGAAAGGCTCATAGGGCGAGCCCAATGCGGTGCAGAGCAGCGCGATCGCCGCCTCGTCCGAGAGGCCGCGCCAGGCCAGCGTGACGATGCGCTCCGGCTTCGGCAGCACGCGGAAGGTGACTTCGGTGAGAAAGCCGAGTGTGCCGTAGCTGCCGGCGACGAGCTTCACCAGATCGAGCCCCGTGACGTTCTTCATCACCCGCCCGCCGGATTTGATCGCCTCGCCGCGGCCATTGACCAGCCGGATGCCGATCAGGGAATCGCGCGCCGCGCCGGCATTGATCCGGCGCGGGCCGGAGATGTTGCCGGCTGCGATGGCGCCGATGGTCGGCTGCCCTTCCGTGCCCAGCAATGGGCGATGGTCCATCGGCTCGAAGGGCAGCATCTGGCCACGCTCGGCGAGCGTGCGCTCGACCTCGGCCAGCGGCGTGCCGGCGCGCGCGGCGATGACCATCTCGGCCGGCTCATAGAGCGTGATGCCGGTGAGGCCGGCGCTGGAGAGCGTGCTCTGCGTCTGCGTCGGCCGGCCCAGCCCCGCCCGCGTGCCGCCGCCGCCGATCGAGAGCGGAACGCCGCTGTCGATCACCGATTTCACGATGGCGCAGGCCTGCGCCTCGGTGGTGGGAATGTGGAGGGTCATTGAAGCGCTCCTGCACATCCTTCTGTCATTCCGGGGCTTCGCGCAGCGAAGAACCCGGAACCCACGACCGGGCGAGCGGCTTCGCGTTCCGCGCGAACGCACATCATCGAACAGGTTTCACCCGGTCGTGGGTTCCGGGTTCGGCCCTTCGGGCCGCCCCGGAATGACAGGGTGACCCGATGCCCCTTAAGCGAGCCCTTCATAGAGGTCTTTCCATTCGGGGTTCATGTCCTCGATCAACTTGATCTTCCAAGCCCTGCACCACTTCTTCAACACCTTCTCGCGGTCGATGGCATCCCGGATATCGCCGAACTCTTCGTCCCAGACCAGACGATCGACATCGTAACGGCTCGTGAAACCGCCGCTCTGCTTCGCCTTGTGCTCATGGGTTCGCCGGACGAGATCGTTGGTGACACCGAGATAGAGTGTGCCGCTTCGTTTGCTGGCCATGAGATAGAGGAAGTAAGCCATCTCTCGCCCGGTCGTGGGTTCCGGGTTCTCGCTTCGCGAGCCCCGGAAAGACATTTAGGCCGCCACCCGCCCTTCCAGCGGGAACACCTTCGCCGGATTGAGCAGCCAGCGCTGGTCGAACACCGCCCTCACCCGCATCTGCTGGTTCAGATCCTCCGGATTGAACTGGAAGGTCATCAGGTCGCGCTTCTCGATGCCGACGCCGTGTTCGCCCGTCAGGCAGCCGCCGACCTCGACGCAGAGCTTGAGGATGTCCATGCCGGCATCCTCCGCCTTCTGCGCCTCGATGGGGTCGTTGCAGTTGTAGAGGATCAGCGGGTGGAGATTGCCGTCTCCGGCATGGAAGACATTGGCGACACGCAGGCCATAGCCCTTCACGATCTCGTCCATGCGGCGCAGCACGTAAGGCAGCTGGCCGGTGGGGATGGTGCCGTCCATGCAGATGTAGTCGGCGATGCGGCCGGTAGCGCCGAAGGCGGATTTGCGGCCCTTCCAGATCGCGGCCGCCTCCATCGCGGACCGGCTCTCCTTCACCGTCTTGACGCCGTGCTCGCGGGCGATGGCGACGATGCGGGCGAGCTGGGCGTCCATCTCGGTGTCGGAGCCCTCGACCTCGATGATCAGCAGCGCCTCGACATCCATGGGATAGCCGGCATGGGCGAAGGCCTCGCAGATCTCGATGGCGGGCTTGTCCATGAACTCCATCGCGACCGGGATGATGCCGGCGCCGATGATGGCGGCGACCGCCGCACCGGCCTGCTCGCTGGTCGGGAAGCCGAAGAGCACGGGCCTGGCGCCTTCGGCCGCGCGCAGAATACGCACGGTCGCCTCGGTGATGATGCCGAGCTGGCCTTCGGAGCCGTTGATCAGGCCGAGGATGTCGTAGCCGGCGGAATCGAGATGGGCGCCGCCGACCTCCACGATGCTGCCGTCGAGCAGCACCATGGTGACGCCGAGCACGTTGTTGGTGGTGACGCCGTATTTCAGGCAGTGCGCCCCGCCGGAGTTCATGCCGATATTGCCGCCGATCGAGCAGGCGAGTTGTGAGGACGGGTCCGGCGCGTAGAAGAAGCCCTCGGCCGAGACCTCGCCGGTGACGGCGAGGTTGGTGACGCCGGCCTGTACCTTCGCGGTGCGGTTGGCGTAGTCGATCGTGAGGATGCGGTTCATCTTGGAGACGCCGATGACGACCGCGTCCTCCTGCGGGATGGCGCCACCGGCCAGCGAGGTGCCGGCTCCGCGCGGCACGACCGGCACGCCCTGCTCGCCGCAGAACTTCAGGACGGCGGCGACCTCCTGCGTCGTCGAGGGCAGCACCACGGCGAGCGGCAGGCGGCGATAGGCGGTCAGCGCATCCGTCTCATAGGGGCGGCGCTCGTCCTCGGCGGTGATCAGCGCCTCGGGCGCGACCAGCCGGGCGAGACCCGCGACGATCTCCTCGCGGCGGGCGAGGATTCCCGGATCGGGCAGCGGAAAGGCGATGGCGGACATGGTGCGGTCTCCCCGGGCGAACGGCACGCAGCCTAGACCAATTCGAAACGCCTTGCAGTGCGACCGACGCGCATGATCTTTTCCCTGAACGAAAAAATCGACGGGGGATCTGTGCAGCCATGGACCGGTTCGGCGACCTCGACGTCTTCGCCCATGTCGTGACGGCGCGCAGCATGTCGGCCGCCGGGCGACAGCTCAACCTGTCGCCCGCCGTCATCTCCAAGCGAATCCGCCGGCTCGAGGAGCGGCTGGGCGTGCGGCTGTTGCAGCGCACGACCCGGCAGCTCTCGCTGACCGAGGCCGGACAGGGCTTCTACGAGCGGGTGGTTTCGATCCTGTCCTCGATCGAGGAGGCCGAGGCCTGGGTCGCCAGCGGCGCCGGCCAGGCGCGCGGCACGCTGCGCGTCTCGGCGCCGACCTCCTTCGGACGGCTGCACATCGCGCCGCATCTCAAGCCCTTTCTCGACGCGCACCCGCTGGTCAGCGTCGAGCTGGTGCTCGGCGACGGCTTCATCGACATCGTCGGCGAGGGCTTCGATCTCGCCATCCGCATCGCCGATCTCAGAGATTCGAGCCTGGTCGCGAAGCGGCTGGCGCCCAACCACCGCGTGCTCTGCGCGACGCCGGGCTATCTCGCGGCAGCCGGCCTTCCGGCGACGATCGAGGATCTCTCGCGCCATACGCTGATCGCCCACAACACCGACCACTGGACGCTGGACGGCCCCGACGGGCCGGTCACCGTGCGCGTCGCCGGCCCGTTGCGGACGAATTCCAGCGAGGTCGTGCGCGAGGCGCTGCTGGCGGGGCTCGGGATCGCCTTGCGCTCGACCTGGGATGTCGGGCCGGAGCTCAAATCGGGAGCGCTGCAGCGGGTGCTGCCGGCCTATTCGGTCGGCAGCCGCGTCGCCATCCACGCGGTCTATCCGAGCCGCCGGCACATGGAGCAGAAGGTGCGCGCCTTCGTCGACTATCTGGCAGAGTTGTATGGGCAGACGCCGTATTGGGATCAGGGGCTCACGCTGTAAACGTAAGGTGCGCTCATCGGCAGCACGCAGGCGGAGACAGGTTCCATGTTCGGCATTCTCGAAGGCACGGGCTCGACCGTGCTCGATCCCCGCTTCCACCGCATCATTCCCGGCTCGGCCCGCGTCGAGCGGCTCTGGACCGGATCGCGCTGGGCGGAGGGGCCGGCCTGGTTCCGGGCGCACAACACGCTGGTCTTCTCCGACATTCCCAATGACCGGATGGTGCGCTTCGACGCGATGAGCGGGCAGATCAGCATCTTCCGCCAGCCGGCGCGCAACAGCAACGGCAACACGGTCGATCCCCAGGGGCGACTCGTCACCTGCGAGCATGGCGGCCGGCAGGTGACGCGCACCGAGCCTGACGGCTCCGTCACCGTGCTCGCCAGCCACTGGCAGGGGAAGCGGCTGAACTCGCCCAATGATGTCGTGGTCAAGTCGGACGGGTCGATCTGGTTCACCGATCCCGATTACGGCATCCTCAGCGACTATGAAGGCAACAAGGCCGACAGCGAGATCGGCGCCTGCCATGTCTATCGGATCGACGGGCAGAGCGGCGCGATGAGCCTGGTCGCGGATGATTTCATCAAGCCCAACGGGCTGGCCTTCTCACCCGACGAGCGCATCCTCTACGTCGCCGATACCGGCGCCAGCCATGATCCGGTCCATGGGCCGCGCCATATCCGCGCCTGCGAGGTCTCGGCCGACGGCACGCGGCTGACGGGTTCGCGCGTCTTCGCCACCTGCACGGCCGGCCTGTTCGACGGCTTCCGGCTCGATGTCGAGGGCCGGATCTGGACCAGCGCCGCGGACGGCGTCCATGTCTACCACCCCGATGGGGCGCTGATCGGCAAGATCGCGATCCCCGAGGTCGTCGCCAATGTCTGCTGGGGTGGGCCCAGGCTCAACCGCCTGTTCATCTGCGGCACCAGTTCGCTCTATGCGGTGATGACCAACACCAATGGGGCGAGCTGGCCCGGGAGCGCGAGCCGCGCCTGACCGCGAGGCGCGACCGCCTCAACGCTCCGGCGGGCGGCCCGGGATCCGGTCGATCAGGACCGGCATTGCGAAGCCGATGATCAGGAAGCGCATCAGGTGGTGCGAGCCGACATAGAGCGTGTCGAGCCCCATCGCGAAGGCGAGCATCGCCATGGCCTCGAGGCCCCCCGGCGCAAAGGCGGTCATCGAATCGGCATAGGATACGCCCGCCAGCAGCGCGGCGGGCCAGGCGAAGGCGAAGGCGACGCCGAGCGAGACGAGCAGGCCACCGGCCGCCAGCGGAAACAGCCCCATAAGCTCGCGCCGCGGAATGGCGCCGACGCGCCCGCCCATGGTCGAGCCCAGCATGACGAGCACCGCGATCTGCACCGCCGGCGGCAGGCTGCACTCGACGAGGCCGGTGCCATGCGCCACGGCGCTGGCGAGCGTCGCGCCGAACATCATCGGCGCCGCGACGCCCATGCGGTCGAGCACGAGCCCGACGCCGAAACCGGCGAGCAGCAGCAGGAGCATCGTCCAGGGATCGAGGATCTTCGCCGGCGGCACCGGGGCGTCGGAATGCAGCCCCGTCAGCTGCATCAGGCTGGGCAGCAGCGCGACCAGAACGAGCAGGCGAAACAGCTGGACCACCGAGATGCGGCCGATATTGGCGCCTTTCGACTGGGCGACCGCGAGCACCGTCGCAAGCGCCCCGGGCGCCGCCGCCAGCAGCGCATCGAGCC
>NCCO01000061.1 GCA_002279705.1 Allobosea sp. 12-68-7
AGGCCGAGTTCGACGAAAAGCGCCGTGCGCTGGGCGTCGAGGACGCGCTGCGCGAGGTTCCTGGCATCACCACGGCGATGATGGTGGCGCTGGGCGAGAACGACGTGAAGAACGTCGAGGACCTCGCCGGCTGCGCCACCGACGATCTCGTCGGCTGGACCGAGCGCAAGGATGGCGAGACGACGCGTCATTCCGGCTATCTCGACGGTTTCGACCTGTCGCGGCAGGACGCAGAGGCGATCGTCATGTCCGCCCGCGTCCAGGCCGGCTGGGTCGAGGCGCCCGCTGACGACGCCGAGCCGGCCGCCGAGGAGACGGCCGAGGCCTGAGCCCGGAGCCCGCGATGAAACCGGCCGCGGCCCGCGGCGCGCGCGAGACGCCACAGGCCCGCAGGGACGGGCCGGAGCGCAGCTGCGTCGTCACGCGGACGGTCAAGTCGCCCGACGACCTGATCCGCTTCGTGGTCGGGCCGGACGGCGTGCTGGTGCCGGATCTGCGGCGCAAGCTGCCCGGCCGCGGCGTCTGGGCCAGCCTCAGCGCCGCGACCGTCGCCGACGCCGTCAAGCGGCGGGCCTTCGAGCGCTCGCTAAAGACGAAGGTCGTCGTCCCGCCCGATTTGGGTGAGATGATCGATGCCCTGATGCTGAAGGACGCGCTTCAGGCTTTGGCGATGGCGAACAAGGCGGGACTGGTCCAGGCCGGTTTCGCCAAGGTCGAGGCGGTGATCGGTTCAGGCCGCTGTGCTGCCGTGATCGAGGCCAGCGACGGCGCCGAGGATGGCCGCCGCAAGATCGTGCAGGCGATGCGGCGGGCCGACATTGCGCGCGAGGAAGCCCGGCTGAAGCCACGGAAGGTGCCCGTCGTGGCAATTTTCGCGGCAGCGGATTTGGAATTGGCGTTGGGGCGCGCACATGTGATACATGCGGCGCTTGCTCCGGGACCAGCGGCCGAGGGTTTCCTCTCCCGCTGGCGTCGGCTCGTTCGCTATCGGACGAACGACGCCGGTGCAACCGCCCCGGAGGAGCCGACCGGCTCCGACCCCGCAGGTGACGATTCCGTAGACCATCGAACGACCGAACCGGCTGGACCGAACGCGGCAGGACCGAGCACAGAATGAGCGATACCAAGACCCCGGGCGACAAGACCTTGACCGTCAGCCCTCCGAAGACCCTGACCCTGAAGCGCCCCGTCGAGCAGAGCACTGTTCGGCAGAGCTTCTCGCATGGGCGCTCCAAGCAGGTCGTCGTCGAGGTCAAGCGGCGTGTCGCCGGCCACGAGGTCAAGGAACCCGTGGCTCCCCGCGCGCCCGCGCCGCCGGTTCAGCAGGCCGCGCCGCGCCCGGCGCCCGCCGCGCCGACACCGCCGCCCCGCCCCGCCTCCGGCATGCTTCTGCGCACGCTGTCCGAGGATGAGAAGGAGGCACGCCAGCGTGCCCTCTGAAGCCCGCCGGATCGCCGAGGACGAAACCCGCGCCCGCGCGCAAGCCGCCGAGCGCGAGCGCCAGGAGCGCGAAGCCGCGCTCGCCCGCCAGCGCGAGGAAGAAGAACGCCGCCGCCAGGAAGAGGACCGCAAGCGTCGCGCCGAAAGCGCCGCCCGCCAGCGCATGGACGAGCCGCAGGCCCCGCGCCCGCCGCAGCCGCCGCGCGAGTTCACGCCTTCCGCCCCGGCGCAGCCCGAGGCCGGCGCGGCGCCGGCTGCGGGCTACGCCCCGTCGCCGCGCCCGGCCCCGTCCGGCCCGCGTCCGGATTTCGCGCCGCGCACCCCGATGCGCGACGTCGGCACTCGTCCGCCGCGTCTCGACTCGCGACCGCCGCGCCTCGACACGCCGCGCCCGCCGCGCCCGGTCGATGCGACCGCCCCGGCCGAACCTGCCATCACCCGTCCGACACGCCAGGCGCCCTCGACGGCCACCCCGCGCAGCCGGCCCGATGACGGCGAGGCGAGGCCCGCCTTCCTGACGCTGTCGACCGCGACCGGCGGTGACGACGAGCGGACGCGCTCGGTCGCGGCCTTCCGCCGGCGCGTCCAGCGCATGACGGGCCACCGCGCCTCGGACGCGGCGAAAGAGCGCGTGATGCGCGAGGTGATCATCCCCGAGACGATCACCATCCAGGAACTCGCCAACCGCATGACCGAGCGGGGCGTCGACGTCATCCGCCTGCTGATGAAGCAGGGCGCGATGCACAAGATCACCGACGTGATCGACGCCGACACCGCCCAGCTCGTCGCCGAGGAAATGGGCCATACCGTCAAGCGCGTGGCCGAATCCGACGTCGAGGAAGGCCTGTTCGACACGCCCGATACCGACGACACGCTGAGCCAGCGCCCGGCGGTCGTCACGATCATGGGCCATGTCGATCATGGCAAGACCTCGCTGCTCGACGCGATCCGCCAGACGCATGTCGTCACCGGCGAGGCCGGCGGCATCACCCAGCATATCGGCGCCTATCAGGTGAAGACGCCCTCGGGCGCGTTCGTCACCTTCATCGACACGCCGGGCCACGCCGCCTTCACGGCGATGCGCGCCCGCGGCGCCAAGGTCACCGACGTCGTGGTGCTGGTCGTCGCGGCCGATGACGGCGTCATGCCGCAGACGGTCGAGGCCATCAATCACGCCAAGGCCGCGGGCGTTCCGCTGATCGTGGCGATCAACAAAATCGACAAGAACGACGCCAGCCCCGAGCGGGTACGCGCCGAGCTGCTGCAGTACGAGATCCAGGTCGAGTCGCTCGGCGGCGAGACGCTGGAAATCGAGGTTTCGGCCAAGACCGGCAAGAATCTCGACAAGCTGCTCGAGGCGATCGCGCTGCAGGCCGAGCTGCTCGACCTCAAGGCCAATCCGGATCGTCCGGCCGAGGGCACGGTGATCGAGGCCAAGCTCGATCGCGGCCGCGGCCCGGTCGCGACCGTGCTGGTCCAGCGCGGCACGCTTCGCACCGGCGACATCGTCGTGGCGGGTTCCGAATGGGGCCGCGTGCGCGCCCTGATCGGCGACACCGGCGCCCATATCAAGGAGGCTCCGCCCTCGCTGCCGGTCGAGGTTCTCGGCTTCAACGGCACCCCCGAGGCGGGCGACCGCGTCGCGGTCGTCGAGTCGGAGGCGCGGGCCCGCGAGATCACCGATTACCGCGAGCGCCAGAAGCGCGACCGGATCGCCGCGCGCGGCGGCGGATCGGCGGCTGGCCGTTCGCTCGCCGACATGATGCGCGACCTCAAGGAAGGCGCCGGCCGCAAGGAGTTCCCACTCGTCGTCAAGGGCGACGTGCAGGGCTCGGTCGAGGCCATCGTCGGGACGCTGGAAAAGGTCGGCAACGAAGAGGTGCGCGCCCGCGTGCTGCAGTCGGGCGTCGGCGGCATCACCGAATCCGACATCACGCTCGCCCAGGCTTCGGGCGCTGCCGTGATCGGCTTCAACGTGCGGGCCCACAAGGAAGCGCGCGAGGCGGCCGAACGGGCCGGCGTCGAAATCCGCTATTACAACATCATCTACAACCTCGTGGACGATGTGAAGGCGGCAATGTCGGGCCTGCTGGCGCCGACGCTGCGCGAAACCATGCTCGGCAACGCGCAGATCCTCGAGATCTTCGCAGTCTCGAAGGTCGGCAAGATCGCCGGCTGCCGCGTCACCGACGGTACGATCGAGCGTGGCGCGAATGTCCGCCTGATCCGCGATAACGTCGTGGTCCACGAGGGCAAGCTCGCCCAGCTGAAGCGCTTCAAGGACGACGCCAAGGAAGTGGTTGCGGGCCAGGAGTGCGGCATGTCCTTCGAGAACTACCAGGACATGCGCGCCGGCGACGTGATCGAGTGCTACCGCGTCGAGGAGATCAAGCGCACGCTGTAAGCCGTTGCGCTTCGACCCAGGCTGATCATGGCCGGGCTTGCCCGGCCATGATGCTTTTATCGACCGTCCATCCGGTCCGATCCCGGAGAACGAGAACCATGGCAAAACCCGCAAAACCCTCCGGTCCAAACCAGCGCCAGCTGCGCATCGGCGAAGTGATCCGTCATGCGCTGGCGGAGCTGCTCTCGCGCGGCGACATTCATGACGAGGTGCTGGCCAAGCACGTCATCACGGTGCCCGAAGTGCGCCTGTCCTCCGATCTGAAGCTCGCGACCTGCTACATCATGCCGCTCGGCGGCGGCGACGTGAAGCCGGTGCTGAAGGCGCTGAACGACCACAAGCGCTACATCCGCGGCGAGATCGCCCACCGCGTGAACCTGAAATTCGCGCCCGATATCCGCTTCCTGCCGGATGAGAGCTTTGCCGAGGCCGAGCGGGTCGACGCGATCCTCTATTCCGACAAGGTCAGACAGGACATCCTCAAGCAGCCGCTGCGCATCCAGACGGACGAGCAGGACGATGACTGAACCGGCGCCCACAGAGGCCAGCGAGCCGCAGGGCCAGAGCTTTGCACCGCGACCGAAGAAGCGCGACGTGCATGGCTGGGTCGTGCTCGACAAACCGGTCGGCATGACCTCGACCCATGCGGTCGCGGTCGTGAAGCGGGCCTTCTCGGCGAAGAAGGCCGGCCATGCCGGCACGCTCGATCCGCTCGCCTCGGGCCTGCTGCCGATCGCGCTCGGCGAGGCGACCAAGACCGTTCCCTTCGTCATGGACGGGCGCAAGGCCTACCAGTTCACCGTCGCCTGGGGCACGCAGACCGATACGGACGACACGGAAGGCCGCGTCCTCGCGACCGCGGAGACCCGTCCCGACGAACAGGCCATCACGGCCCTGGTGCCGCAATTCACGGGCACAATCAGCCAGGTGCCGCCCAAGTTCTCCGCCATCAAGATCGCCGGCGAGCGCGCCTACGACCTCGCCCGCGACGGTGAGGACGTGGTGCTGGAGGCGAGGCCCGTGGAGATCGACGCGCTGCGCATCGTCTCCCATTCGCCGGAGACGACGACCTTCGAGGCGGAATGCGGCAAGGGCACCTATGTGCGCGCGATCGCCCGCGATCTCGGCCTCGCGCTCGGCTGCCTCGGCCATGTCGTACATCTGCGGCGGACCCGCGTCGGGCCCTTCGCCATCGACGACGCCGTCTCCGTCGAGACGCTGCGGGAAAGCGCCGAGAGCGCGGCCGCGGCCCTGCTGCCCGTCAAGGCGGCGCTGTCCCTGATCCCGGAGGTCGTGGTCCACAAGGATGCGGCGCTGCGTCTGAAGCGGGGCCAGAGCGTGCTGCTGCGCGGGCGCGAGGTGCCCATCGAAAGCCCCGCCATCTATGCGACGTCGGGCGGCACCCTGATCGCGATCGGCACGGTCGAGCGGGGCGAATTGGTGCCGCACCGCGTCTTCAACCTCTGAAGTCCCGTCGCGACCGGCGTTTCGAAACGTCGCGCCAACAGCCGAATCGGCATGTGTCGGAGACAACGCTCCGGCATGTCCCAGCCGCCGCCGCGCCAGAACGGCATGGCCGCAGCCAGTTCCGGAGCGGCGGCCGTGGGGATGACAATCCTCGCCGGGCATCCGGACGACATGGCAGCTGATGACGCGACCCCGGCCGTTGCTCCCGACTCGGGCAACGGCCGGCCGCAGCGCTGGCATTTGCCGCCATTTCGTGTATACCGCCGCCAACCGGCCTTCGCGGCCGGCTGCGCGACCCCTCCGCGATGAGGCGGATCGCGGGCTTCGGACCCTGCTGGACGACATCCCGGCTGGCGCCCGCCAGATCAACACCCAACCGAAGGATCAGACGATGTCGATCACTGCCGAGCGCAAGACCGCGCTCATGAAAGAGCATGCCACCAAGCCGAACGACACCGGCTCGCCGGAAGTCCAGGTCGCGATCCTCACCGAGCGCATCAACAACCTGACCGGCCACTTCAAGTCGCACACCAAGGACAACCACTCCCGTCGTGGCCTGCTCAAGATGGTCTCGCAGCGTCGTTCGCTGCTCGACTACCTCAAGAGCAAGAGCGAGCCGCGCTACCGCTCGCTGATCGAGAAGCTCGGCATCCGCCGCTGATCGACCGCTGACGCCAACGCCCGGTGCGGTTCCGCTCCGGGCGCTTTCGTTAAAGGGGTTCGCCGCAATGGTGCGGCACAAGCCCCTCTCCAACGCAGCAGCCGCATGGGGCGGCCTGCCGCATGACCCGCCGGGCGCCTCTCGCCCATGGCAGGATCGCCGAGCGCTCGGGCGCGGATCGTGACCGTCCGGAACCGAGCGCTTCGCCGTCTTGCCCATGGGCTTGAGACGCGAAGGCGGGTCGCATCCGATCCGAAAGAAAATCCATGTTCGATGTCCAGACCGAAGAACTGATGTGGGGCGGGCGCAAGCTCGTGCTCGAAACCGGCAAGATCGCCCGCCAGGCCGACGCCGCCGTGCTCGCCACCTATGGTGAGACCGTCGTGCTCGCGACCGTCGTCTCCGCCAAATCGCCGAAGCCGGGGATCGATTTCTTCCCGCTGACCGTGAACTACCAGGAAAAGACCTTCGCCGCCGGCCGCATTCCCGGTGGCTATTTCAAGCGCGAAGGCCGCCCGACCGAGAAGGAGACGCTGGTCTCGCGCCTGATCGACCGGCCGATCCGCCCGCTCTTCGTCGAGGGCTACCGCAACGAGACGCAGGTCGTCTGCACCGTGCTGCAGCATGATCTCGAGAACGACCCCGACATCGTCGCGATGGTCGCCGCCTCCGCCGCCCTGACCCTGTCGGGCGTGCCCTTCACCGGCCCGGTCGGTGCCGCCCGCGTCGGTTATGTCGACGGCGCCTACAAGCTCAACCCGCTGGTCGACGAGATCAAGGAGTCGCAGCTCGACCTCGTCGTCGCCGGCACGCCTGACGCCGTGTTGATGGTCGAGTCGGAAGCCAAGCAGCTCTCCGAGGAGATCATGCTCGGCGCCGTGATGTTCGGCCACAAGCACTTCCAGCCGGTGATCGACGCGATCATCCGCCTGGCCGAGAAGGCCGCCAAGGAGCCGCGCGACTACGTGCCGGCCGACAACTCCGCCGTTCTCGACGCCGTGCTCAAGCTGGTCGACGCCGACATCCGCGCCGCCTACCAGATCCGCACCAAGGCCGAGCGCTACAAGGCTCTCGACGCCGCCAAGGCCAAGGTCGCCTCGCTGATCTCGGAGACCCCGGATGGCGTCACGACCTTCACCAAGGAGCAGGTCGGCAGCCAGTTCAAGGAGGCGCAGGCCAAGGTCGTGCGCTGGATGATCCTGGACGACAGCATCCGCATCGACGGCCGCGATCTCAAGACTGTCCGCAAGATCGTCGTCGAGGCCGGCATCCTGCCGCGGACCCATGGCTCGGCGCTGTTCACCCGCGGCGAGACCCAGGCGCTGGTCGTGACGACGCTGGGCACCGGCGACGACGAGCAGTTCATCGACTCGCTGGAAGGCACCTACAAGGAGACCTTCCTGCTGCACTACAACTTCCCCCCCTATTCGGTGGGTGAAGCCGGCCGCATGGGCTCGCCCGGCCGCCGCGAAATCGGCCACGGCAAGCTCGCCTGGCGCGCCATCCGGCCGATGCTGCCGGCGAAGTCGGAGTTCCCCTACACGATCCGCGTCGTCTCGGAGATCACCGAGTCGAACGGCTCCTCCTCGATGGCCACCGTCTGCGGCACCTCGCTGGCGCTGATGGATGCCGGCGTGCCGCTCAAGGCTCCCGTCGCGGGCATCGCGATGGGCCTGATCCTGGAAGGCAAGCGCTTTGCGGTGCTGTCCGACATTCTGGGTGACGAGGACCATCTCGGCGACATGGACTTCAAGGTCGCGGGGACGGCCGATGGCATCACCTCGCTGCAGATGGACATCAAGATCGCCGGCATCACCGAGGAGATCATGAAGGTCGCCCTCGACCAGGCCAAGGGCGGTCGCGACCACATCCTCAACGAGATGAACAAGGCGCTCGCCACCGCGCGCGGCCAGCTCGGCGAGTATGCCCCGCGCATCGAGACGATGAAGATCCCGGTCGACAAGATCCGCGAAGTCATCGGCTCCGGCGGCAAGGTCATCCGCGAGATCGTCGAGAAGACCGGCGCCAAGGTCAACATCGAGGACGACGGCACCATCAAGATCGCCTCGGCCGACGGCAAGTCGATCGAAGCCGCGATCAAGTGGATCAAGTCGATCGTCTCCGAGGCCGAGCCGGGCATGATCTATGACGGCACGGTCGTGAAGATCATGGAGTTCGGCGCCTTCGTGAACTTCTTCGGCGCCAAGGACGGCCTGGTCCATATCTCGGAGCTGGCGGCTGCCCGAGTCCAGAAGGTCTCGGACGTCGTCAAGGAAGGCGACAAGGTCAAGGTCAAGTTCCTCGGCCAGGACGAGCGCGGCAAGATCCGCCTCTCGATGAAGGTCGTCGACCAGGAGACGGGCGAGGACATCACCGAGAAGCTGAAGGCCCAGCGCGACGCCGAGAAGACCCGCGAGAAGCAGTCGGCCGAGTAGGCCATCGCCCCTCACGCGATTCACGTGAAACGAGACGCCCCGCATCTGTCGATGCGGGGCTTTTTCGTTGCGGGTGACAGAATGGCCAAACGCGCCGGGCTCGGCTGACAGATCGACGGAATTGTCAGCGTAGCGCTGGCCGCCGCGGTACGATCCTCATAGTCCAGACTTATCGGACGCTGCTCCCGGAACCGGACATGACCGCTCACGCCATCACCTCCCTCGACCAGCTCGCCGCGCTCTACCCCAACCCGGTCGCACCGGCGTCGATCCACAAGGAGATCGACCATGTCGATGCGAACTATGCCGCGCTGATCGCCGCCTCGCCGTTTTTCGTGCTGGCGACCAATGGTCCCGACGGGCTGGATTGTTCACCGCGCGGGGATCAGCCGGGCTTCGTCACAGTCCGGGACGCGAAAACGCTGCTGATTCCCGACCGAAGAGGCAATAACCGACTGGATTCATTGAAAAATATCCTGTTCGATCCGCGAATCGGAATGCTCTTCCTGATCCCCGGTTACGGGGAGACCCTGCGCGTCAACGGAGTCGCGTCGCTTTCCGGCGACCCTGAGTTGTGTGGACGCTTCGCGATGGCCGGAAAGCTCCCGGCCTGCGTCATCGTGGTCACGGTGGAGAGCGCCTACTTCCAGTGCTCGCGCGCGGTCGTCCGGGCGGAGCTGTGGAACGCCGAGCGGCATGTCAACCGCAGCAGTGTGCCGAGCGCGGGCTCGATCCTGCGCGCCATCACGGCGCGCGATGCCGCGGTCGAGACGTTCGATGGCGCGGCTTACGACAGGGCGCTGCCGGAGCGGGTGAGGGCGACGCTGTATTGAGGGGGCGCCACCTTGTCATTCCGGGGCTTCGCATCGCGAAGAACCCGGAACCCACGACCGGGCGATTGCTGCGATCGCAACCAACCCCCCGCTTCGTGAACCTGTCGCCTCACCCGGTCATGGGTTCCGGGTTCGGCCCGAAGGGCCGCCCCGGAATGACAAGTGTAGAGCCGCTCAGAGCAGCCCTTCGTTCCCCGCGAGCACCTTCAGGTTCACGTCCGGCCGGGCACCGACATGGCTGATGATCTCGGCGGCGGCGAGCGCGCCCAGCCGCAGCGAGTCACGCACCTCCCGGCCCGAGGTCAGGCCGAAGAGGAAGCCGGCAGCGAAGAGATCGCCCGCGCCGGTGGCATCGACCAGGCGCTCGATCGGGAAGACGGGCTCCTCGATCACGCCCTCGGGGGTGACCGCCAGCGCGCCCTTCTCCGAGCGGGTGACGACCGCGAGGATGTTCTCCTGCCGCAGCGCCGCCAGCGCGTCCTCGAAGGCGGACGCCTGGTAGAGGCTCTTCAGCTCGTGCTCGTTGGCGAAGACGATGTCGACCATGCGGTTGCGGATCAGCCCGACGAACTCGTCGCGGTAGCGGTCGACGCAGAAGGAGTCCGACAGGGTGATCGCGACCTTGCCGCCGGCCTTGTGGGCGATCTCGGAGGCCTTGCGGAAGGCGTCCTTGGCCGCCGGCGGATCCCAGAGATAGCCCTCAAGATAGATGATGTCGGCGTTCTCGATCGCCTTCGCATCGACATCGGCGACGCCGAGGCCCTGGCAGGCGCCGAGATAGGTGTTCATCGTGCGCTCGCCATCCGGCGTGACGATGATGAAAGAGCGGGCGGTGGCGGGCCCTTCCGCCGCGGCGGGCGTGTCGAAGGCGACGCCGAGCGAGGTCAGGTCATGGCGGTAGAGCTTGCCGAGCTCGTCGGCCTTGACCTTGCCGATGAAGGCGCCCTTGCCGCCGAAGGAGGCGAGGCCGGCGATGGTGTTGGCGGCCGAACCGCCCGAGATGACCTTGCCGGGCCCCATGGCGGCATAGAGCGACTCGGCGTGGGCCTCGTCGATCAGCGCCATCGCGCCCTTGGTCAGGCCGTGCCTGGCGAGGAAATCCTCTTCCGCCGCCGCGATGACGTCGACGATGGCGTTGCCGAGGGCGAGAACGTCGGTTCGCGTGCCGGTCATGAGAAGTCCGTTGCTGTTTGTCGAAAAGGGGGATGTCGGAAGGGAAAGCGGTGGCGTGGCGCGGCCTGTCGCATCCATGGCGGCGCGGGTCAAGCCGCGCCGCGGGGGCGGCTGCGCCGCGCCAGGGCTTCGTCCAGCACCGTCGAGAGGCGCGCGAGGTCATCGCCGTCGAGATCGCCGATGTCGCGGGCGAGCCGGTTCGCCACCAGGGTCGCCTCCGGCTCGAGGCCGGCGGTGTCGATGACGATGCGGGGATGCGACAGGTCGGCGAGGCGCACGAGCTCGTCCGCCTCGTCCCAGATCACGCCGAGCACATGGATGACGCCCTGGATCAGGGTGAAGGTCGGGCGGCCGCGCTTGCCGTGCTCGAGGGCCGAGAGATAGGCCGGGGTGACGCCGAGCACACCGGCCATTTCGGCCAGGGTCATCCCACGCTGCGCCCGCAGCACGCGCACGCGCTGTCCGAACGGGGTCACGGCCCGGCCTCGCGGGCGCGACGCAGCCGGACATAGAGCGCGCCCGAACCGCCATGGCGAGCCTGCGCCTCCTCGAATCCGACCACGAGCGGACGCAGGTCGGGCTGCCGCAGCCAGTGCGGCACGACCCGGCGCAGCACGCCGCGCTCCTCGCCGAAGAGCGTCGTGCCGGCCGCGCCCTTGCCCGTGACGACCAGCGCCAGGCGGGTGCCGCGCCCCTGCTCGCGGCGCAGGAAGGCGCGCAGCGCCAGATGCGCCTCGTCCTGCCGCATGCCATGGAGATCGATGACAGCCTCGACGCCCTGCTGGCCGCGCCGGAGCTGCGTCCGCAGACGGTTTTCCAGCGGTGCCAGCGGCGGCGGGGCAGGCTTGGCAGGGAATGTGCGGCCCAGGGCGACGCCCGAGGCGGGCTGCGGCTCCTCGGGCATGACAGGCGGAGCCACCGGCAGGGGTTCCGGCTCAACCGGGGCACGGCCCGGCAGCGGCTTCACGGAGCGCGCCACCTGGCGCCAGAGCGCGAGATCGGCCTCCGACAATGTCCGCCCGCGCCGCGACCGCACGCTTAAGGCCGGAGGTCGCGCGGCCACAGGACGATGAAGTCGACCGGGTGGCGGATCAGCCCGGCGCGGTGGCCGGCCGCGGCGCCGGAGCCGACGAAGAGATCGAGCCGGGCCGGGCCCAGAATGGCCGATCCCGTATCCTGCGCCAGCATCAGCCGGGACAGGCGTTCCTCGCCACCCGCCTCGCCCGGCACGGTCGCATCGATCCAGACCGGCAGGCCATAGGGCCAGATGCCACGGTCGATGGCGATGCTGCGCAGCGGCGTCAGCGGCAGGCCCGCGCCGCCGATCGGCCCGCTTTCGGGCGGAAGGTCGTCACGGCGGGCGAAGAAGACGAAGGAGCGGTTGAGCCGGATCAGGTCCCGCGCGAAATCCGCATCGGCCTTCAGCCGCGCGATCAGCCGGTCCATCGTCATCTGCGCGGGCGGGATGGCCTCGCGCTCGCTCAGGACCCGGCCGAGCGAGGTGTAGGCGTGGCCGTTGCGGCCAGAATAGACCAGCCGTGTCATGCCGCCGTCCGGCAGACGGATGCGGCCCGAGCCCTGGACCTGCAGCACGAAGCGATCGACGGGATCGCGCATCCAGAGGATTTCGAGGCCACGCCCATCCAGCGCGCCGGTCTCGATCGCCCTGCGATCCGGAAAGGGCTCGAGACCGTTTTCCGTCCGGCGGGCAGCCGACAATCCGGCATCGAGGCCCGGCCAGTCATCTCCGGGCATGCGGGTGACCAGCTCCGGCGGGCGACCGTAGAGCGGCGTCGGAAACGCCGCCGAGCGGGTCAGCGAGCCTTCGAATTCCGGCTCGAAATAGCCGGTCATGAAGCCGGTCGCTCCCGGCGCGGAGCGGATCCGCCAGAAGCCGAACTGCGTCTCGAAGAACTGCCTGGCCGCCTCGGCACTGACCAGGCCGTGCCCCTGAAGGCGCTGGGCCCGCGTGCAGGCGGCGAGGAGGGCCACTGGCACGGGAACGGCCGCGCGTAGCGGCGGCTCGGTCTGGCAGCCTGCGGCGAAGAGCGAGAGGACGATGCGGTGATCGTCTCCGGCCCAGCCCGGCACCTGGGCGGGCGTCAGAGCCTCGGCAAGAGCCCCTTTGGGCAGAGGGGGAGCCGTGGAGGCCATCGCGGTCACGGGTGTCGCGCAGGCCGCGAGCAGCGCCAGTGCGAGACCGGCGCCACGGATCACGCGGCGGATTCGGTCGCGACCAGAAGCCAGTTGGGGTCGCGGCTGCCGAGTTGGCGCGAGAAGGTCCAGATGTCGTTGACCTCGGAGACGGCCTCGGCGCTGCCGTCGACGACCGTGCCCTGAGCGTCGCGCGTCACGCTGATGAGCTGCGAGACGAAGGCGATGGTGACCTGGGCGGTCTTGCCCTTGACGTCGACCGCGGTGATGTCGGCCTTGTCGATCGAGACGAAGCTGGACTCGGCCTTCTCGCCGCGCTTCTCGCGATCGGTGATGGCCTGCTCGAAGCCTTCATAGACCTCCTTGGCGAGCAGGCCCTTCAGCATCTTGCGGTCGCCGCGGGCGAAGGCGGTGACAATCGTCTCATAGGCGGCCTTGGCGCCGCCGAGGAACTCGCGCGGATCGAAGCCCGGCTCCTGCTTGATGATGCCCTCGATGCCAGCGAGGATCGGCGAGCCTTCCGGCGCGATGTCCTTGAAGCGGTCGGCCACGGGTGCGGCCGCGGCCGGATCATTGGCGGCGCCGGGCAGACGGATGACGTTGTCACGGCGCGCATCGGCGGGCGCGGCCTGGTCGGGCCGTACCGGCGGCGTCTCGCGGCGGGAAAACGGATCGGTTGGCGGCTGCTCGCTGCCGGTTTTCTGGCCGAGCACGGAGCGCAGCTTCCAGGCGACGAAAACGGCCAGAGCCAGGAAGACCAGAGTCGTCATGTCGAAGGAATTTTGCATCGAAAGCTGACCCGAGGCTCCAGTCGTCTTGCAGGACCAGCATCTCCGCGTGGGAGCGCCGTCACGCGTCATATGGTGACCTAGGCTCGTAACATCCACCCCCCTGCTTGTGAAGGCGAGTTCTTGTGCGGCGCTTTGGACCATGATAGCCGACGCCCGCGCCATTGCGTGAGTGCAGAGCGCAGTCCAAGGCCTCGGACGGGTGCGGACTTCCCGAGACAGCCAGCCAACAGCGATGGGACCGATGGCCAACGAATTTCCCAACGGCAACGGTGCCGCAGACGCAGCGCCGAGCATGAGCGCCCTGATCCAGTACACCAAGGATTTCTCCTTCGAGAACCCCAAGGCGCCGCGGGCGCTCGGCCAGCAGCAGGCCCAGGAAGGCCCGCAGATGTCGCTTCAGGTCAACGTCTCCAGCAGCGCGCTGGGCGAGAACGACTACGAGACCGTGCTTCAGCTCGAGGGCAAGGCCGAGCTCAACGGCGAGATGCTGTTCGCCTTCGACCTCAGCTATGGCGGCGTGTTCCGGCTCCTGAACATTCCGCAGGAGCATATCCATCCCGTGCTCGTGATCGACTGCGCTCGCCTGCTCTTCCCCTTCGCCCGCCAGATCATCGCGGAAGCGGTCCAGGGCGGCGGCTTCCCGCCGTTCTATGTGCCGTCGATCGACTTCGCGGCGCTGTATCAACAGCGCATGCAGGAGTTCCAGGCGCAGCAGAGCGCCCCGCTCGCCTGAGCCGCGACCGACGCCATGACGGCCAAGGGCCCCGCGGGGCCCTTTTTCGTTTGCGCCGTCCGGGTATTCCCGACAGGTTTGCCTGACCGGGGTGCCCACCGCTCGCCACCTCCCCTCGAGTCCCGACGGATGGCTGACTGCCGCCCGTCGATCGTGCCGTTGCCGGAGGACAGATGGACTATCTCATGACGCTCGCCGCCGATCCCGCGGTCTGGGCTGCGCTCGGCGCCCTGATCGCCATGGAGGTCGTCCTCGGCATCGACAATCTGATCTTCATCTCGATCCTGACCAACAAGCTGCCGGAGGAGCAGCGCTCGCGCGGGCGCAAGATCGGCATCGGGCTCGCCCTGTTCCTGCGGCTCGCCCTGCTCGGCACAGTCGCGATCATCGTGCAGCTGACCGCGCCGATCTTCTCGGTCTTCGGCAAGGCCTTTTCCTGGCGCGACCTCATCCTGATCGGCGGCGGGCTCTTCCTCGTCTGGAAGGCGACCGTCGAGATCCATCACAAGGTCGATCCCGAGCACGGGCCGGACGTGTTCGACGGTGGCCGCGCCGCAGCGGTGACCTTCGGCGGCGTGATCTTCCAGATCCTGCTGCTCGACCTCGTCTTCTCGATCGATTCGATCATCACCGCAGTGGGCATGACCGACCACATCCCGGTCATGGTCATCGCCGTCATCGTGGCGGTTCTGGTGATGCTGCTGGCGGCCGACCCGCTGGCGCTGTTCATCGAGCGGAACCCGACCATCGTGATGCTGGCGCTGGGCTTCCTGCTGATGATCGGCGGCATGCTGATCGCAGAGGGCTTCGGCGCCCATGTGCCCAAGGGCTACATCTATGCGGCGATGGCGTTCTCGGCGATGGTCGAGGCGCTCAACATGCTGTCGCGCCGGGCGCTGCGCCGCAAGGGCGACTGAGGCGGGCCTCAGCCTTCCTCGGCGATGCCGAGATAGCCGCGCCAGAGCTGGTTCTTGCCGAGCGAGCGGATGAAGGCCTCGTGGGCGGTGATGGCGGCGTCGTCCAGCCGCGGCTGCAGCGGGCGCTGGCGCTGGGGCCGCTCGATCCGGATCGGCGCCAGGCCGCTGCCCCCGGCCTCCCCGGCGCCCAGCCCGAGCGACGCCTGCTTGCCGCCAATCAGCTCGATATAGACCTCCGCCAGGATCTCGGCGTCGAGCAGCGCGCCGTGGCGGGTGCGGCGGCTGTTGTCGATGCCGTAGCGCGTGCACAGCGCATCGAGGCTGTTGGAGGCGCCCGGATGCTTGCGGCGGGCCATGGAGAGGGTGTCGACGACGAGCGAGGACTCGATCGGCGGCCGGCCGATGCGCTGGAACTCCATGTTCAGGAAGCCGACGTCGAAGGCGGCGTTGTGGATCACCAGCCGCGCGCCGTCGATGAACCCGGCGAACTCGTCGGCGATCGCCGCGAAGATGGGCTGGGGTGCCAGAAAGGCGTCCGACAGACCGTGGATCTTGAAGGCCCCCTCCGACATCGGCCGCTCGGGATTGATGTAGGCGTGGAAGCTGCGCCCCGTCGGGCAGTGGTTGACGAGCTCGACGCAGCCGATCTCGACGACGCGGTCGCCGCCCAGCGCCTCGACGCCGGTGGTCTCGGTATCGAGAACGATCTCACGCATGGTCGTCGGTCCACCCTCGCCCGCCCCGGCCCGGACGCCCGGCGAGCGCGAGCAGGATAGACCCGACCTGCCGTCCCGCTGCCACAACGCCGCGCGACGTGTCCACAATGAAATGGGCGCGCGCGCGCTTCTGCGCATCCGGCATCTGCCGGGCCAGGATCGCGTCGAGCCGCTCGGGGGTCATGCCCGACCGGGCCAGCACCCGGGCGCGCTGGACAGCCTCAGGGGCGCTGACGACGAGGACCGCGTCGCAGCGCGACTCGCCACCCGTTTCCAGCAGCAGCGGCATGTCGAGCACGGCAAGGCCCACCCCCCTTTGCTGGCACCCGCGCAGGAAGCTGGCCTCTTCCTCGCGCACGAGCGGATGGATGATCGCCTCCAGCCGCGCCATCGCCTCCGGCTTGCCCAGCACGGCGGCCGAGAGGCTCGGCCGGTCGACCAGACCATCGCGGACGACGTCGGGGAAAGCCGTCGCGATCAGGGGAACGGCCCTGCCGCGATAGAGCGCATGGACCGTGGCATCGGCATCGTGAACCGGAATGCCGCGCGCCTGAAACAGCGCGGCGGTGGTGGACTTGCCCATGCCGATCGAGCCGGTCAGGCCGAGGATGAAGGTCATGACGTGCCGCGTCCCGGAGCCCGAGGCGGGCTCACCCTGCGAATCAGTGGCCGAGGATATCGGCTTCGAGCCGTGCCCGCAGCGCCGGCGTGACGGTCGGCGTCACCCCGAACCAGCGCGCGAAACCCGGCACCGCCTGGTGCAGGAGCATGCCGAGTCCGTCGACGGGGACGCCGCCGCGGCGCGTCGCCTCGATCAGCAGCGGCGTCTGCAACGGGACATAGACGATGTCGTCGACGAGGGTTCCCGGGCGCAGGCGCGCGAGATCGATCTCCAGCGGCGGCTGGCCGTTCATGCCGAGCGCGGTCGTGTTGATCACG
Source organism: Allobosea sp. 12-68-7 (assembly GCA_002279705.1). GTDB lineage: Bacteria > Pseudomonadota > Alphaproteobacteria > Rhizobiales > Beijerinckiaceae > Allobosea. The sequence goes on from NCCO01000061.1 coordinate 16,664, forward strand.
AGGTCGGCGTCGCCGACGAGCGCGTCGCGCCGTGCCCAGTCGGCCGCTTCGACGCTCCCGCCGAGCGCGGCGGCCAGTTCATCGGCCCGCGCATGGCTGCGGTTGACGAGGATGATCCGGCCGATGCCGCGACCCTTGAGGCCGAAGGCGATGCCGCGGGCGGCGCCGCCCGCGCCCAGAACCAGCGCCGTCCCGACGCGCCCGTCCCAGCCCGGAGCCGTGGCGTCGAGATGGGCGAGGAAGCCCGAGACGTCGGTGTTGTCGCCGCAGATCCGATCGCCCTCGCACCAGACGGTGTTGACCGCGCCGATGGCGCGCGCGGCGTCCGTGGCCTGGTCCACTAGCGCGAGCATCGCCTCCTTGTGAGGGACGGTGACGTTGCCCCCGGTGAACTCGCCCGCACGCAGCCTTGCGACGAAGGCCGGCAGATCGGGCGGGGCGACATCGACGCGCTCATAGCTGCCGGCGAGGCCGTGCTCGGCGAGCCAGCTGCCATGGATCAGCGGCGAGCGGGAATGGGCGACGGGATGGCCGAGGACGAAGCCGCGGCGGACGATGCCCTCGATCTGATAGCCGCCGACGCTGGAGAAAGCCGTATCGCCAACCATGTCGAGATAGGATCCGATGAGGCCCGGCGTCAGCGGGCGCATGGTGAGCCGGGCGGTCTGGTGACCTTTGGCCAGCACCTTGCCACCCCGCAGCAGCGCGAAGGCGCTGTGCAGCGCGTGCTCGCGGCCGGCCAGAGCGGCGATCTGCCGCGCCGCCGCGGCACGGTCCGCCGGCTTGTGAAAGGCTTCGTCCGCGCAGGCCAGCGTCTGGTCGGCTCCCAGGACCAGCCTGTCCGGCTGCTGTGCCGAGACGGCCGAGGCCTTGGCCAGAGCGAGAGCCAGAGCGATCCGCGCAGGGGATTCTCCCGCGGACAGCAAGGGTGCTTCGAGCGCCCGCTCGTCGACCGTCGGCTTCACAGTCTCCACGGGGATGCCAGCCGCCATCAGCATGTCGCGCCGGGTGCTGCTGCCCGAGGCCAACAGCAACGGTTGAGGGGACAGCCAGAGGCGAGAACCCGCGATCATGTCGCGATGAATTTCATGCGGTGGTCGCGCAGGAGATCGAGAATCGAGGCGGCCGTCTCCTCGATCGAGCGGCGGGTCACGTCGATCACGGGCCAGCCCTTGCGGGCACAGAGCCGGCGCGACTGGGCGACCTCGTCGGCCACCGAGGCCGGATCGACATAGGGCGTCTCGTCGTCGGCCCGGAGCGACAGAAGCCGGTTCTGGCGGATCTGGACGATGCGGTCGGGGCTGGCGACGAGGCCGACGATGAGCGGCTTTCGGACGTGCTCGAGTTCGGCCGGGAGCGGCACGTTCGGCACCAGCGGGATGTTGGCGGTCTTGATTCCGCGATTGGCGAGGTAGATCGAGGTCGGCGTCTTCGAGGTCCGGCTGATGCCGACGAGGATGATGTCGGCCGACTCGAGATCGCCGCCGAGCTGGCCGTCATCGTGCAGCAGCGTGTAGTTCATCGCATCAATGCGGCGGAAGTACTCGGCGTTCAGCACATGCTGCGCGCCCGGCTTCGGGGCCGAGGCCTGGCCGAGATAGGACTGGAAGAGCGCGAGCACCGGATTGAGCACCGACAGGCAAGGGCAGCCCAGTTCGCGGCAGAAATTCTCCAGCCGCTGCGACCATTCAGGCTCGACGAGGGTATAGAGCACGACGCCCGGAGAGGCCTCGATCTCCGCCAGGACGCGGGCGAGCTGCGCCTCCGAACGGACGAGCGGATAGACATGCTCGATCGCGGACACCGTTTCGTACTGCGCCGCAGCGGCGCGGCTGACGGCGATCAGGGTTTCGCCGGTCGCGTCCGACACCAGGTGGAGGTGAAAGTAATTGCGGTGCACGGGGCTCCCCGGGGCGATGGCGCGGTCAGCAACCTCTAGCCCGGCAGGCCGCCAAAGCAAATCGGCGGGCGCGTCGCGGCGATCTGCACGGGCGGTGCCGGGGCGGAGTAGGGTGTGAGGCCTGGGGAGCGCTGTGGACAAGAGGGCGCTTCAGAGGGCGTCCTGTTGAGGTCTGTATAACCCTAATGATCCGTTAACAGGCCAGGGGCTGTGGGGAGAGGCTGATGTGTTTCACGTGAATCATTTTGCCGCGGCGATGGGCGGTCGCGATTCATCCGGGTTAACAAACCGTTAACGCTGGACGGGTGGACAGCGACCGTCGCCTGCCTCAGGCTCGACGCCTGTGGACAGGTTGTGGATCGGATTGCGTCGGGCTATCTGCCCCCATCCAAGAGTCAAAAAAGAAGATTCTCTCTCTAGAAATCTATTTGAGAGAGATTGGGGATGGATCGCCGATGAGCCTCACGACACCTGACCAGCCTGCCTTCCTGCGGGCCCTTTCCGGCGAGACCCTGCCGACACCGCCGATCTGGATGATGCGCCAGGCGGGGCGCTATCTGCCGGAGTACCGCGAGCTCCGCGCCAAGGCCGGCAGCTTCCTCGGCCTCTGCTACAATCCCGAATGGGCCGCCGAGGTCACTCTTCAGCCGATCCGGCGTTTCGGCTTCGATGCCGCGATCCTGTTCTCGGACATTCTCGTCGTGCCGCAGGCGCTCGGCCAGAAGCTCTGGTTCGTCGAGGGCGAAGGTCCCCGTCTCGAGCCGGTTGCCGACCGGGACAGGCTTGCCGAGATCGACAGCCATGCCGGGCTTTCCGTGCTCGATCCCGTCATCGAGACGGTGCGTCGCGTCCGTGCTTCGCTGCCAAAGGAAACCGCCTTCATCGGGTTCTGTGGTGCGCCCTGGACGGTCGCGACCTATATGGTCGCGGGCCGCGGCACGCCCGACCAGGGACCGGCGAAGGAGCTCTTCACCCGCGATGAAGCGCTGTTCCGGCTGTTGATTGACCGGATCGTCGACACCTCGATCGATTATCTCTGCGCGCAGATCGATGCCGGGGTCGATGCCGTGCAGATCTTCGACAGCTGGGCTGGGTCGCTCGGCGAGGCCGATTTCGAGCGCTGGTGCATCGCGCCAACGCGGCGCATCGTCGAAGGCGTACGGGCCCGGCAGCCTAAGGCGAGGATCATCGGCTTCCCGCGCGGGGCGAGGCGGTTGATCCCGGCCTATGTCCGCGGGACGGGTGTCGATGCCGTCGGTCTGGAATCGGAGATCGATCGTGGTTTCGCCCGTGACGAGATCCAGTCGCTCGTGCCGGTCCAGGGCAATCTCGATCCACTGGTTCTGCGGGCCGGTGGTCCGGAACTGGAACGCGAGATCGCGGCGGTGATCGCGGCCTTCGGCAAAGGGCCCTTCGTCTTCAATCTCGGACACGGTATCCTGCCGGATACGCCGATCGCGCATGTCGAGCGGCTGCTGGCCGCGGTGCGGGGCTGATCGAACCGGGCATGACGGAGCAGATGCGCGATGTATGAATGGCTGAAGGTCGTCCACGTTCTGGCGGTGATCTCCTGGATGGCCGGGATGCTCTATCTGCCACGGCTGATGGTCTACCATGTCGATGCTGCGCCCGGCTCGGTCCAGTCCGAGACCTTCAAGGTCATGGAACGCCGGCTGCTCAAGGGAATCATGAATCCCGCGATGATCGTGACCTGGGCGCTGGGGCTTTACCTCGCCTGGGATGCATTCGGGTTCAAAGGTGGCTGGCTGCACGGCAAGATCCTGCTCGTCGTGCTGCTGTCGGGCATCCATGGCTATCTCGTCGGACGGGTGCGGGACTTCGCCAATGACCGCAACACCAAGTCGGGGCGCTTCTTTCGCATCATCAACGAGGTGCCCGCGGTGCTGATGGTCGGTATCGTCATTCTCGTCATCGTCAAGCCGTTCTGAGGCCGATGCGGTTTGCCGCTTGAGCCGGACGGCGTTTCCGGTTATCAGACGGAACGCTTCTCCAGCGTTCTCCCTGTTGTCGATGGTTCGTGAGCCGACTGCTCTGGCAGCCGCTCGTGGCGCTCAACCCCAGCGCCGTCCGTCCGGGCCTGTCGTTCATTTCCTTACCGTCCTGGTCCCGGCCTCCTGAGCCGAGACATTTTCGATCCGGGTGCCCCATGCGGGAAATCAAGCTCCAAGACCTCAAGGTCAAATCGCCGACCGAACTTCTCGCCTTCTCTGAGGGCCTCGAGGTCGAGAACGCCAGCACGATGCGCAAGCAGGAGCTGATGTTCGCGATCCTGAAGCAGCTCGCCGCCAGGGAGACCGAGATTCTCGGCGAGGGCGTGGTCGAGGTTCTGCCGGATGGTTTCGGTTTCCTGCGGTCACCCGATTCGAACTACCTGCCGGGCCCCGACGACATCTATGTCTCGCCGACGCAGATTCGGAAATTCGGCCTGCGCACCGGTGACACCGTCGAAGGCCCGATCCGCAGTCCGAAGGACGGCGAGCGCTACTTCGCCCTGCTCAAGGTCAACACGATCAATTTCGAGGATCCCGAGCGGATCAAGCACAAGATCAATTTCGACAATCTGACGCCGCTCTATCCCGACGAGCGCCTGCGGCTCGAGGTCGCGGAGCCGGCCAAGAAGGATTTCTCGGCCCGCGTCATCGACATCGTCGCACCGATCGGCAAGGGCCAGCGCGCCCTGATCGTCGCGCCGCCGCGGACCGGCAAGACCGTCCTGCTTCAGAACATCGCGCAGTCGATCACGACCAACCACCCGGAATGCTACCTCATCGTTCTGCTGATTGACGAGCGGCCGGAAGAGGTCACGGACATGCAGCGCTCGGTGAAGGGCGAGGTCGTGTCCTCGACCTTCGACGAGCCGGCGACCCGCCACGTCCAGGTCGCCGAGATGGTGATCGAGAAGGCCAAGCGCCTGGTCGAACATGGCCGCGACGTGGTGATCCTGCTGGACTCGATCACCCGCCTCGGCCGCGCCTACAACACGGTCGTCCCCTCCTCCGGCAAGGTGCTGACCGGCGGCGTCGACGCCAACGCCCTGCAGCGTCCCAAGCGCTTCTTCGGCGCGGCCCGCAACATCGAGGAAGGCGGCTCGCTGACCATCGTCGCCACCGCGCTGATCGACACCGGCAGCCGCATGGACGAGGTGATCTTCGAGGAGTTCAAGGGTACCGGTAACTCGGAAATCGTCCTGGACCGCAAGGTCTCCGACAAGCGCATCTTCCCGGCGATCGACATCCTCAAGTCGGGCACCCGTAAAGAAGAGCTCATCACGCCGAAGGATGTCCTGGCCAAGACCTATGTCCTGCGCCGCATCCTCAACCCGATGGGCCCGCAGGACGCGATCGAGTTCCTGATGGACAAGCTGCGCCAGACGAAGCAGAACGCCGACTTCTTCGACTCCATGAACACCTGATCCACCGGGCGGATCGATTCGCATCCGTACTGGCTTGAAGGCGGGCCCTGTATGAGCGCCCCCAATGATCTGCCGACGATCGCCGCGCTGTCGTCGGCGGCCGGACGCGCCGGCGTCGCCGTGGTCCGGCTGTCGGGATCGCGTGTCCGATTCGCGGTCGAAACAATCGCGGGGGGTCTTCCCTTGCCCCGCCGGGCGTCCCTTCGCACGCTGCGCGACCCCGCGGGTGACGCGATCGACCAGGCGCTCGTCCTGTACTTTCCCGCCCCTGCGAGCTTCACCGGTCAAGACGTTGCCGAGCTCCACATTCACGGTGCCCGAGCCGTGCTGGCGCGGCTGCTGCAGGTCCTGTGCGACCTCCCCGGGATCCGGCTGGCGGAGCCGGGCGAATTCACCCGCCGTGCCTTCGAGGCCGGAAAGCTCGGATTGAGCGAGGTCGAAGGGTTGGTCGACCTGATCGATTCGGAGACGGAATGGCAGCGTCGGCAGGCGCTGCGGCAGATGGACGGCGCGCTGGGCGTCGCCGCTGCCGGCTGGCGGCGATCGCTGATCGGGGCGATGGCCCTGCTCGAGGCCGAGATCGACTTTTCCGACGAGGCCGATGTGACGGGTCCCCTCACGGTGCGGGCGCTCGCGACCGTCGGCGAGGTGCTCGTCCAGCTTCGCGAGGCCCTGGGCGGGTTCGTGCGCGGTGAGCGCATTCGCGAGGGTTTCGTCGTCGTGCTGGCGGGGCCGCCCAACGCCGGCAAGTCGAGCCTGCTCAACGCCCTCGCGCGCCGCGACATCGCCATCGTCTCCCCGATCGCGGGAACGACCCGGGATGCGATCGAAGTCCGCCTCGACCTGGCCGGGCTGCCGGTGACGCTGATCGACACGGCGGGGCTGCGCGACAGCACCGATCCGATCGAGGCCGAAGGCGTTCGCCGGGCGCGCGCGCTGGCCGAGAAGGCGGATCTGGTGCTGAGCCTGCGGGCGATCGATTCAGATCCGGACCGGCTTCACGGCGGCGACGGTGTCATCGCCCTGGCCACCAAGGTCGATCTCGCCGGCGCGGCAAGGCCTGGCGAGGTGGCGGTCTCGGCGCAGACCGGCGAGGGGATCCCGGACCTCTTGACCCTGATGGCCGAGCGCCTTGCTGGGCAGGGTGCGGTCGAGCCGGCCCTGCTGACGCGCGAGCGGCATCGCGTTGCCGTGAGCCAGGCGATCGGCGCGCTGGAGCGGGCCGCCTGCGGGAGCCATGACCAGGCAGAGCTAATCGCCGAGGATCTGCGCCTGGCCGTGCGCGCGCTGGAGCGCCTGCTGGGGCGCGTCGACATCGAGGATGTCCTGGACGAGCTCTTCGCGGGATTCTGCATTGGCAAGTAGGCCGGCAACGACATTGCCCAATAGAGATTGACCCCCCGCCAGGGCTTCGATAGCGACAGGTCATGTCGCAGAATCCAATCGAAAACCGGTACGACGTCATCGTCGTGGGCGGCGGCCATGCCGGCGTCGAGGCAGCCGCAGCGGCGGCCCGCTATGGCGCGCGCACGGCCTTGATCACGCATCGCCTCGACACGATCGGGGTCATGTCCTGCAACCCGGCGATCGGTGGTCTGGGCAAGGGTCATCTCGTGCGCGAGATCGACGCGCTGGACGGCATCATGGCCAAGGCGGCCGATCGCGGCGGCATCCAGTTCCGTATGCTGAACCGTCGCAAGGGCCCTGCTGTCCGCGGACCACGCGCGCAGGCCGATCGCAAGCTCTATCGCGCGGCGGTGCAGGACCTCCTCTCCGCCCAGGCCAATCTGTCCGTCCTCGCCGGAGACGTCTTCGACCTGGATGTTGAGCACGACCGGGTCGCCGGCGTCATCCTCGCAGATGGCCGTCGATTCGGATGCGGAACAGTCGTGCTGACCACGGGCACCTTCCTCCGGGGCCTGATCCATATCGGCGAAACGCGGATTCCAGCCGGGCGGGTCGATGAGGCCGCATCCGTCGGGTTGTCGGCCACCCTCGCCCGCCATGACTTCCCGCTCGGCCGGCTGAAGACCGGGACACCGCCGCGGCTCGATGGGCGCACGATCGACTGGGCGGCCCTGGAGATGCAGGAAGGCGACGACCCGCCGGAGCCGTTCTCGGCGCTGACGACGGCGATCACCAATCCGCAGATCGCCTGTGGGATCACGCGGACGACGCTGGCGACGCATGAGCTGATCCGGGCCAATCTGCACCGCGCACCGATGTTCTCGGGGCAGATCGAGGGGCGGGGGCCGCGCTACTGCCCGTCGATCGAGGACAAGGTCGGCCGCTTCGGCGACCGGGATGGGCACCAGGTCTTTCTCGAGCCGGAGGGGCTGGACGACGATACGGTCTATCCCAACGGAATTTCGACCTCGCTGCCCGAGGACGTCCAGCGCGGATTGCTGGCGACGATCCCCGGTTTGGAGCGGGCGGTGATGCTGCGCCCGGGCTACGCGATCGAGTATGATTTCGTTGATCCGCGCGCGCTGCGCAACACGCTGGAGACGCGCGCCCTGGGCGGGTTGTTCCTTGCCGGCCAGATCAATGGCACGACCGGCTATGAAGAAGCCGGAGCGCAGGGCCTGCTGGCCGGACTGAACGCGGCGCGGATGGCGGGCGGTGCCGAGGCGATGGTGCTGCCACGGACAGGCTCCTACCTCGGTGTCATGGTCGACGACCTCGTCTCCCGTGGCGTTACGGAGCCGTATCGAATGTTCACCTCGCGGGCGGAGTTCCGGCTTTCGCTGCGCGTCGACAATGCCGATGAGCGGCTGACGGTCCTGGGGGCGGAGCTGGGCGTGGTCGGTTCGGAGCGGCTTGGCGCCTTTGCCGAACGGAACCGGGCCATCGAGGCGTTGACGGCGCGGCTGCAGGCGGTGACGCTCACGCCACGACAGGCCGAGGCCGCCGGGCTGGCGGTCAATCGTGACGGCCTCCGCCGCAGCGCCTATCAGATCCTCTCCTATCCCGACATCGGTTTCGAGCGTTTGGCTGCGGTCTGGCCTGAACTGAGGCAATTCGCGCCCGGAGTGATCGCGCGCGTCACGGCCGATGCGGTTTATTCGGTCTATCTCGACCGCCAGGCGGGGGAGATCGCGGCCTATCAGCGCGATCAGTCCCTGAAACTGCCGGATGATCTCGATCTCGACGGGATTTCCGGCCTGTCGAACGAGCTGAAGGCGAAGCTCACGGCCGAGAGACCGGCGGACATCGCCCAAGCCGGCCGGATCGAAGGGATGACGCCGGCCGCGTTGACGCTGCTGGCGGCGCATTCGCGTAGGAAACGGACCGTTTCTGTCACGGTCTCCTGACGGAACTGTTGATAATCACGCGATGACTGTTGATAATTCCGACCGTGCCCGCGCTTTGCGCTTGACGCCTGTTTCACGTGAAACAGAGGAACGGCTTTCGCTGCTGGTGGCGGAGCTCGCCCGCTGGCAGGCGGCCAAAAATCTTGTGTCCGGCACGACCCTCGCCGATGTCTGGATGCGGCATATTGCCGATTCCCTCCAGCTGTTCCGCCTCGCGCCCGACGCCCGAACCTGGCTCGATCTCGGCTCCGGCGGGGGGTTTCCGGGCCTGGTGATCGGCATCTGCCTCGCGGAGGTCGAGGGCGGGCGCATCCATCTGGTCGAGAGCAACAGCCGCAAATGCGCCTTTCTGCGCCATGCCGCGCGGCTGACCGGGGCGCCGGTGACCGTGCATCCGGCCCGGATCGAAAACGTCATCGGTGATTTCACCGGGCGCGTCGACGTGGTGACGGCCCGGGCGCTGGCGCCACTGCCGCAGCTGCTCGATTGGTGCAAAGAGCTGTTGAGAACAGGCACGATCGGACTGTTTCCGAAGGGACAACATCTAGATGCGGAATTGACGGAGTCGTCCAGATATTGGAAGATTCAGGCCTCAACGGTTTCCTCCGTGACGGATGGGGCCGCCCGGATTCTGATGGTCCGGGCAGCCGAGAAACGGGCCAATCCATGACCGATCTTACGCCAATCCCGATGCCGCGCCGCCCGCGCGTGCTGGCGCTCGCGAATCAGAAGGGCGGCGTCGGCAAGACCACGACCGCCATCAATCTGGGCACGGCCCTGGCTGCGATCGGCGAAAAGGTCCTGATCGTCGACCTCGACCCGCAGGGCAATGCCTCGACCGGGCTGGGCGTGGACCGGCGCAGCCGCAAATCCTCGACCTATGACGTGCTCTGCGGCGATGTCGGCCTTGGCCAGGCCATGCAGGAAACCGCTGTTCCCGGATTGCTCCTGGCGCCCTCGACGCTGGACCTGCTCGGTGTCGAGCTGGAGATCGCCTCGTCCAAGGACCGGGCACACCGGCTGAAGAACGCGATCGACGAGCTGGTCTATGACCAGCGCTGCTCGGACCTGACCTATGTGCTGATCGACTGCCCGCCTTCGCTGAGTCTCATCACCATCAACGCAATGACCGCGTCCGACGCCGTGCTGGTGCCGCTGCAGTGCGAGTTCTTCGCGCTCGAAGGTTTGAGCCAGCTCCTGAAGACCGTGGAGCAGGTTCGGGCGGGGCTCAACCCGCGCCTGGTCATCCAGGGCGTCGTGCTGACGATGTATGATCCGCGCAACAACCTTTCCAGCCAGGTCATGGCCGATGTACGCGAATTCCTCGGCGACAAGGTCTACGAGACGGTGATCCCGCGCAATGTGCGGGTGTCGGAGGCGCCGTCCTATGGAAAGCCGGCGCTGCTCTATGACCTGCGCTGTTCCGGGTCGCAAGCCTATCTGAAGCTGGCCTCCGAGGTCATTCGGCGTGAGCGCACCCTGCGCGCTGCCGCCTAAAAATACACAGAGGTTGAATGATGGCGATGGCCGAAGAACAGGGGCGCTCGCGCCTGGGCCGGGGTCTGGCAGCGCTGATCGGCGATGTCGGCGACGAGATCGGCGCGCTGGAGCGGGCTCGCGGCCAGAGACGCGTCCCGGTCGAGTTCCTGCGACCTAGCGCGCGTAACCCGCGCCGGAGCTTCGCCGAGGATGATCTCGAGGAGCTGACGGCATCCGTGCGTGAGCGCGGTATCCTGCAGCCGATCATCGTGAGGGCCATCGTCGGTATGCTCGACGCCTATGAGATCATCGCCGGCGAGCGCCGCTGGCGGGCGGCGCAGCGCGCCGGGCTGCACGATGTCCCGGTCATCCTCGTCGAGGCCGATGATCGCGAGGCGCTCGAAATCGCCATCGTCGAGAACGTGCAACGCACCGATCTCAACGCGATCGAGGAGGCGGCGGGCTATGAGCAGCTGATCGCCGACTTCAACTACACGCAGGCCGACCTGGCGCGGGTGATCGGCAAGAGCCGCAGCCATGTCGCCAACACGCTGCGCCTCTCGAAGCTGCCGCCGTCCGTTCGCCAGATGGTCAGCGACGGCGCCGTGTCGGCCGGCCATGCCCGCGCGCTGCTGTCTGTTTCGGACCCGGAACTGATGGCGCGCAAGATCGTCGACGAGGGCCTGAGCGTGCGCGACATCGAGCGCATCGTTCAAGAGGAGTCGCGAGGCGAGACCAAGAGCATCTCGACCAAGCCGAGGGTCGAGAAGGATCCCGATACGCGGGCGGTCGAAAAGGCGCTGGAGGAGGCGCTCGGGCTCTCCGTCTCGATCAGCCACCGCGCCAATGGCAGCGGTGAGGTCAAGATCAGCTACAAGACGTTGGAACAGCTCGACGCGCTCTGCCGCCGCCTGAAGGATTGAGCGCCTAGTCCCCGCGCCCGGCCACCCGGCCGAGGCGCGCCAGCGTCCACAGCGCCCGCGTCGCGCCGGCCCGGCCGAGATCGCCATCGCGGCGGGCGGCCAGCGTGGCATGGCCCAGCAGGGACACCGCCTCCATCAGCTTCGCCGTGCTCCAGGCCGACAGCGCCGCCTCCGTCGTCGCAATGCGCGGATAGGGCAGGCGCATGGCCGCGACCATGTCACGGGCGCTGCGGCCGGCATCGACCCCCTGCCGGGCCTTCAGCAGCGCCAGGGCGTGCCGCAGCACGGTGCCGAGCATGACGCCGGCATCGAGCCCTTCGCTGGCGAGTTTGGCCTGCGCGAGGTCGAGCACGGGCAGCCTCCCGGCGAAGACGGCATCGACCAGCATCGCCTGCTCCGGCTGGTGCGGTCGATGCTCTTGCCGGCGGCGCGGACCATCTCATCGATGATGGTGCCGAGATCGCGCGCGGCGTCGCCATAGCAGGGCACGGCGAGCGCGGTCCGTGCGCGCTCGCAAGCGGTTCGCAGCGGGTTGGTGCGCTGGAGATCGCCGGCCTCGACGATGACGATGGCATCCTGCGAGGGGGTGGCCAGGAGCGGCTCGACGGCGCCCAGCAGCATCTTGGCGGTGGGCGAGACGCGGATCGCGCGCCGGCCGCCGAACATCCCGATGGTGTTGGCTTCGTCGACGAGCCTGAGCGGGTCGCCGGCGATGTCGTCGCCGCTCATCCGGACGAGCTGGAAGGCATCCTGCGGATCGTCGACATGGGCCCGGGCGAGGGCCGCGGCGCGCTCCGAGACGAGGCCGGCATCGGGGCCGTAGATCAGCACCAGGCGATAGGCGGGGTCCAGCCGGGCGAGCGCGCGGTCCGCCTCATGTGCCTTGATCGAGGCCATGCGGCGTCCTGATCCGCTCAGCCGGCGACGAGGTCGGCGGCGATCTGCCCGCGGATCAGCGTGGCGAGGTTCTTCGCCGCGCGGATCTGCGCGTCGCGTGCGGCGCGGACGGTCGCAAAGCGCTGCGAGGAGCGTTCATAGGGAGCCCGGACGACGTTGCTGCCTTTCGAGACGACCTTGCCGGATGCTGTGTCGGTCAGGGACCATGTCGCCGTCGCGACCAGAATGGCCGAATCGGCCCGGCCGTTGGCGTAGTCGACGGTCACGACCTCGATCGCCTCGGAGATCTGCGTCTGGAAGGTCAGCCGTTTGGCGCGGTCCGGCTCGTTGCCGCCATCGAGCTCGAAGACCAGCTCGTTGCGCAGATAATGGCCGATCAGCCCCTTGATCTCGGGGACCTGGATCTCCTTGAAGGTGTCCTTGACGCTGCCGCCGGTGATGGAGCGGGTGTTGTCGGCGTAGAGCGGCTGGAAGCAGCCCCCGGCGGCGGCGGCGGCCGAGAGGGCCATGGCGAGCATGAGCCGGCGTCCAGGCAAGGTGTGGCGCTGGCCGGATTCAGAGGACGACATTCACGATTCTCCCAGGAACCACGATGATCTTGCGGATCGCGCGGCCGTCAAGCGCCTTCGCGACGACATCTGATGCGCGCACCAGCGCCTCGACGGCGACGATATCCGCATCGGCCGGCACGGTCACCTCGGCGCGCTTCTTGCCGTTGACCTGCACAGGCAGAACGATGCTGTCGTCCTTGAGCAGGGACGCCTCGGCGACCGGCCAGGCGGCCTCGCCGACGAGGCCAGGCTGGCCCAGCACCCGCCAGCATTCCTCCGCCAGATGCGGCATCATCGGTGCGACGAGCTGGGTGACGACGACTCCGGCCTCGTGCAGCGCGAAGGCCTGATCCGGCGGCAGGGCGGCGCTTTCGGCGGCCGCGTCGAGCGCTTTCCCGATCGCGTTGGTCAGCGTGTAAACATGGGCGATGCAGCGGTTGAAGGCGAGCCGCTCGATGTCGTTGCCGACGGCATCCAGCGCCCTGTGGGTGGCCTTGCGCAGTGTCTGGGCCGCCTCTCCGGTCGCGGCCGGCGCGGTAGCGGCGTTTCCGGTCCGCTCGGCGATCTCGTTCAGCAGACGCCAGAGGCGCTGCACGAAGCGCGCCGCACCCTGCACGCCTTCGTCGGTCCAGATCACGTCGCGGTCCGGCGGCGAATCCGACAGCATGAACCAGCGGGCCGTGTCGGCGCCGTAGGAAGCGATGATGTCGTCGGGATCGACGACGTTCTTCTTCGACTTCGACATCTTCTCGATCGCGCCGATCTCGATCGGCACGCCGGATTCGACATGGAAGCCGCGGCGCTCGCTGCCCTCGGTCTCGATGCGGACATCGCCGGGCTCGACCCAGTTGCCCGCCGCATCGCGATAGGTCTCGTGCACGACCATGCCTTGCGTGAACATGCCGTCGAAGGGCTCGTCGAGCCCGGCATGTCCGGTCGCCTTCATCGCGCGGGTGAAGAAGCGCGAATAGAGCAGATGCAGGATCGCGTGCTCGACACCGCCGATATACTGGTCGACCGGCAGGAAGCGGTCGACGACAGCGCAGTCGGTCGGGCTCTCGGTCCGCCAGGGATCGGTGAAGCGGGCGAAATACCAGGACGAATCGACGAAGGTGTCCATCGTGTCGGTTTCGCGCCGGGCTGCTGCGCCGCATTGCGGACAGGCGACATGTTTCCAGCTCGGATGGTGGTCGAGCGGGTTGCCCGGCCGGTCGAAGGAGACGTCGTCGGGCAGCTTCACCGGCAGGTCGATATCGGGGACCGGCACCGTTCCGCAGGCGGAACAATGAATGACCGGGATCGGGCAGCCCCAATAGCGCTGGCGCGAAATGCCCCAGTCGCGCAGGCGGAAATTGACCTTGCGGGCGGCCACCGGGCGATGGCCGCGGCTCTCGCTTTCCAGGCGCCTGGCGACCTCCTCCTTGGCCTGCGCGATCGTCAGGCCGTCGAGGAAGCGCGAATTGATCATGCGGCCGTCATCGACATAAGCCGTATCGGTGATGACGAAGCCCGCCGGATCGACCCCTTCCGGCGCCACGACAGGCGTGTTGCCGAGGCCGTATTTGTTGACGAAGTCGAGGTCGCGCTGGTCATGCGCGGGGCAGCCGAAGATGGCGCCGGTGCCGTACTCCATCAGGATGAAGTTCGCGACATAGACCGGCAGCGTCCAAGACGGATCGAAGGGATGCGCGACGCGCAGGCCGGTGTCGAAGCCGAGCTTCTCGGCCTTGTCGATGTTCTCCTGGGCCGTGCCGGTGCGCTTGCACTCCTCGATAAAGGTCTGCAGCGCGGGGTTTTCCGCAGCGGCGGCCCTGGCGAGGGGGTGGTCGGGGGCGATGCCGAGGAACTTCGCGCCAAACAGCGTGTCCGGCCGCGTCGTGTAGACCTCGACCTCCTCCGCCCCGAAGGCCTTCGATTCGAGCGCGAAACGAACCAGCAGCCCTTCCGAGCGGCCGATCCAGTTCTTCTGCATCAGCCGCACCTTGTCGGGCCAGCGGGTCAGGCCCTCCAGCGCGTCGTGCAGCTCCTGGCCGAAGGTGGTGATCTTGAAGAACCACTGCGTCAGCTCGCGGATCTCGACCGGGGCGCCCGAGCGCCAGCCCTTGCCGTCGATGACCTGCTCATTGGCGAGCACGGTCTCGTCGACCGGGTCCCAGTTCACCTTCGCCGTCTTGCGGTCGACGAGCCCGGCCTTGAGGAAGTCCAGGAACATCTTCTGCTGGTGGCGGTAATAGGAGGGGTCGCAGGTCGCGAGCTCGCGGCTCCAGTCGAGCGACAGGCCCATGGACTGGAGCTGCGTGCGCATCGCGGCGATGTTGGCGTAGGTCCATTCGCGCGGATGGACGTTCTTCTGCTTGGCGGCGTTCTCCGCCGGCAGGCCGAAGGCGTCCCAACCCATCGGGTGCAGCACGGCGAAGCCCTTGGCGCGCTTGTAGCGCGCGACCACGTCGCCCATCGCATAGTTGCGGACATGGCCCATATGGATGCGGCCCGACGGATAGGGGAACATCTCGAGCACGTAGTAGCTCGGCCGCGGGTCGTCGTTGCGTGTCTCGAAGAGCTTGCGCTCCTGCCAGACGGCGCGCCATTTCGGCTCGGATTCCTTGGGATTGTAGCGTTCGACGGCCATGGCAGCGGGCTATTCTTGCATCATCAGAGGTGCCGGGACTAGGACACCATTGAGGCGGCGCGGTCAACGCCGCGCCGGGCATACGAGGGCATGCGATGAGCGATACGGTGAAGCGATGGAGGGAAACCCGGGCGGCGATCGCGCGGGCCGCGCGCGATGTCGAGCGCGATCCCGATTCGGTAGCGCTGATCGCAGTCTCCAAGACGATGCCCGCGGACGTGATCCTGCCGGTGCTCGAGGCCGGCCAGCGCGTCTTCGGTGAGAACTACGTCCAGGAGGCGAAGGCGAAATGGCCCGGGCTGAAGGCGCGCTTTCCCGACGCGCAGGTCCACATGATCGGGCCGCTGCAGTCGAACAAGGCGCGGGAGGCGGTCGAGCTCTTCGACGCGATTCACTCGCTCGATCGAGAGAGCCTCGCCAAGGAATTGTCCCGCGAGATCGCGCGCAGTGGCCGGGCGCCGACGCTCTATGTCCAGGTCAACACGGGTGACGAGCCGCAGAAGGGCGGCGTCAGTCCAAGCGCGATCGATGCCTTCCTCGAGAGCTGCCGCGTTCATCACGGTCTGGTGATCGAGGGGCTGATGTGCATTCCGCCCGCGGAGGATCCGCCCTCGCCGCATTTCGCGCTGCTGGCGAAGATCGCGGCCCGCCATGGCCTGCACGGCCTGTCGATGGGCATGAGCGCCGATTACGAGGCCGCGATCCAGCTCGGGGCGACACATGTCCGCGTCGGCAGCGCCATCTTCGGTGCGCGTGGGTAGTCTCGTCGCGCGCTAGAGGATCCGCATCACGCAGCGTCGTGCCAGCCGGGGCAGGACCTTCGCGAAGACGTGACGTTCGACCGCGACGCAGCCCGCCGTCGGGGTGAAGCCAGGCCGGGCAAGGTGCCAGAAGATCGCGCTGCCGCGTCCGCGGACGATCGGGGCGTCGTTCCAGCCGAGTTCGACGATGACGTCGTAGAGGGGATCGTCGCGGGTCAGGCGTTCCTCCGCCTCGCCGGGCGGGCGGTCGATCAGGCGGTTGTAGCGGCGGTCCGCCATGTCGTCGCACCAGGCGTCGCGTGGGCCGATGATGCGCAGTGGCTGCAGGCTGAGCGGGCGGCCGATGCGGTCGGCGCGGTAGAACACGCGGCGCAGCGGCAACTCGGCGCGCGGGGTGCGGCCGTCGCCCTCGCGCTTGAGCGTGCCGATGCCGGAGCGGCCCAGCGCGCAGGGAAAGGCCGCGCCACCGGCGACCAGAAAACCCTTTCTGCGGTCGCGGACCGAGGCGAAGACACGCAGGCCCGAGAGCCGCCGGGGGCGCTCGGAGGGCCGGGGAAAGCCGGCTCGATCACGGTTTCTCACGGGAATTCCATTGCGCGTGACTTGCGGTCGCGATTCAGCGGGCTCATGGTAACGCGTCATCTCTCGTGCAAACGATCCCCCATGCCCGCCGTGCATCATATCCTTCTGGTCGACGACGACCAGACCCTGCGAGACGCGCTCGCCGAGCAGCTCGCGCTCTATGACGAGTTCAAGCTCTCGACCGCCGGCACGGCCACGGGCGCCGTCAAGGCGGTCCAGGCGGAGCGTATCGACCTCGCCATCATGGATGTCGGCCTGCCCGACATGGATGGGCGCGAGGCGGTGAAGCTGATGCGCAAGAACGGCTTCAAGAGCCCGGTCATCATGCTCACCGGCCAGGGCTCCGACGCCGACACGGTGCTGGGGCTGGAGGCGGGCGCCAACGATTATGTTGTCAAGCCGTTCAAATTCGCCGTCCTGCTGGCGCGCATCCGCGCGCATCTGCGGCAATATGAGGCGAGCGAGGACGCGGTCTTCCAGGTCGGTCCCTACACCTTCCACCCCGGGTCCAAGCTCCTCGTCAGCGAGAAGGGCTCGAAGACCAAGCTGACCGAGAAGGAAACCGCGATCCTGCGCTTCCTCTACCGGGCCGGCCGCAAGCCGATTGCGCGTGAGGTGCTGCTGCAGGAGGTCTGGGGCTATAACAGCCAGGTCACCACCCATACGCTCGAGACGCACATTTACCGGCTGCGCCAGAAGATCGAGCCCGACCCGGGCAATGCCCGCCTGCTGGTGACGGATGCCGGCGGCTACCGGCTCAACCCCTAGGATATGGCCCTCGACGACGACATCGCCCTGCTGGCCCGGCAGCCGCTGCTGGGCCTGATGGAGCGCGATGCGCTGAGGCTGGTCGCCTTCGCCGCGGAGAGCCGCATCCTGAGAGCGGGCGACGTGCTGTTTCGCGTCGGCGAGCCGTCGGATGGGGCGGTGCTGGTGATTTCGGGGGCGGTTGCGCTCGACAGCCGCGAGGACGGGCAGCCGGCGCAGGAGATCGTCGGCCCCGGCGCCCTGATCGGCGAGATGGCCCTGTTCACGGCGGTCGCGCGTCCGGTCACGGCGATCGCCCGCGAGCCGACGCAGGTGATGCGCCTGTCGCGCAGCGTGATGCGCCGCGTCCTGGCCGAATCACCCGGCTCGGCGGAGGCCGTCGCGGCGGCGATCAGCGACAGGCTGCGCGGCTTCGTTGACCAGCTGACGGTCGTGCGGGAGGCTCTGATCGCGATCGACCGCGGCTGAGCTTGCCTCAGAGCTCCAGCGTCGCCGTCACCGGGACATGGTCCGAGGGCCGTTCCCAGCCCCTCGCCTCGCGCAGGAAGGTCACGTCGCGCAGCGTCGGCCTCAGCGCGTCCGACAGCCAGATGTGGTCGAGCCGGCGGCCGCGATCCGACGCCTCCCAGTCGGCGGCGCGGTAGCTCCACCAGCTGTAGAGCTTCTCCGGTTCCGGCCGCAGCATGCGCGCCGCGTCGGTCCAGCCGCCTTCGGAGCGAAGCCGCTCCAGCGTCGTGGTCTCGATCGGCGTGTGGCTGACCACGTCGAGGAGCTGCTTGTGGCTCCAGACATCGTGCTCATAGGGCGCGATATTGAGATCGCCGACAAGGATCGCCGGACGGTCGGTGGGGCGTTTCGCCACGTTCCAGGCGCCGATCTCGTCGAGGAAGGCGAGCTTATGGGCGAACTTCTCGTTCTTCGCGGGGTCGGGGATGTCGCCGCCGGCGGGGATGTAGAAATTGTGGATCGCGATGTCGGCGGCGGCACCGGCGGCGGCACCGAGCACGACGGTCATGTGCCGGGCGTCGTTGCGCCCGCACATCGCCATCGCGTCGCGCGTGCTGAAGGGCAGCTTCGAGACGATGGCGACGCCGTTATAGCCCTTCTGGCCGATGAAGGCCTGATGGACATAGCCCGCCTTCTCGAAAGCCTTGGCCGGGAACTGCTCGTCCGGCGTCTTGGTCTCCTGCAGGCAGAGGATATCGGGCGCATGACGGCCGAGAAAATCGGTGACCATGCCGATTCGCAGCCTGACCGAGTTGATGTTCCAGCTTGTGACGGTGAGTTGCACTGAGATCGTCCGGCGAGAAGGGTGCCGGAAACTCATCCGCTGGCGCGCAAAAGGCAAGACGCCCGATCGGGCTCCCGTGCGACCTCAGAGCTTGCGCTGGTAGTCGATCACGAAATTCTTGGCGTCAGGGCGGCGCTGCGTGTCGAGATTGTAGAGCGACACGGTGGTTTCATAGCCCTGCGGATCGATGACGACCCACTGCCGCAGCACATTCGCCGTCAGATCGAATTTCAGCGCGATCTTGGAGGTTCCGCCCAGCGTCGAGCGATCCTCCAGCCGCAGCGTCAGGACGTCGCCATCGATCGCGGCGCCGGTGATCGTGCCCTCGCGAGCCAGATCCATGCGCTCCCGCACCAGGAACTTCAGCGGGGTCTGGCCGAGGGAGTAAATGTCCTGCGTGGCGAGCCGCTTGTCGCGCACGGCCACGGAGGTGCCGTCAGCGATCACCTCGATGGTGGCGGGCGGCTCGTATTCGAAGCGCATCTTGCCGGGCCGGAGGATATAGATGCGCCCCTCCAGCCGCCGGCCGTCGGCGGCATGCTGGATGAAGTTGCCCTGCAGGGAGGTGAAGCTGTTGAGATAGGCGTTCAGCCGCTCGATCGCCTCCTCGCGGGTCGCGGGCGCACCGGTCTTGGCGCGCATCGGCGCCGGGGTCCGCGTCGTCTCCGTCGCGGGAACGATGGCCGGACCGGCGGGCTGCGCGACCGGGGCTTCCGCGACGCGTGGCAGCCCCAGGCCCGGCGGCCGGACGGGTGGCAGCGGCAGGGGGCGGCTGGCGGCCGGCCTCGAGACCGCCGGCTTCGGCGGCAGGATCTGGAGGGGCTGTGCCAGCAGCGAAGACGGAAACGCGACGCAGCCGAGCCATGCCAGCATCGCAGCCTTGGCCCTGGGGGTCGGAATCAACGTCATCGGCAGGCCTTGCTCCATTCTGTCACGGCCGGCCCGCGTCGGACCTGTCGACCGTCGTGGCGGTGGCGCCCCGCTGTCCGGTTGCGTGTCGACCCGGCGCCGGACAGATAACGCAAAATCATGCCGCAGGTTGCAACGGCCTGATGGCAATTTGAGGACCGGGACCGGCAACGACAAGGGCTGGCGCTGGCATCAGCCGCGCCTCAATCCTCGTCTTCCCTGGCTCGGCCGGTTTCGACGAGGATTTCGCGTTTGCCGGCGTGGTTGGCGGGGCCGACGATGCCCTCGTTCTCCAT
>NCCO01000062.1 GCA_002279705.1 Allobosea sp. 12-68-7
TTCTCGGCAATGTGGGCGAGGATGGCGCGCAGGTCCTTGAGGTCGAGCAGCAGCAGCTTCTGCTCGTCGGCGATGCGGAAGGCGATGTTGAGCACGCCCTCCTGCGTCTCGTTGAGATCGAGCAGGCGGGCCAGCAGCAGCGGCCCCATCTCGGAGATCGTGGCGCGGACGGGGTGGCCCTGCTCGCCGAAGACGTCCCAGAACACGGTGGTGAACTGGTCGGGCTCGTATTTCACGCCGATCTCCTCGGCGCGCTTGAGGAAGGGCGGCTTGGAATCACCGGGCGCAGCGATGCCCGAGAGGTCGCCCTTGATGTCGGCGGCGAAGACCGGCACGCCCTCGCGGGCAAAGCCCTCGGCCAACACCTGCAGCGTCACGGTCTTGCCCGTGCCGGTGGCGCCGGTGACGAGGCCGTGGCGGTTGGCGAGCTTCAGCAGGAGGGTCTCCGGCTTCCAGCTCTTGCCGATCAGAATCGCGCCGTCTTCAGCCATGGCCCTGCCTGTTGCGTTATCGAAACGTCAGGGCAAGGGTGTAGCGAAACGCGCCTGCCGGCGGAAGTGCGATCGCGGGCCGTGCGACCACTTGATCGAAACGTTGATATGTGAACTATCTCGCGCCACACCCCAGCGACAGGAAGAAGACCATGGATGAACTGATCTCCCGCGTGATCGCGGCCTCGGGCCTCAACGAAGAGCTGGCCCGCAAGGCGATCGGCATCATTCTCGCCTTCCTGCAGAAGGAAGGCCCCCCGGCGGAGATCGGCG
Organism: Allobosea sp. 12-68-7; assembly: GCA_002279705.1. Classification (GTDB taxonomy): domain Bacteria; phylum Pseudomonadota; class Alphaproteobacteria; order Rhizobiales; family Beijerinckiaceae; genus Allobosea. The sequence continues at coordinate 765 of NCCO01000062.1, forward strand.
AGCTGATGGCGGCCCTGCCCGGTGCGGAGGAGCTCGCCGCGGCCGAGGGTGGCGCCAAGGGCGGCCTGATGGGCATGGTCGGTGGCCTGATGGGCGGCAGCGGCGGCGTGATGGCGCTCGGCGGCCAGCTGATGGGCGCCGGCCTGTCGATGGGCCAGATCCAGTCGGTCTCCAAGGAAATGTTCGCCGTCGGCCGCGAAAAGGCGGGCGAGGATGCGATGGGCGCCATCGTCGGCGCGATCCCGGGTCTCGGCCAGTTCGTCTGAACCGCGCCGCCGCGATGGACCTTGCAACGCCGCCGCCAGGCGGCGTTGTCGTTTGCGCCCTCCCCGGCGCGGGTTTGCGCAGCCGCGTTGCGACGAAGTAGGAATGGCGGCGCGGCGCCCTGCATGGCAATCACCGCCACGCAGCCGCGCGCGGCGGCGATGACGAGGACAGCTTCGCATGACTTCGGCCCCGGACCCCGACCTGTCCTTTATGAGCGCCTTTCCGGCCCCGACGCACGAGGCCTGGCGCGCGGCGGTCGACAAGGTGCTCAAGGGCGGCGATTTCGAGAAGCGGTTGGTCGGCAAGACCGCCGACGGCATTCGCATCGCGCCGCTCTATGAGGCCGCCTCTCCTTCCAGCCGGCCACTCCGCGGTGAGCCCGGCCGCTGGCATGTGGCCGCCCGGCTCGACCATCCCGAGCCGGCCGAAGCGCAGAAGCTGGCGCTCGCCGATCTCGAAGGCGGCGCGAACGCGCTGACGATCGCCTTCGCCGGAGCCCGCGCCGCACGCGGATACGGGCTTGTGGCGGAGGATGTCGCGGCTCTCGACGCGGCTCTCGACGGCGCGATGCTCGACCTGATCCAGCTGCGGCTCGATCCCGCCCCGGAGGGGCGGGTCAACGCGCTGCTGCTGGCCGCGCTCGTCGAGAAGCGCGGGCTTTCGCCCGAGACGCTGTCGATCGATTTCGGCATGGACCCGATCGGGGTGTTCGCCGGCACCGGCAGGCTCGCGGCCTCCTGGTCCGAGGTCGGGCGCCGTCTCGCCGCGACGATCCGGGCGCTGCAGGCGCGCGGCTTCAAGGGCCCCTTCGTCACGGTCGACACCCGGCCCTGGCACGAGGCCGGGGCGAGCGAGGCGCAGGAACTCGGCTATGGCCTGGCGAGCGCCATCGCCTATCTGCGCGCGCTGGAAGCCGCGGGCTTTTCGCTCGAGGAGGCGCGCGACGCGATCTCCTTCACGCTGGTCGCGGACACCGACGAGTTCCTGACCATCGCCAAGCTGCGGGCGGCGCGCCTGCTCTGGAGCCGCATCCAGGGCGCCTGCGGCCTGACGCCGGCGCCGATGGTGCTGCATGCCGAGACGGCCTGGCGCTCGCTGACGCGGCGCGACCCCTGGGTCAATCTGCTGCGCGGCACCGTCGCCACCTTCTCGGCGGGCATCGGCGGCGCAGACGCAGTGACGGTTCAGCCCTTCACCGCAGCGCTCGGTCTCGCCGACGGCTTCGCCCGCCGCATCGCGCGCAACACCCAGCTCGTGCTGCTGGAGGAGGCCAATCTCTGGCGCGTCGCCGACCCCGCCGCGGGCTCCGGCAGCTTCGAGACGCTGACGCAGGCGCTGTGCGAGCAGGGCTGGGCGCAGATGCAGGCGGTCGAGCGGCAGGCGAAGGACGGCCTGCCGGGGATCCTCGCCGCGCTCACCGCCGGCACGGCTCAGACGGCGCTGGAACATCAGCGCGACGCGCGTGCCAGGGCGATCGCGACGCGGCGCGAGCCGATCACCGGCACGAGCGAGTTCCCGAACCTGAAGGAGGCCGCGGTTGCCATACTGGATGTCGTCCCGGTCACCATCGGCACGTCGACGGGCCGGACCGGAACTGTGCCCGACCCGGAGGTCTTGATCGCTCGGCTCGCCGCGGGCGCCGAACGCCAGGAGGGCCTGATCGCGCCACAGGACGGCTTGCGGGCGCAAGCCCTGCCGTCGCAGCGGCTGGCCGAACCCCTTGAAACGCTGCGCGACCGGGCCGATACGGCCGCGGAGAGGCCGGTCGTCTTCCTCGCGCCGCTCGGGCCGGTCGCCGATTTCACGGCGCGGGCCGGTTTCGCGCGCAATCTGTTCGAGGCGGGCGGTCTCGCCGCCCCGGTCGGCGAGGGTTTTGCGCGGGAGGGCGGCACCGATCTCGCCGCGCTTGCCGCCGCCTTCAAGGCCTCGGGCGCAAGGCTCGCCTGCCTGTGCGGATCGGACGCCGCCTATGCGGCCGAGGGCGCCCCCGCAGCACAGGCGCTGACGGCGGCCGGCGCGGCCGTGTGGCTCGCGGGCCGGCCGGGCGAATTGGAGGCGGCGCTGACCGAAGCGGGGGTGCGGTCGTTCATCTATGCAGGCTGCGATGCGGTCGCGGTGTTGACGGAGGCTCTCGCGATCTCGCTGCCAACCTTGTCAGATTAGTGCATTTTTGCTATTTTCATGACAGTCTGAAGTGGATCGGGACTGATGAGAAGCGTTAGCGATTGGGCTGCCGAACAGATGAAGGACCCCGACTTCAAGCGCGAATATGACGCGCTGGAGGAGGAATTCGCACTTCTCACGTCGCTGGCGCGCGCGCGCAGCCGCGCCGGGCTGACGCAGGAAGAACTGGCGCAGCGCATGGGCACGACGCAGTCGGTCATCGCCCGGCTCGAAAGCGGTCGCAGCAAACCCTCAACCCGGACGCTGGAGCGTTACGCCAAGGCGACCGGCACCAAGCTCCGGATCACATTGGAAGCCGCCGAGTGAGCACACGCCACCCCATCGCCCTGACCATCGCCGGCTCGGATTCCAGCGGCGGCGCCGGCATCCAGGCCGATCTCAAGACCTTCGCGGCCCATCAGGTCTATGGAGCCAGCGTCCTCGTCGCGCTGACGGCCCAGAACACGAGGGGCGTGAGCGCGATCCATGCCGTGCCGGCGGCTTTCGTCGCGCAGCAGATCGATGCCGTCTTCGAGGATCTCGACGTCGCCGCGGTGAAGATCGGCATGCTGGCGACGGCCGAGCTGATCGAGACCGTGGCGGAGGGGCTGAAGCGCCACAAGGCGCGCAACATCGTGCTCGACCCCGTGATGGTCGCGGCCTCGGGCGCGCGGCTCTTGGAAAACGAGGCCGTCGCCGCGATCCATCGCCATCTCTTCCCGCTGGCGACGCTGATCACCCCCAACCTGCCGGAAGCCGCCGCCCTGCTCGGCACCGGCGCGGCGCAAACCGAGGACGCCGTCGAGCGACAGGCGGATGCGCTCGCCGCGCTCGGCGCCGCCAACGTCCTGATCAAGGGCGGCCATGGCGGCGGTAACAGCAGCAGCGATCTGCTCCTGCTCGCTGGCGGCAGCCGCCAGCGCTTCGCGGCACCGCGCCTGACCACGCGCAACACCCATGGCACGGGTTGCACCCTGTCATCCGCCATCGCCTCGGGGCTGGCGAAGGGACTCTCGCTGCCCGAGGCGGTCGGCCGGGCGAAGACTTATATCTCGGCTGCGATCGCGGCCGCCGACGAGGTTCCGGTTGGCCATGGCCACGGACCGGTGCATCATTTCCACCACTGGTGGGATCGTCAGGACGGGAGACAGCCATGACAGCCATCCCGGATTTCACGACGCTGGCTTATGCCGACGGCACAGGCCCCGCCTCTCCCGCCCTGCCGGCCGGCGAGGCTTGGCTGACGCCCGAGGGCATCCCGGTGAAGCCGGTCTACGGACCAGAGGATCGCGACGGCCTGCCCTTCGTCGACACGCTGCCCGGCATCGCGCCCTATCTGCGCGGGCCCTACCCGACGATGTATGTCAACCAGCCCTGGACGATCCGGCAATATGCCGGCTTCTCCACCGCCGAGGATTCCAACGCCTTCTACCGGCGCAATCTCGCCGCCGGCCAGAAGGGCCTGTCCGTCGCCTTCGATCTGGCGACGCATCGCGGCTATGACTCAGACCATCCGCGCGTCGGCGGCGATGTCGGCATGGCCGGCGTCGCGATCGACTCGATCTACGACATGCGAACCCTGTTCTCCGGCATCCCGCTCGACCAGATGAGCGTCTCGATGACGATGAACGGCGCGGTTCTGCCGGTGCTGGCGCTCTACATCGTCGCGGCGGAAGAACAGGGTGTGCCGGCCGCCAAGCTCTCGGGGACCATTCAGAACGACATCCTCAAGGAGTTCATGGTCCGCAACACCTATATCTACCCGCCTGCGCCCTCGATGCGGATCATCGGCGACATCTTCGCCTACACCTCGGCCCATATGCCGAAGTTCAACTCGATCTCGATCTCCGGCTATCACATGCAGGAGGCCGGGGCGACGCAGGATCTCGAGCTCGCCTATACGCTCGCCGACGGCGTCGAATACATCCGCGCCGGCCAGCGCGCGGGGTTGGGCGTCGATGCCTTCGCGCCACGGCTGTCCTTCTTCTGGGCGATCGGCATGAATTTCTTCATGGAGGTCGCCAAGCTGCGCGCCGGCCGGCTGATCTGGGCGAAGCTCGTCAAGGATTTCGGGGCGCAGAGCGAGAAGTCGCTGCCCTTGCGCACCCATTGCCAGACGTCCGGATGGTCGTTGACGGCGCAGGACGTCTTCAACAACGTGCCGCGCACGATGATCGAGGCGATGGCGGCCACCCAGGGGCATACGCAGTCGCTGCATACCAATGCGCTGGACGAGGCGCTGGCGCTGCCGACGGACTTCTCCGCCCGCATCGCCCGCAACACGCAGATCCTGCTGCAGCAGGAAAGCGGCACCAGCCGCATCATCGACCCCTGGGGCGGGTCCTATTATGTCGAGCGGCTGACCGCGGAGCTGGCGACGAAGGCTTGGGGCCATATCAGGGAAGTCGAGGCGCTCGGCGGCATGGCCAAGGCGATCGAGGCCGGCATCCCGAAGCTGCGTATCGAGGAGGCCGCCGCCAAGACGCAGGCGCGCATCGATGGCGGGCTGCAGGCGATCGTCGGCGTGAACTGCTTCAAGCCGGAGAACGAGGCCTCGATCGACGTGCTCAAGGTCGACAATGCCTCGGTGCGCGCGCAGCAGCTCGACAAGCTCCAGCGCCTCAAGGCCGAGCGCAACGAGGGTGAGGTCCAGGCCGCGCTGGCGGCCCTGACCGAGGGCGCGAAGGGCGAGGCCAATCTGCTCGACCTCGCGGTGAAGGCAGCCCGCGCCAAGGCCACCGTCGGCGAGATTTCGCTGGCGATGGAGCAGGTGTTCGGGCGCCACCGGGCCGAGATCAAGTCGATCTCGGGCGTCTACAAGCGGGAGGTCGGCACGATGAACCCGGCGGTGATGCGCGTGCAGATGATGACGCAGGCTTTCGAGGAAGCCGATGGCCGCCGCCCGCGCATCCTCGTCGCCAAGATGGGGCAGGACGGCCATGACCGCGGCCAGAAGGTGATCGCCTCGGCCTTTGCCGATCTCGGCTTCGACGTCGACATCGGCCCGCTCTTCGCGACGCCCGACGAGGCGGCCCGCCAGGGCGTCGAGAACGACGTCCATATCATCGGCGTCTCGTCGCTGGCGGCGGGCCATCTGACGCTGGTGCCCGAGCTCAAGGCGGCGCTCGCCAAGGCCGGCCGGCCCGACATCATGATCGTGGTCGGCGGCGTCATCCCGCCGCAGGATTTCGAGGCCCTGATCGAGGCCGGCGCCTCGGCGATCTTCCCGCCCGGAACCGTCATCGCCGATGCGGCCGAGAAGCTGCTCGAGGATCTCAACGGCCGGCTGGGCTATGTCCAGCGCACGGCCGCCGAATAGCAGACAGGCGCGGCCGGCGGGCCGCGCCTGTCCCCTGATCACGGGCGTCGCTTCGCAACACTAGCGCCAACCGTGACCATAGCCGTAGCCGTAGCGGGGCGGCGGCGGGCGGAAGCCGTAGCCGTCATGGTGATGCCAGCGGCGGCGGCCCCAGTAGCCGTGGAAGACGGGCGGCGGCGGCCGCCAGCCATGCCGGGGCGGACCCCAGCCCTGCTCGTAGCGGCCTCCGAAGGCCTCGGCGGGGGCAGGCGCCATGACGCTGCCGGCGGCGAACACGGCAGCGCCGAGAGCGAGCCCGGCCAGCGCGGTAACGACGAATCTGCGGGCCATGATCCTTGTCCTGTTGCGGGCTCGGGCCATCCCCTCGCCTCGACCAGGACCATGGCGGATCGCATCTGAACGGGGATTGAGGCCGCCATTCACACGGCGTTTAGCCAGGATGGGGTGGAGCCGGCTCGCGCCGGCGCTCAGGCGCCCAGAGCCTGGCGCCGCTTCAGCAACAGCGAGGCCGCGATCACCACTATGGCGACGAAGCCGATCAGGATGGTGCAGGCGGCGTTGATCTCGGGCGAGACGCCGAGCCGGACCGCCGAATAGAGCCGCATCGGCAGGGTCGTGGCGCCAGGCCCGGTGGTGAAGCTCGCGATCACGAGATCGTCCAGCGACAGCGTGAAGGCGAGCAGCCAGGCCGCCGCGACCGCCGGCGCGATCAGCGGGAAGGTCACCGTCCAGAAGGTCACCAGCGGCGTGGCGCCGAGATCGCGCGCGGCTTCCTCCAGCGAGCGGTCGAAGCCGACGAGGCGGGCCTGCACGACGATGCAGGCGAAGCCGAGGCCGAAGGTCGCGTGGGCGATCGTCACCGTCCAGAAGCCGCGCTCCACATCCGCCGCCACGAAGAGCAGCAGCAGCGAGAGCCCTGTGATCACCTCCGGCATCACCAGCGGCGCCAGCGCCATGCCGGTGAAGAGCAGGCGCCCGCGGAAGCGGCCCTGCCGCGCCAGCGCCAGCGCCGCCAGCGTCCCCAGCGCGGTGGCGAGCGTGGCCGAGACGAAGGCGAGGCGCAGGCTGAGCCAGGCCGCCGACAGGAGCGGCTCGTTGGCGAGCAGCGTCCCGTACCACTGCGTCGAGAAGCCGCCCCAGACCGTGACGAGCCGCGAGGCGTTGAAGGAATAGGCGATCAGCGCCAGGATCGGCAGGTAGAGAAAGGCGAAGCCCGCGACGAGGGCGAGGATGAGGCCGGGGCCGAGCCGCGTCATGGCGCGCCTCCCCCCTCGCCGGCCCGCGCCAGCCGCGCGCGCTGCAGCAGCGCCAGCGGCAGGACCAGCACCACCAGCAGCACGACCGCCACAGCCGAGGCCAGCGGCCAGTCGCGGTTGGAGAAGAACTCGGTCCACAAAACCTTGCCGATCATCGTCGTGTCCGGCCCGCCGAGCAGGTCTGGAATGACGAATTCGCCGATGGCGGGGATGAACACCAGTGCGGAGCCCGCGAGGATGCCGGGCAGCGAGAGCGGCAGCGTCACCGTCAGGAAGGCCCTGAGCGGCGTCGCACCGAGATCGGCGGCGGCCTCCAGCAGGCTGCGATCGAGCTTCTCCAGCGTCGCATAGAGCGGCAGCACCATGAAGGGCAGGTAGGAATAGACCATGCCGATCAGGACCGCGGCTTCGGTGTTCAGCAGGCGCAGCGGCTGATCGCTCAGGCCGAGCGCAGACAAGGCCATGTCGAGCAGCCCCTCGGGCCGCAGAATGCCGATCCAAGCGTAGACCCGGATCAGGAAGGAGGTCCAGAACGGCAGGATGACGAGCACGAGCAGGATGACGCGCCAGCGCACGGGGGCGCTCGCCATCGCATAGGCCAGCGGATAGCCGATCGCGAGCGCGACCAGCGTGGTCAGCGCCGCGATGCGCAGCGAAAAGAGATAGCTCTGCCAGTAGAGCGGATCCTCCCAGATCAGCCCGAAATTCTCGAGATCGAGCCCGGCCAGAAAGTCGCGCAGCGTCGCGAAGCCCTCGAAATGCGGGGCATAGGGCGGCAGCGCGGTGGCGGCATCCGACAGCGCGATGCGCAGCACCATGACGAAGGGCGCCAGGAAGAAGAGCCCCAGCCAGAGAGAGGGCACGGCCACGACGAGGCCAGCGGTTCTGCGTGATGCAACGCTCATGGGTCAACCAGAGGGTGAGACCGCCACACCAAGCGCATGCCCTCCCCCCGCTTGCGGTGGGGAGGGTCAGGGTGGGGGGCCGTGCCGCTCGGCGAGACGGCCACGGAGAATGCTCGGGCTTTGCGGCCCCCCATCCCTAGCCCTTCCCCACCGCAAGCGGGGGGAAGGGGACAGGTCGCGTTCCGCCGCCTTCTCACGGCTTCAGCACCAGCCCGGCCTCGACGTCCCAGGACAGCCAGACCGAATCCTCCCAGGCGAAGGGGCGCTCGATCCGGCGCGAGCGGTTGGTCAGGGAGACCTTCAGGAGCTGGCCGTCGTCGCCGCCGACCATCACCTGAACCATGGTCATGTCGCCGAGATAGCCGATGTCCCAGATCTCGCCGCGGACCTTGTTCACGCCCTGGGCCGGCTCGTCATGGCTCAGCGCGATCTTCTCCGGCCGCAGCCCGACGAGGACCGGCTCCCCCGACGACAGGGCCGGCGCCTCCTCGTCGAGTTCGACGATGCCCGCCAGCGGCGTCGCAACGCTGACGAGATCGCCGTCGACGGCTTCGACGCGGCCCTCAAGGATGTTGATGTCGCCGACGAATTCCGCGACGTGGCGGCTCACGGGGGCCTCGTAGATCACGTCGGGCGGGGCGATCTGGACGAGCCGGCCATGATCCATCACCGCCATGCGGTCGGCCATGGTCATGGCCTCGTCCTGATCGTGGGTGACGACCATGAAGGTGGTGCCGAGTTCGCTCTGGATGTCCATCAGCTCGAACTGGGTGGCCTCGCGCAGCTTGCGGTCGAGCGCCGCCATCGGCTCGTCCAGCAGCAGGAGCTTCGGGCGCTTGGCGAGCGCGCGGGCGAGCGCGACGCGCTGGCGCTGCCCGCCGGACAACTGGTCGGGCCGGCGCTTGCCCAGTCCGTCCAGCTTGACCAGCGCCAGCATCTCGCCGACGCGCCGGTCGATCTCGGTCCGTGGAAGCCCCTCGCGCTTCAGGCCATAGCCGATGTTGTCGGCGACGCTGAGATGGGGGAACAGCGCATAGGACTGGAACATCATGTTGACCGGCCGCAGATGCGGCGGCACGGCGGTGATGTCGACGCCGTCGAGCAGGATCGCGCCCGCGTCAGGCGTCTCGAAGCCCGCCAGCATCCGCATCAGCGTGGTCTTGCCGCAGCCGGAGGGGCCGAGCAGGGCGAAGAACTCGCGCGGGTAGAGCGAGAGCGAGACATCGGCGACCGCGGTGACGCCGCCGAAGCGCTTCGTCACGGCGCGGAACTCGACGAGCGGCTGCGCGGCGGGGTCGTTCCAGGGCTGGAAGGCACGGCGCACGCTGCCGGGCGATGCCTTGCGCATCGCGACCGACCCTCGCCCCCGCGGCTCGCTCACGCCCGTCCGCTCACTGTGCCCGTCGCTCACTTGCCGGTCTTCACCCGCGTCCAGAGCCGGTTGACCAGCCGCTGCGACTTCTGGTCGTAAGGGGTGATCGTGTAGAGTCGCGCCATCACCGCATCCGGCGGATAGATGCCGGGATTGTCACGCACCGCCGCCGAGAGAAGTGGCTTCGAGGCGATGTTGCCATTGGCGTACTGGATGAAGTCGGAGTTCTTCGCCGCCATGGCGGGGCGGTTGACGAAGTCGATGAAGGCGAGCGCGGCGTCCGGATTGGCCGCATCCTTCGGGATCACGAAGGAATCGAACCACATCAGCGCGCCTTCCTTGGGGATGGAATAGGCGATCTCGACCTTGTTCTTGGCCTCCTCCGCGCGCTTCTTCGCCTGAAGGATGTCGCCGGAATAGCCGACGGCGAGGCAGATGTCGCCGTTCGCCAGCGCGTTGATGTATTCCGAGGAGTGAAACTTCTGGATGTGGGGCCTCATCTTTCGCAGCAGTTCGCCGGCCTTGTTGAGGTCGGCCTCGGCCTTCGAATCGGGATTGAGGCCGAGATAGCGCAGCGCGGCGGGAAACATCTCCTCGACCGCATCCAGCACATGCACGCCGCAGTTCGAGAGTTTCTTGAGCTGGTCGGGATCGAACAGGATCTTCCAGCTGTCGATCACCGCGTCAGGGCCGAGCCGTTCCTTGATCTTGGCGACGTTGTAGCCGATCCCGGTGGTGCCCCACATGTAGTTCACGGCATGCTTGTTGCCGGGGTCGTATTTGGCCAGCCGCCCCTGGATCTCGGGCCAGGCATTCTTGAGGTTGGGTACCTTGGCGGCGTCGATCGGCGCATAGAGGCCGAGCGGGATATGGCGCGGCAGGAAGGAGGCGGTGACCACGATCAGGTCATAGCCGGTCTTGCCCGCCAGCAGCTTGGTCTCGACCGTCTCCATCTGGTCGAAGGTGTCGTAGACCACCGTGACCCCGGTTTCCCTCTTGAAGGCGTCGAGAACCTCCGGGTCGACATAATCGGACCAGTTGTAGATGCGCAGTTCCTTGTTCTGCGCCGCGACAGGGTCCGTCGCCAGAAGCGAGAGCCCCAGCGCCGCCGTGCCAAGGAGTCCTGCGAGCCAGCCACGCCGTGTCGTCATCGATGCGATTCCCCTTCCTGCAGATTTCGGCAAGGCTATCAGCTTGGGCGCACGCCTCAAGCCGTTGTGATCCCTGCGGCCGCACTGGCGATCTTGCGATGCAATAGGGCTGCCACATATCAAGGTCCATGCGTGCCGCCCGTCTCATTCCCCTGCTCTTCGCCCTGCTGTTCATCCTGCCCCTGCTGACCCATGCCGCCTGGTGGTCGATGCAGGGCATGGCCGAAGACTGGCGCCGGGCCGACTGGTCGAGCGCGAGGCTCCTGCCCGCCGCCTCGACCGAGCCGGAAGCCACCGTCCATGTCTTCGCCGCCCGGGTCGGCCGCTGGCGCGGCGTCTTCGCGCATCATTCCTGGGTGGTGGTGAAGGAGGCCGGCGCCAGCGCCTATACGCGCTTCGACGTGGTCGGCTGGGGCACGCCGGTGCGCGTCAACCACCGCGAGGCCGATGGCCGCTGGTACGGCAATCTGCCTGAGCCGGTGGCCGAAATCCGCGGCGCGGCGGCCGAGCGGCTGATCCCGCGCATCCGCGCGGCGGTGACGAGCTACGCCTATGCGACGCCCGGCAGCTACCAGGCCTGGCCGGGGCCGAACTCCAACAGCTTCGTGCAGCATGTCCTGGCCGAGGTGCCGGAACTGGCGCGGGCCCTGCCGCCGACCGCGATCGGCAAGGATTTCCGCGAGGACGGGCTGTTCGCCGGGTTGACGCCGAGCCGCACCGGCATCCAGGCCTCGCTCTACGGGCTCGCTGGCTTCACGATCGGCTGGGTCGAGGGCGTCGAGGTCAACCTGTTCGGGCTGGTCGCCGGCCTCGACCTGCGCAGCCCGGCGTTGAAACTGCCGGGTTGGGGACGCGTCGGGGTTTAGGCTAGACGAACGCGCCCATCGTCATTGCGAGGAGCGCAGCGACGAAGCAATCCAGGGGAACCGGTGGGCCGACTGGATTGCTTCGCTGCGCTCGCAATGACGGACGGCGAGCGTCACACCGCCTCCAGCGCCTGTGCCAGATCCGAGATCAGGTCCTCGATGTTCTCGATGCCGACCGAGATGCGGATCAGCGCATCCGTCAGTCCGATCTCCTCGCGCAATTCGCGGGCGACGCCGGAATGCGTCATCGCGGCGGGGTGTGAGACCAGCGTCTCGGTGCCGCCGAGCGAGACCGCGAGTTTCATGATCTGCAGATGGTCGAGCAGCGCGAAGGCCTCCTTCTCGCCGCCGACGACGTCGAAGGCGAAGGTCGATCCGGCCGCCGTGCATTGCCGGTCGAACACCGCCTTGCGCGGGTCGCCGTCCTTGAGGTCGCCGAGATAATGCACCTTGGCCACCTTTGGATGAGCGGAGAGGTAGTCGGCGACCAGCCTCGCGTTCTCGTTGGCGCGGCTCATGCGGATGTCGAGCGTCTCGAGCGAGCGCATCAGCATCCAGCAGGAGTTGGGGTCGAGCTGCGTGCCCAGCGAGCCGCGCCAGCTCTTGACCTGCCGCACCAGCGCCTCCGCGCCGCTGATCGAGCCGCCGACGAGGTCGGAATGGCCGCCGACATATTTGGTCAGCGAGAGCAGCGAGAGATCGGCGCCCTGCTTCAGCGGCTTCTGATACTTCGGGCCGAGCATGGTGTTGTCGACGACGACCGGCGGGCGATGGCCCTGCGAGGCTCCGAGCTCGTCGGCGATCAGCTTGCAGGCGGCGAGATCGACGAGCCCGTTTGTCGGGTTGGCCGGCGTCTCGACCAGGATCATGCCGACCCGGCCCTTCGCGGCGGCGGCCTTCGCCGTCTCGCGCATCTGCGCGATGTCGAGACCGTCGGTGAAGCCGAAGGGGGTGACGCCGAAGGCACCCATCTGGTTTTTCAGCAGGGTTTCGGTGCCGCCATAGAGCGGGCGGGAATGGATAATGGTGTCGCCGGGCCGCAGGAAGGCGAAGCAGGTCGTGGCGATGGCGGCCATCCCGCTGGCGAAGACGGCGCATTTCTCCGCCTCGTCCCAGATCGCCAGGCGATCCTCGAGGATCTCCATGTTCGGGTGGTTGAAGCGCGAATAGACGAGTCCGGGCTTCTCGCCCGGCTTGGGCTGGCGGCGGCCGGAGGTGAAGTCGAAGAAATCCTTCCCCTGCTGGGCGTTCTCGAAGACGAAGGTCGAGGTCAGAAAGATCGGCGGCTTCAGCGAGCCCTCCGACATGGCCGGCGAGTAGCCGAAGCCCATCATCAGCGTCTCGGGATGCAGCTTGCGGTTGGCGATCCGGTCCTTGTGATAATTGTCTGCGCTCATGACGATCTCCCTGTCGAACCGCGGCCGGAGGGCGCCGATCCGTTCGCCTGAAAATAAGGCGCTCCGCCGACGATTGCTTGGATGGCCTCGACTGTCTAGGATTTCATTTCAGCATCATTCTGCCAAAATTCGTTTCATGAGGAGCAGTCCATGCTCGACAGCGTCGATCGTCGCATGCTGGCCGTCCTGCAGGAGGAGGGCCGCATCACCAATCAGGATCTTTCGGAGAAGGTCGGCCTGTCCCCCACGCCCTGCCTGCGCCGGCTGAAGCGGCTGGAGGAGACCGGCGTGATCCAGGGTTATTCCGCGACCGTCGATCCCAAGGCCTACGGCCTGCCCTTCAGCGTCTTCGTCTCGGTGCGGCTGTCGCAGCAGACGCAGGAGCACATCGCCGAGTTCGAGAGGGCGGTCGAAGGCTGGAACGAGGTGACCGAATGCTACCTGATGACCGGCAGCCAGGACTATCTCCTGCGGGTCCTGACCGACGGCATCGAGGGCTATGAGCGCTTCCTGAAGCAGAAGATGACGCGGCTGAAATGCATCCAGTCGGTCGAGTCGAATTTCGCGCTGGCGACGGTGAAGAAGCGGATCGGCCTGCCGCCCTTGTGAGGGTCTAGCGCCCCGCGAAGAGCGCCTCGGCCGCGGCGGCGGCCATCCGCCGCGTATCATGGCCGACGCCCGGCACCACGATCGCGCGCCAGGGGCTCGCGACCTTTAGCCGTGCCGCCTCGGCGGCCGCCACCGCCGCGAAATGGCGCCCCCGCGCCAGCCGGTTCGCGCCCTGCGCCTGCGCGCCGCGGCTGTGGTTCAGTTGCGGATGGGCGGGGTCGTCGTCGCGTTCGCCGAGCATCACAAGCAGCGGCTTCGCGAGGGCGGCCGACAGCGTCGCGTCGGTGGCGGGCGTACCGGCCACCGAATAGGGATAAGCAAAGCCGCCCGCCTCGCCCCGCAGGGGCAGGGTGTAGTAGCCGGCATTGGCGCTGATGGCGGTCGAAACGCGCGCCGCCGGCATCAGCAGGGCCATGCGGTGGACGAACTGGGCTCCGGCCGAATGCCCGAACAGGACGTAGCTCGATCCCGCCACCCTGCCGCTGGCCAAGGCGCGATCGAAGAAGCGCTCGATGCTGGCATAGACCCAGCGGTCCGGGTCCGCCTCGTCGCGCACGCCGCCCTGTTGGAACAGCCGCGTCGGGAACCGGTCGCGGTCGAAATGCGGCGCGGCGATCAGCAGACCATGGCGCTCGGCCGCCTCGACCCAGTTGTCGCGGGCGGTCTCGGCATTGCGCTCGAGGCCGTGGATCGCGATCAGCAGCGGGCAGGGTTTGACCGTACAGGCCGCCGGCACATAGGTCTCGACATTGATCGGCTCGGCGCCGGCGGGCGAGACATCCTCGTGGATCATATGGCTGCGCCCCGCCTCCTGAAACGGCGTGAGGTCGTGCGCCACCGCGATCTGCGGCCCACAGGCCAGCAGGAGCATTGCCACCAGAACCCGGCCGACCGTCGCCATCGCTCCACGCCTCCTCGGCGCGGAGTTTGCGCGGGACCGCCCGGCCGGACAAGCCGCTCAGGCGCCCTTGCCGCGGTCCATGGCGCGGCGCACGACCTGCGTGACCTCGCTGTCGGAGAGGAAGAGGTCGTGCCGCAGCGGGCCGAGCTTGCCGACCGTCTGCTCGAAGGCGTCGATGTCGATGTCGGGCGAGGCGAGGACGACGGATCCGATCCGGGAATACACGTCGGCGGAATCGCGCAGCTCGCGCAGCCCTTCCAGCGTCAGGAAGGTGCCCATGGAATGCGCGACGATGTGGATGCGGCCGACCGTCGGGTTGGCGACGAGGGCCTGCAGCGCCTTGACGAAGCCGTCGCGCGACCACAGCGCGCTTTCGCGGTCATAGGCGTAGTCGAACAGCTTGCCACCGGACGGCCAGGAGAAGATCGCGGTGCGGCCCTGGAATTCGAGCGAATGCGAGAGCTGGCCGGCGCTGCGCGCCGCGGATTCGAAGGTCTCGTTGTAGCCATGCACATAGAGCAGCACGTCACGGCCGGTCGCCGCCTGCGCGAAAGCACGCCCGGCATCGGCGGAGGTCTGGCTGTCGAGGCCCAGCACCGCCCAGTCGCCGCTGACGGCGGAGGAGAGGCGGCCCGAAATCCCGTCGGCGGGCGGCGCGAGGCGCGCTTCCGCGAAGGTCAGCGAGCCGCGATCGGACCCGAAAAAGGGCTGGCGCGGGCCGACCGGCTTGCGGGTCGTCACCACGAGCAACTCGGGCTCCTTGCCCAGCGCCGAGGCATCGGCCCGGGTCGGCTCCGAGAACGGCGAGACGGCGACTTCGCTCTGGGCGCAGGCCGAGAGCGCGAGTGCGAGCAGCGCGGCGAGCGCCGCCCGACGGCAAGAAGATGCGTGCCGCAAACCAAGCATCGTGTCGGGCATCCAGTCGATGATGAGGGGGCCGAATTGGCCAGCGCCCTCTTAACGACAGGCTAACGCGGCCAGAATGCGGCGATGCCCTCGATCACGAGCCGTTGCACCGCGACCGTGTCTCAGCGGCCACCCGAGATGATCGTCACGGGTGCCGTCACGACCAGCCCCACGGTCGATCCGACAGTGCCGACGACGCCGCCCGCGATGTCGCCGAGCCGGTCGCCGAGCTGGGGACCGGCCGTGGCGATGCCACCATCGGCCTGCAGACGCTGTCCGATCATCTGCACGACCTTCGGCGAGGAGGCGAACTTGCTGTGGTTCAGCGGGTCGCCCGACGCCACCTCCGACAGGTCGATGATGCGCGCGCCGAGCTTCTCGAGATCGGCGATGATCTGCGTGTCCTTGGCCGAAACCGCGCCCAACCGCGTCTTGTCGCCGGCGAAGCGGCGGGAAAAATCGAGCGCGCGATCATCCGCCGAGACGAAGACGGTGACCGGACGCTTGATCTCGCGCATCTGCGTCTTGAACACGTCGAGATCGACGTCGGGCGCCGCCAGCATGACGTCGCGAAGCTTGCCGCCAAAGGTGCCGTCGCCCCGGATCGAGGCCTGTCGTACAGCCTCCAGCGTCAGCAGCGTACCCATCGAATGCGCCAGGATGTCCATGCGCGTCGTGCCGAGGTCGCGGGCGATCGCGCGCAGGTTGCGTTCCAGGAAATCGCGCGAATAATAGGCGCTCTCGCGGTCATAGGGGTACGCCAGCAACTGCCCACGCGATGGCCAGGTGAACAGCACCGGCACGCCCTTGAAGCCCGAATCATGGACGATCTGAGCAAAGCGATCGGCAGCGTCGGCGAAGTTCGTGTTGAACCCGTGCACGAAGATCAGCACGTCACGCTGGGAGGGCGGCCGCTTCAGGATCTCGCGGCGGACATCGGCGACGATCGGCGCGAGGTCGAGCCGCTGCACATTGGTGACGGCGAAATGCTTGGCCGGATCGCTCGGCCCCGAATCGGGCAGTTCGAGTTCTCCGGTCTTGTGGGCGCGCGGGACCGTGAAATCCAGTCGTGCGAACGCCAGCCGCGGCCCCCGCTCGCCATTGAAGTAGACAGGCTCGGACGAGGCCTCGCGCGTTGTCGCGACGAACATCTCCACCGTGCCGGCGAGATCCGCGGGGACGCTGGCAACCGGGTTGATCTGGAGCACGCGCGGCGTCCCGCAGGCGCCCAGCGCCAGCGGCGCGAGGACCGCCCAACCCAGAATCCGAAGCCGCATCGCCGCACGCATCGTCATCATCGCCTGACAGCTCTCCCCCTGCGCGATGCACGTCGAGACGACCGCGCGCCGCACGATGACGGCAGAGCCGACCGGCGAAACCTTGTCGCTGGACCCTCGGCCTTGCTAGGGGAGCTTATGGCCGATCCTCCCGCCCCTGTCACTGCACTGGTCGCCGGCTTGCTCGCCGGCGACAGGGCGGCGCTGGCGCGGGGGATCACGCTGGTCGAATCACGCCGGCCGGACCATCGCCGCCAGGCCAGCGAACTGATCCAGGCGCTCCTTCCGCGGACCGGTGGCGCCGTCCGCGTCGGGATCACCGGCGTTCCCGGCGTCGGCAAGTCGACGACGATCGACGCGCTCGGCAGCTTTCTCACCCAGCGCGGATACAAGGTCGCCGTGCTCGCCGTCGACCCCTCATCGACCCGCAGCGGCGGCTCGATTCTCGGCGACAAGACGCGCATGGCGAGGCTCGCGGTCGATCCGGCTGCCTATATCCGGCCCTCTCCCTCATCGGGCACGCTCGGCGGCGTCGCGGCGCGGACGCGCGAGACGATGCTGCTCTGCGAGGCGGCGGGCTTCGACGTGGTCCTGGTCGAAACGGTCGGCGTCGGGCAATCCGAGACGGCCGTGGCGGAGCTGACCGATTTCTTCCTGGTCCTGATGCTGCCCAATGCCGGCGACGAGTTGCAGGGCATCAAGAAGGGCATCATCGAACTCGCCGACATGATCGCGGTCAACAAGGCGGATGGAGCGGGTGCGACCGCCGCGCGCGCCGCCGCGGCCCAGTATCAGGCCGCACTGCACATCCTGGCGCCGTCCTCTCCGCTCTGGTCGACGCCCGTGGTGACGATCTCGGGCCTGACCGGCGACGGGCTCGACAGGCTCTGGGCCAAGATCGAGGATCACCGCGCCCGCCATGCGGCGAAGGGGCTCATCGCCGAGAAGCGTCATCGGCAGGATGTGAAATGGATGTGGGCCATGGTCGAGGACCGTCTCAAGGCGAAGCTGCGCAACGACCCCGTGCTGAAGGCCGCGACGCCGGCACTGGAAGCCGCCGTCGCGGCGGGCACGCTGGCGCCGACGCTGGCGGCCGACGACATCGCGCAGGCGCTGGGCCTCTGAGCCGATGACACAAGCGCGCCCCGACATTCTGGTCACGGGCTTCGGCCCCTTCCCGCGGGTGCGGGTCAATCCGACGACCGCTCTGGCGCGGGCCGTGACGACGCGGCTGCGGGCCGCCGGCTTCGCCACAGAGGCTCTGATCCTGGAGACGAGCTATGGCGGAGGACTGCCGCGGCTGCAGGCCCATCTCGCGGATTCTCGCCCCCGGGCGATCCTGATGCTCGGGCTGGCCGGACGCGCCCGCAAGATCCGGGTCGAACTCTTCGGCCGCGGCCGTGCCAGCCCGCTCCATCCCGACGTCAGCGGGGCGACGCCGAGCGCAAGGCCGGTGCCGGCTGCCCTTCCCCTGCGCACGACGGCCCAACCCCAGGCCGCGCTGGCGGCTCTGCGCCGCCGCGGGTTGCGCAGCGCGCTCTCCCCCTCGGCCGGGCGCTATCTCTGTGACGCCTGCTATGCGGCCGCCCTCCGGCCTAACCGCAGCAGCGGCGTGCCGGTCATCTTCATCCATGTGCCCTGGCTGCGCCCTGCCCCCGGTTCGCGTCCGGCACGACGCGTCGCGGGCTTTCGCCCGGCGAAGGCGGTGCTGGTGACGAGCCTCGCCGAGATCGGGGCGGCGCTCGCGCGTCAGGGCCGCGGGGCCTGCTGATCGGCGTGCCGGAACGGCACAGGCGCCGCCGGCACGGCGCTTGAACCACCGCTCGCATGGTGCAAACCCCTCTCGCGATATCGCGACGTTCGCTGCTGGCCATGGCTGTTTTCGGGACAGGCTCGCTCGCGGCCGCCCCCGGGTTCGGCCAGTCTTCACGCGCCGCCAAACCGGTGCCCCTGGGCGGGCTCGGGCTGGAGGCGGCCCCGTTCGGCTTGCGGCCGGGCGCTGCCGAGGATCAATCGCAGCGCCTGCAGAGCGCCCTCGCAGAGGCCGCGCGGCGCCAGGTTCCGCTGGTCATCGCGCCGGGGCGCTACCGCATCGGCCGCGTCAGCCTGCCGGAGGGAGCAAGCCTGATCGGCGTGCCGGGCGCGACGACGCTGGTCGCGGCCCAGTCCGGCCCGCTGCTCGAGGTGCGTGGCACCCAGAGATCGTCGCTGACCGGCGTGACGCTGGACGGGCTCGGCCTGCGCGCTGCCGGCCGCCAGGGCCTGCTGACGGCCGAGGATGTGGAGGTCCTCCAGATCCGCGACTGCGCCTTCGCGGATGCCGGCTCGGTCGGGCTCGTGATCCATCGCACGGGCGGCGACATCGAGAGCAGCAGCTTCCGCACCATGCGCGAATCGGCGCTGTTTTCCCTCGACTCGCGGGGGCTTCGCATCGAGCGCAACCGCATCGAGGATTGCGGCAACAACGGCATCCAGCTCTGGCGCGGCCAGGCGGGCGACGAGCGCTCGATCGTGCGTGGCAACCGCGTCGAGCGCATCCGCGCCGATGCGGGCGGCGACGGCCCCAACGGCAACGGCATCAGCCTCTACAGGGCCGGTGGCGTCATCATCGAGGGCAACCAGCTGCGCGACTGCGCGCTGACCTTCATCCGCAACAATTCCGCCTCCAGCGTCCAGATTCTCGGGAACCAGGGGCGGCGCTGCGGCGAGGTCGGGCTCTATTCCGAGTTCGCCTTCGAGGGCGCCATCATCGCCAACAACCTCGTCGAGGATTGCGCGCAAGGAGCGAACATCACCAATCTCGACCATGGCGGGCGGCTCAGCGTCTTCGCCAACAACATCGTCCGCCGCGCCCGCAGAGGTCTCTATCCCGGCGTCAAGGAACCGATCGGCGGCGTGGGCGTGCATGTCGAGGCCGAAGCCACCGTGACCGGCAACGTCATCGAGGATGCCAGCGAGATCGGCATCTCGCTGGGCTGGTCCTGGGGCATGCGCAATCTCCTCGCGACCGGCAACATGGTGCGCCGGACCGGCATCGGCATCTCCGTCTCGCTCGTCCCCCAGCAGCGCAATGCGGTGATCTCGGGCAATGTCATCGCCGAGGCGAGCCGCGGCGCGGTGGTCGGGACGGAACACGGGAAGGCCGTCACGGGGGATCTGACCCGGGGCCCCGATGCGCGGGCCGCCGGTGTGCGGGTCGAGAACAATGCGGTCGGGTGAGTTAGCGATTCAAACCAAAGACGAGGGCAATGCAGGTATCGACCTCAGCCATCTGCTCCGCCTGCAAACGGCCTATGACAGGGCCGCATTTGACGCGCCAGACCACCATGATCTTGTCCATCATGAGAATGCTCTTGAGCCGCAATCCGTTCGCTGCTGACGGTTCGATCGGGATGCGGAACGTCGAAACAAGGTCGTCGGTCGTCGTCATCATAGCGACCATCGTGGTGTCGATCGCCGAGAGGTCGTCGCTCTGAACGACAACAGCCGGGCGAGGCTTTCCAAAATCGCCCGAGATAGCCACGGTTACGATGTCGCCGCGCTTCATCCCTCGTATGGCGGCCAATCAGTGATCGCCTCGATGAAGGCCATCACCTCCGCTTCGCTCTCGCTATTCCTGACGGCATCCATGTCGCGCTTTAGGCGCGCCATGAATTCAGCATTGTTGCGGTCGGGTACCCAGACTCGGACTTCCTTCAACCCCGCCGCCTTCTTCGCGGCGCGGTAGCGGGCCTGCTTGCTCAGGCCATCCTTGATCGCAGGGCGGGGCATGGCGGCCTCCTTCTCAGCGAAAGGTAATGCGCGACCTTTCAGCCGTCAAACGACGGCGGCCCTGACGCGACCGACCTCGATGCCGTTCCAGTTCGTCATCACACTCTCGCGCAGCGGCGCGAAGGCGACGATCTCAGCCTCGTCCATCGGCAGGAAACGCGCGATCAGGCCGGCCATCACCACCTCCGCCGCACGGCCGGCGCCGTCGTCGCATTTCAGCGCGATGCCGTAGCCCAGTTCCGGCAGGGTGCCGCAATAGACGCCTTCGGCGCCGGTCTTGATGAAGATGCGCTCGCGCAGCAGCTCCATGGCGCGCGTGTCGAAGCGGCCGGAGCCGGCGACCATGAAGGGGTGAGCCGCGGCGGCCCGGCGGATGCGGGCGGCGGCCTTCGCGCGCTCAGGCCCGAAGCCGTGTCCTGTGCCAAAGCGGGCAAAGCCCAGCGCCAGCGCCTTCAGCGGCACCGCATAGGTCGGGATCGAGCAGCCGTCGGTGCCCATGAGATCGCTCGCATGGGCGGCGCCGGTGACCTCTTCGAGCGCGCCACGCACCGCCTTCTGCACGGCATGGCCGGCCTTCACATAGCCCGCCGGGTCCTCGTCGATCCCGCAGGAGAGGCAGACGAAGCCGGCATGCTTGCCGGAGCAGTTGTTGTTGAGCGCGCTCGGCTCGCGGCCGGCCCGGGCCAGCGCGCGTGCGGCGTTTTCGTTCATCGGCCAATGCGCGCCGCATTCGAGGCAGCCGGCCTCGCGCCCGGCCTTGGCCAGCATCGCCAGCGAGGTTTCGGCGTGCAGCGGCTCGCCGGAATGGGAGGAGACGGCGAGCGCGATCTCGGCCTCGGTCAGGCCGTAGCGGTCGGCGGCGCCGCTTTCGAGCAGCGGCAGCGCCTGGATCGCCTTCACCGCCGAGCGCGGGAAGACGGGGCGCTCGACATCGCCGGTGGAAAAGACCACGGCGCCATCGGCGTCCACGACGATGGCGGCTCCGCGGTGGCGCGATTCGACCGTGCCGCCGCGCGTCACCTCGGCCAGGATCGGGTTGTCCATCGTCGTCTCCCCAGCGACAGCGTCCTGCACGAGACGCGCGCAGCCTTGTGCCGCCCATGGCTCGACCTGTCAAAAGCGATGGCGCACAGTGCCGACACCTGCCAAGCGGGGGGTGGCGCGCTCCCGAAAGGGGGCTGCATCCGCAGATCGGGCGAGCCGGAGCGAGGGAATGTCGGGCGATTACGAGATCCAGTACAACAACCGCGCCCGCGTGCCGGAGCATCCGCAGATCATCGCGAGCTGGGCCCGGGATGCCGAGGCCTATCGCGCCGAGGCCCTGTGCGAGCTCGGCGTGTCCTACGGCGAGAGCGAGCGCCAGCGCTACGACCTGTTCAAGCCCGAGACGATGCGCGGCAACGCCATCGTCCTGTTCATCCATGGCGGCTACTGGCAGGCGCTCGACCGGAGCTTCTTCTCGCATCTGGCGCGCGGGCTGAACCGGCGCGGTGTCCCCGTTGCGGTCGTCGGCTATGATCTCTGCCCGCAGGTCGAGCTCGGCCATATCGTCTGGGAGATGCAGCAGGCGGCCGCGGCCCTGTGGCAGCGCTACACGCTGCCGGTGGTCGCGAGCGGCCACTCGGCGGGTGGGCATCTTGCCGCCTGCCTGCTGGCGACCAACTGGGCCAATGTCGAGGAGAACCTGCCGGAGCATCTCGTGCCGGCCGCTTACGGCGTTTCGGGCCTCTACAATCTGAAGCCGCTGACGGAGACCAGCATCAACGGCGCGCTCGGCCTCAGCTTCGAGGCCGCCGAGCGCGAGAGCCCGCTGTTCTGGCCGGCGCCCTCCGGCCTGGTCATGGACGCCGTGGTCGGCGGCGAGGAGAGCGAGGAGTATTTCAAGCAGAGCCGCCGCATCGTCGATGTCTGGGGGCTGTCGGGCGTCCGAACGCGCTATGAGGAGATCGTCGGCGCCAACCACTTCACGGTGATCGCGGGCCTCGCCGATCCCGAGAACGCCATGACGCGCCGCATCGCCGAACTCGCCGGCGCTTGATCTGACGGGGCGGGAGGCTCTATCCAGAGCGGGCGCGGCGGCTGCGGCGGGCGGCCTCCCGGCCGCCGGACGGGCCAGGCCGCAGACGAGATCCGGAGCCCGCGATGCAGACCTTCTTCGTCGAGATCAAATGCAAGCTCGGCAAGACCTATGAGGTCGCCAGTGAACTCGCCGATCGCGAGATCGCCTCGGAGATCTACTCGACGGCGGGCAATTACGACATCCTGGCCAAGTTCCACGTCGCCGCGGACGTCGATATCGGCCATTTCGTCGCCCAGAAGGTGCAGTCGATCCCCGAGATCGCCGACACCCACACGATCATTACCTTCAAGGCGTTCTGAGCCGCATCGGGGCGCTCTCAGCGGACCCCATCGAGCCAGAAAGGCGATTCAGACCAAAGGCTTGAATCGATCGCCTCATCTGCCGCTCGAGCACCTTCACAGAGCCATTCAAGTGCGACGGCCCGGCCCATGCCTCCCGGCCGGACCATGCCGGCGATCCCTGCCTGCGATTAATGCACTCACCGCGCTTGACGACCTCGCCCCATTCGCGCGACCTCGGCTGCTCCTGACATTGAGCCTGCGCCGCCGGAGCCGCCGCGATGAAGAGCAACCTGTCCCCCGATCTCCGCTCCGGCGCGCTCGTCTATCACCGCCTGCCCCGCCCCGGTAAGATCGAGATCCAGGCGACCAAGCCGCTCGGCAACCAGCGCGACCTCGCGCTCGCCTATTCGCCCGGCGTGGCCGCCGCCTGCGAGGCCATCGTCGACGACCCCTCCCAGGCCGCGGAACTGACCTCGCGACAGAACCTCGTCGCCGTCATCACCAACGGCACGGCTGTGCTGGGGCTCGGCGACATCGGGCCGCTCGCCTCCAAGCCGGTGATGGAGGGCAAGGCCGTCCTCTTCAAGAAATTCGCCGGGATCGACTGCTTCGACATCGAGGTCGAGCAGAAGAACATCGAGAAATTCGTCGAGGTCGTCGCGTCGCTCGAGCCGACCTTCGGCGGCATCAATCTCGAGGACATCAAGGGCCCGGAATGCTTCGAGATCGAGGAGCAGCTGAAGGCCCGGATGAACATCCCGGTCTTCCATGACGACCAGCACGGCACGGCGATCATCGTCTCGGCCGCGATCCTCAACGGGCTCGACCTGGCCGGCAAGAAGATCGGCGACGTCAAGATCGTGGTGTCGGGCGCGGGCGCGGCGGCGCTGGCCTGCCTCAACCTGCTGGTCGAGCTCGGCGCGCAGCGCAAGAACATCTGGGTGACGGACCTGGAAGGCGTCGTCCACAAGGGCCGCAACACCCTGATGGACCGCTGGAAGGAGGTCTATGCGCAGGAGACCGACGCCCGCACGCTGGCGGAAGTCATCCCCGGCGCCGACGTTTTCCTGGGCCTCTCGGCCGCCGGCGTTCTGAAGTCCGAGATGGCCAAGTCGATGGGTCCCAAGCCGCTGATCCTGGCGCTCGCCAATCCCAATCCCGAGATCACGCCCGAGGACGCGCTGGCGGTACGGCCCGACGCGATGATCTGTACCGGGCGCTCGGACTATCCCAACCAGGTCAACAACGTCCTCTGCTTCCCCTACATCTTCCGCGGCGCGCTCGACGTGCAGGCGACGACGATCAACGAGGCGATGAAGCTCGCCGCGGTGCGCGCGATCGCGGCGCTGGCGCGCGAAGCGACCTCGGACATCGCGGCGCGCGCCTATGGCGGCGAATCCTCGACCTTCGGCGCGACCTCGCTGATCCCCAACCCCTTCGACCCGCGGCTGATCATCCGGATCGCGCCGGCTGTCGCCGAGGCGGCGATGGCGACCGGCGTGGCGCGCAAACCGCTGCCCGATATCGAGGCCTATCGCGAGGAGCTCTCGCGCTTCGTCTTCCGCTCCGGCTTCATCATGAAGCCGCTCTTCACCCAGGCGAAGGCGGATCCCAAGCGCGTGATCTATGCCGAGGGCGAGGATGAGCGCGTGTTGCGTGCCGCCCAGATCGCGCTCGAAGAGGGGCTGGCGATTCCGATCCTGATCGGCCGGCCGAGCGTGATCGAGAGCCGCGTGCAGCGCTTCGGCCTGTCGATCCGGCCGGGCATCGACTGCGAGGTGATCAACCCCGAGGACGACCCGCGCTATCGCGACTATGTCCAGACCTATCTCGACATCGCCGGCCGGCGCGGCATCACCCCCGAGGCAGCGCGCTCGCTCGTGCGCACCAACAACACCGTGATCGCGGCGCTCGCGGTCGCGCGCGGCGAGGCCGATGCGATGATCACCGGCCTCGAAGGCCGCTTCATGTCGCGACTGCGGCACATCAAGGACATCATCGGCCTGGCGCCCGGTGTCTGCGACATCTCGGCGATGACGCTGATCATCACCAACAAGGGCGCCTTCTTCCTCGCCGACACCCATGTGAAGCACGATCCCAGCGCCGAGGAGATCGCGGACATGACGGTGCTGGCGGCGAGCCATGTCACCCGCTTCGGCATCGAACCCAAGATCGCGCTGCTGTCGCATTCGGATTTCGGCGCGGCGGACACGCCCTCGGCCGTCAAGATGCGCAAGGCGCTGGGACTGATCCGCGAGCGGGCGCCGGAACTGGAATGCGACGGCGAGATGGAGGCCGACACTGCCCTGGTGGCCATGGTGCGCGAGCGCGTTCTGCCCTCCTCGCGGCTCAAGGGCGTGGCCAATGTGCTGATCTTCCCGAACCTCGACGCCGCCAACATCGCCTACCAGTTCGCGAAGGTGCTGGCGGATGCGTTGCCGGTCGGGCCCATCCTGATCGGCGCGGCCAAGCCCGTGCACATCCTCACCGGCTCGGTGACCGCGCGCGGCGTTGTCAACATGACGGCGGTGGCGGTGGTCGAGGCGCAGGAGCGGGCGGCGGCGGCCGGCTGAAGCCCTCTGCGGCCCGTTGCGGCGGGCCTGCCGGCTCTGCCATGATCGCTGCGGCCCCTTCCTCGCGAGGGCGGCGCCGTCGCCCAAT
>NCCO01000063.1:0-784 GCA_002279705.1 Allobosea sp. 12-68-7
GGGGCAGACGGCAGGTGTTCGGCGGTACGTTCATGCGTGGCGGCCGCTTCCCAAACCGTGTCATCGCACCACGCCTAAACGGGCAGGTGTGGCGGCGGCTGGACACTGCAGGCAGGCAGATCACGCAAGCACGATCGGGCGTGGTCATTCCGCGTGAAATGACCACGGGCGCCACGGCAGCGGCGTTTGAGGCTATCGCAGCACCGTTGCTTAAGCAGCGCGTCGAGGCGGCCATCGCGAAGCTGATGCCGTGAGGATGCAACGCCAAACATTGGCGTTGCATCGCCGCACCGCTCGAGTGTGACATAAAAGGTACTGTCTGGCCCTCTCCCTCGCGGGGGAGATGCCCTGCCGGATTTCGGTCTATTCAGAATCCTCATAGGGGGTTCCGTTGCTATTTGAGGAATTGATAGATGGACATGGTGGGCCCCAAAGTGGTGGCCGAATGGCTGGCGCTGAGCACACGGTCGGTTTCGGAACTAGCCGAAAAGGGCCAGGCCGTTCGCCTCGGCCACGGCAAGTACGACTTGAAAGCCACCGTGCAGCGCTACGCCTCGCACATGCGCGAGGTAGCCGCTGCACGTGGCGGTGAGGCCCAAATACTAGACCTGACTGCCGAACGGGCCCGCCTCGCTAAAGAGCAGGCCGATGCGCAGGAACTAAAGAACGCCGTTTCGCGGAAAGAGCTTCTGCCTGCAGGCGATGTCGAGCGGGAGTGGGCTGACATATTCCTGCGCGTCCGCTCCGCAATCCTATCCGTACCGGCCCGTCTAAGGCCGCAGAA
>NCCO01000063.1:800-15835 GCA_002279705.1 Allobosea sp. 12-68-7
CTGCTCGATCGCGAACTACGGGATGCTCTAGAGGCGCTAGCCGATGATGATGACAACGCGCCGAAAGGCGCTGGCGAGACTGAGGCCGCCGCCGAAGACTAACCTTGCCGACTGGATGGAGAGCGAGATCAGGTTGCCGGCGGCCGGCAACGCCGTGCCAGGCCGTATCCGACTGTTTTCCTTTCAACGCGGTATCGCGGACGCAATCAGCGACGACAAAATTACCCGGGTTTCCGTCGTTAAGGCGGCCCGCACCGGCTACACCACGCTGCTTATCGGCATGGTCGCCAGCTTCATTGCCAACGATCCATCGCCCATCCTCGTCGTGGTCCCAACCGAGGACGACGCGAGGACGCTAACGACCGGAACGCTTGAACCGGTGTTCGCCGAATCCCCGGCCATCGCCGGGCTTCTGTCCAATCCCGAACCCGGCCGGGTCAACCGCAACACCATGCTCAGCCGCCGCTTTGCGGGCGGCAGCTTGAAAGTGGTTTCGGCTAAGGCGCCCCGAAATCTGCGCGCCCTGACTGTCCGCATCCTCGCGATTGACGAGGCGGACGGAATGGAATCGGGGAGTGAGGGTTCGCCGATCGCACTGGCCGAACGCCGCACTCAGACCTTCCCTAACCGGAAGATCATCATGGGCTCGACGCCCGTCCACGAGGACACCAGCCACGTCCTCAAGGCGTACGCGACGAGCGACAAACGCATTTTCGAAATCAAATGCCCCCACTGCGGCGAATGGCATGAGGTCCGATGGGCTGACATCCACTGGCCGGAGGGTGAGCCCGAAAAAGCATATTGGGCTTGCCCGTCATGCGGCGGGATTGTTGAGCACGAGCAGAAGGACGCCCTGGTGGCGGCCGGCCGCTGGCGCATCACCGCGCCGCAGGTAAAGGGCCATGCAGGGTTTCGCCTGTCTGCGCTCATCAGCCCGGTTGAGAACGCGTCGTGGGGTGCGCTGGCCGCGGAATACGTCATCGCAAAAGACGACCCGACACTGATGCAGGTGTTCGTCAACACCGTGCTTGGCGAGGGCTGGTCCCACGACGGCGATGGCATTGACGAAACCGCCCTGCAGGCCCGGGCCGAGCCGTTCGGTATCGAGATGCTGCCCGAGCCCGTGTTGGCGATCACGGCCGGTGTCGATGTTGGCGTCGATCGTGTCGAGGTGAGCTTCGTAGGATGGGACCGCGCCGACCAAGCCTATGTTCTCGGGCATTCTGTTATTTATGGATCGCCGGACGATACCGAAACATGGCGCCAGGTCGATGACCAACTCAAGCTGCGGTTTCCCCATCCCTATGGCGGGTCGCTGAAAATTGACGCTGTGGCCGTCGATAGCGGATTCGCGATGGAGAAGGTTTACGCGTTCTGCTTTCCGCGAACCGCCCGGCGCATCTACGCAACCAAGGGTGACGGCGGCCGGCGTCCTGCGATTCAGAAGTCCGGCTCACGGGCCAAGGGCGGTTGGCTTTGGATCGTTGGCGTTGACGGCCTGAAAACCCACCTGTTTGGCAGACTGCAGCGCGGTACGTCGGTGCGATTTTCCGACACGCTGCCGGCCAGTTTTTACGAGCAGCTCGTTGCCGAGCGGGACGTGGTGCGCATGGTCCGCGGCCAGCCCACGCACCGGTTTGAGCGCATACCCGGGCGTCGGGCCGAGGCGCTCGACTGCGTGGTCTACGCGTTCGCTATCCGGCAGATCGTCACTGTGAATTGGGACGCGCGCGAGGAAGCGTTGCGGAACCCGGCCCTAGACATCCCACCAACACCACGCCCCCGCGTCATCGCGTCGGCATGGATGAACGGCCACTCATGACGTGGCAACAACCGCGCCGCTGGCGCCAGGAGCAAACGATGCACTCCATTAAAATCGTGCGATTCGAACTGCAGGACGGGCAGGAAACCGTTGCGGGCAACAAATTCCTTGGGAGGTTTCAGGCCGAGGTGAACGGCATCATGCTGGACGGATGCGCTCTGACCATCAACTCGCACGGCTTCTTTGGCGCGCACCCGCCCCGGGGCTTTAAAGGTCGGGATGGCCGTAACCCGATCAAGATTGTCGATCGAGCTTTGTATTTTGAGTTTCGCGACCGCGCCGTAGCCACATGGCGCGCCCTGACGGGCGATACCGAGATTGCGGCCTGATCGGCCGTGATGCCCACCCGCCCGCGAGCACGGATGTACTGCCGCGGGCGGTGTGGGGTTTGTCAGGCGCGTAGCAGCGTCTTCACGTCATCTAGCGTTGCGTCGTACGCATGCTGAGAGCAGCCGAGAACAACAATGTTGCGCTCGTCAGTGACCATGTAGCCAGGGCCATACTCGGCCCGCGTCCAATGGCGTGCAGGTGTTTTTGACAGCCGAAGGCCCTTGGCGGACAAGGCGCGGCGAATTGCTGATTCAGACATAACAACGGTTTCCTCGGTGAGGGTTGAGACCGTTGCGTTGCGTCGCTTGTCGCGAACCGGGGACGGATGTCAAAAACGTGGCCGGCGCACCCGAAGATGCTGCATGTCCGACATAGGCCGGAAGCGGCGGGCCCGTCAAGCTTGCTTGTCGTTAGCCGTCTGCTCGGCGTCGCGTCGCAGTGAACCGGGCTCGCCGCCGCGCGTCCGGGGGATGAGTTCACCCGTGACCTCTTGCCACTCGCCCATCTGCCTATCGTACTGAGCAACAATCCTCGTCATGCCGCTAGCCATGATTGGGGGATCGTAGTCCTCCACCTCACCGACAAGACAGTCGGGGTCTGATCCCAATTCAAGCAGACGGGCCCTAGCTAGGTCCAGACTGGCGTAGCTGCCTTCGGGGTTCCGGTCATTCCCCCCGCCACTGCGCGCGGAGATCACTTGGTATCGGGACATGGCTCAATCCTGTCTTCGCGGGCGAGCGCTACCCTAGCCGGATTGGCCCGTCCGTCCACAGCCATTGTATGCGAGCCGCTTTGCGCATCTAGAACAAGCACCGCCGCGCCGCATGGCAGCACAGCATAGATCATCGCCCGACGCCCATTGCGATAGTGGGCCTCCATCAAGCCCGCCGTCTCCTTGGCATGGGCCAGCGTCGCATGAGCCGCGCGATCAAACCGGCCCGTCCCGATAAAGATGATGGCGACGTAGCAGGCCGCCGAAGCAACTCGCGCCGCGTCAATGGCGTCCGCCGGGTGAACCGCTGTTGATTTCATGATCGCCTCCGTTGTCTTTCCGAGACACGGAGTATTCAGCAATGAGTCAACTCGGCTTATGACCTCTGTAGTGAGCGGGCCGCAATGGTTGTCAACTATCGATACAATGGTTGACAACCACTATATTTGGTTGACAACCGTAAATCTCTTTGCAGAGCGAATTGGAATCGTGTTTGTTCACTGCACGCCACCAACGGCGCACGGGAGAGCATGTCGATGCTTACGAACTTGGAAAATGCTGGCGCGATGGCTGCCGGCCGGAACGACTACACGTCAGTTGACAGCTTCGTCTTCGATCTTGAGGGGCACCTCAGTTCGCTGGAAGGCCTATCTACGACGATCGATTTGCTACTCGTGGATATCGTTCACGAGCTGCGCCGAAATGACCGCGGGCATGCCGCTGCGATCGACCATGCCACCGCCTCACTTGATCAACTGATCGAGCACTTGGCATCGCGCTATCGGCAACTCGACCGGCGCGTCAGCGGGCCCGCCAGCGGCCGTGAGGCGGTGAGCCATGCTTGACGTTGTCGAGTTCATGGAGCGCGGACTGCAGTCCCGCTGGGGCGACGAACGACGCGTCGTTCGTCTGCCGCGCGACTATGACATCGCGTCCATCCTGCAGACTTGGCCAGCAGCGCCGTTGCCGCGGCCGCCATGTAGGAGGGTGCCGGGCGTGCCGCCCACAAGGACGGGGCAGGGGCCTAACGCTGGCCTGCGATAGCGCAGCAATCGACCCGGCGTCGAAAGATGCCGGGCACATTTACGTCAATTACCGTATGGTCTCTAATCCAAAAGTATGGCAACCGGCAAATATGGCCGCTAAACTATTGATTTTATTGCAGTTTTGGCGGAAGAGGTGGGATTCGAACCCACGGTGGGCTTGCACCCACGGCGGTTTTCAAGACCGCTGCCTTAAACCACTCGGCCACCCTTCCGTGGCGATCTCATTGCCGGGCATGGGGCGTTTTGGCAAGCGCCGTCGGCAGCCCAACCGCCATAAGCCTGCATGAGCCGGCCGGAGCCGCCAAAGCGAGCCGCCCCCCATCGGTCCGAGGCGGCTCTTCAGCCTGCGGCGGCAAAGACACGGCGGTTGAAAAAGCGCTGCAGCTGGGAACCGGGTTGACAGCCGCCGCATTTCCGACACCTTTGTGGCCGCTCAAGGGCAGACGGGGGCCGCCCCGTTGACGCTGTCGCGACTCGTCGCGGCGCGTTAGCGGTCCCTTAACGGGATTGACAGAAAACTCTGGCTTCGCCGCTGTCGCGGCTGAGCCGAACTTCCGGGTTTTCGGCGAAGAAAGCGGAACGACGGCATGATGCGAGGCGCTCGCCCTTCGGCACCGGACACGCTTTCCGCCACGACCGATCCGGGCTCCACTCCGTCTCAAAGCCCCGTCTCCCGCGCGCTGCGCCTCGGCTGCGTCGCGCTCGCCGGCCTCTTTCTTGCCAATTGTGCCAATGATCAGGTCGCGCGTCGCGGCAAGTCTAAGGAGATCGGCGCCTTCCCGCAGGCCAAATACGGCCCCGCCAGCCCCCGCGTCGTCGCCGAGGGGCAGGAGGTGCCCAAGGGCGGCGGGCGCCAGATGATCGGCAAGACCTATTCCGTCGCCGGCAAGCGCTACACCCCTTACGACAAGCCGGTCGGCTACACGGCGGTCGGCACCGCCTCCTGGTATGGTGAAGCCTTCCATGGCCGCAAGACGGCCAATGGCGAGATCTATGACCGCCACGGCATCAGCGCCGCGCATCCGACGATGCCGCTGCCGGCCTATGCCCGCGTCACCAACATGCTCAACAACCGCTCGATCATCGTGCGCGTCAACGACCGCGGCCCCTATCATGGCGGCCGGGTGATGGACGTCTCGCAGAAGACCGCCGAGGCGCTGGCCTTCCGCCATCTCGGCACGGCCCGGATCAGGTTCGAATATCTCGGCCAGGCCTCGCTCGCCGGCTCCGACGACAAGCTGCTGCTGGCGACCCTGCGGACGGACGGCCAGCCCGCCGCGATCCCCGGCACCAGCGCCCGCACCATGGTCGCCAGTTCCGCCGCTGTCGGGACGGCCCGCTCGCGCAGCGCCGATCTCGACGAGCAGCCGGCCGAGATCGCCCCGGAGCCGGCCCCCCGCGCCCCGCAGACGGCCCCGGCCGTCGCCCAGGCCTATGCGCCCCAGAGCTTCACCACGGCCTCCGCCGAAACCCTGCGCACGATTTCCCCGACCTCGACGGTGGCCGCCAGCCTGGTCTCGACCGGCGGCGTTCCGGTCCGCGCCGCGCCGCTGCCGCCGAGCCGCCCCTTCGACCTCGACACCATCGCCAATGCCGCCACCCCGGTGACGATGCCGTCCGTGCTGCGGCAGACGCTGCCGCCGAGCCGCGCCTCCGTCGCCAGCCTGTTCGCGGCGCCCGAGCGCACCCCGACCCAGCGCTTCTCGGCCTCGCACCCGCTCAACAAGGCGCTCGTGCCGCAGACCCTGCAGCCGCTCTCCGGCCGTTGACGCGTTTGCGCCTTGACCGGGCGCACCCGGCTCTGCTTGAGATCGGGCATGAGTTGCTTCGGGTCCATTGCTGAAAGCCTTGTGCGTCCGTTCCGGATCCGGCTGGCCCGGGCCGTGGCGGCCTGCCTGCTGGGTGTCACCGCAGCACTGACAGGCCCCTCCGTTGTTCAGGCTCAGAGCTTCCAGTCGGCCGCGCCCTATGCCGTCCTGCTCGACTCCGCCAGCGGCACCGTGCTCTACGAGAAGGCCGCCGACGAGCTGATGGCGCCGGCGAGCATCGCCAAGGTCGCGACCGCGCTCGTCGCCTTCCAGGAGATCGCCCAGGGTCGGCTGACCCTCGACAGCGAGATCGTCATCTCCGAGAA
This sequence comes from Allobosea sp. 12-68-7, assembly GCA_002279705.1. Taxonomy (GTDB): domain Bacteria; phylum Pseudomonadota; class Alphaproteobacteria; order Rhizobiales; family Beijerinckiaceae; genus Allobosea. The sequence goes on from NCCO01000063.1 coordinate 6,845, forward strand.
CGCCTGGCGCAAGGGCGGCGGCGTCTCCGGCGGCTCGACCATGTTCGCGCAGCTGAACAGCCGGGTGAAACTCTCCGATCTGCTGCACGGCATCATCGTCCAGTCCGGCAACGACGCCTCGATCGCGCTGGCCGAGGCGGTGGCGGGCGACGAGGCGACCTTCGCCCGGATCATGACCGAGCGCATGCGCGGTCTCGGCCTGCCGAAGTCGGTCTTCCGCAACGCCACCGGCATGGGCGATCCGCTGCAGAAGGTCACGGCGCGCGAGATGGCGCTGCTGTCGGACCACATCATCAAGACCTATCCCGAGCATTACCGGATCTTCGGCGAGCGCGAGTTCACCTGGAACCGGATCAAGCAGCAGAACCGCAACCCGCTGCTGGCGATGGACATCGGCGCCGACGGGCTCAAGACCGGCAACATCGACGAATCCGGCTTCGGACTGGTCGGCTCCGCCGTGCAGAATGGCCAGCGCCTGATCGTGGTGGTGAACGGCCTGAAGACGGCGCGCGACCGCGCCACCGAGGCCCGCAAGCTGCTCGAATGGGGCTTTCGCGCCTTCGAGCCGCGCCGCATCTTCGAGGCCGGCGAGATCGTCGGTGAGGCCAGCGTCTTCGGGGGCGAGAAGGGCCGTGTCGGGTTGAAGGCCAAGGGTCCCGTCAGCCTGCTGCTGCCGCGTGGCAGCGCCGATCGCCTGAGCGCGCGCATCGTCTATCGCGGGCCTCTGAGCGTGCCGGTGCAGGAGGGCGCCGAGGTGGCGCGCCTGCTCGTGACACGCGGCGACGTCAAGACGCTCGACATTCCGCTCTACGCGGCCGAGACGGTCCAGGCCGGAACCCTGCAGAGCCAGGCGTTCGACGCGCTGATGGAGGCCGCGACCGGCTGGGTCCGCAAGGCCCTGAGCCGCAGTTGAGCGCGGGCGTGGCAGCGGGGCGCTTCATCACGCTCGAGGGTGGGGAGGGGGCGGGCAAGTCGACCCTGGCGCGCGCGCTGAAGGAGCGCATCGAGGCGCTCGGCCTTCACGCGACGCTGACGCGCGAACCGGGCGGATCGCCCAAGGCCGAGGCCATCCGGGAGGTCATCCTGTCCGGCCAGGTCAAGCGTCACGGCCCCTTCATGGAGGCGCTGATGTTCTCGGCCGCCCGCATCGACCACATCGACCGCCTGATCCGCCCGGCTTTGATACGGGGCGACTGGGTGATCTGCGACCGCTTCATCGATTCCACACGCGTCTACCAGGGTGCGCTCGGGCAGATCGAGCCGGGGCTGCTCGCTGAACTCGAGGCCGTGACGGTCGACGGCCTGCTGCCGCATCTCACCCTGATTCTCGACCTCGACCCGACGATCGGCCTCGCCCGCGCCGCGCGCCGCCGCACGCCCGGCGAAGGGGCTGATCGATTCGAGGGGGAGGCGCTGGCCTTTCACCGCCGGCTGCGCCAGGCCTATCTGGCGATCGCCGCCTCCGAACCGTCGCGCTGCGTCGTACTTGACGCAGCGCAACCGCCGGCGGCTCTCGCCGAGGCGGCATGGCGGGCGATCCGCGAGCGCCTGCCGACCCCGCAGCCGGCCTGACGATCGGGGCTTGCCCCGCCGCCGGCCCAGCCCCAAAGACGCGACAGGTGCGACGAAGGACCGACCATGCTCCCCACCAGCGACGAACCCGACCGCCTGCCCAGCGCGCCTCATCCGCGCGAAACACTGGCGCTGATCGGGCACGAAGCGCAGGAGCGCGCCTTCCTGGCGGCGCTGGCCTCGGGGCGGATGCATCACGGCTGGCTGCTGGCCGGGCCGGAGGGCATCGGCAAGGCGAGCTTCGCCTATCGCGCCGCCCGCTTCGTGCTGGCGGCGGGAGACCCGACGCTACGCGCCGCGTCGGCCACCTCACTGGCGATGCCGGAGACCGCCCCGGCGACGCGCCGGATCATGGCGCAATCCCATCCCGACCTTCACCTGCTACGCCGCATCCCGAAGCCCGATGGCAAGGGCTACACCAGCAACATCCCGGTCGATGCGGTCCGGCGCGTGCTCGACCGCTTCGGCTCGAGCGCCGCCGAGGGCGGCTGGCGCGTCTGCATCGTCGATTCGGCCGAGGACATGGACCGTTCCGCCGCCAACGCCCTGCTCAAGCTGCTCGAGGAGCCGCCGCCGCGCGCGCTGTTCCTGATCGTGGCGCATGCCCCGGGGCGGATGCTGCCGACGATCCGCTCGCGCTGCCGGCTGATGAGCTTCGCGGCGCTGGACGAGGGGCTGGTCGCCGAGGCCGGCGCCACCGCGTTGCGGCGGATGGGCGGGCCCTTCGACGAGGCGGCGATCGCCCGGGCGGCCCGCCTCGCCGACGGCTCGGTGCGACGGGCCCTGACCTATGTCGATCCCGAAACCCTGGCTCTCGTCGAAGCGGTGCGGGCGCGGCTGGACGCGCTGCCGCGCCTCGACCTGCCGGCGCTGATGGCGCTGGCCGAGGATGTCGCCGGCAAGTCCGGCGAGAGCGACTTCGCCATCATGGTCGAAACCGTCCAGAGCTGGCTCTCCGACCATCTCCACGCGCATGCTGCAGCGCAACCGGCACGTCTTGCACCGCTGGCGGAGGTATGGGACAAGCTGGGACATGCGGCCCGCGACGTCGAAACCTACAATCTTGACCGCCGCCCGCTGGTGATGACCCTGTTTCATGATCTGTCGGATGCGGTTGTCCGCTCGCGCGCAGCGTGAAGCGAACCTCCGGATCGACGATGGCGACCGCCCCGAAATTCTATCTGACGACCGCGATCCACTACACCAACGGGCCGCCTCATATCGGCCACGCCTATGAGATGGTGGCGTCCGACGCGATCGCGCGCTTCAAGCGGCTCGACGGCTACGACGTCTTCGCCATGACCGGCACCGACGAGCACGGCCAGAAGGTGCAGCGCACCGCGGAGCAGAACGGCCAGTCGCCGAAGGCCTTCGTCGACGGCATCGCCGCCCGCTTCCAGGCGATGGAGCAGCGTCTGACCTGCTCCTTCGATCGCTTCATCCGCACCACCGACGCCGACCATCTGCCCTCGACGCAGGAGCTGTGGCGCCGGATGGAGGCCAATGGCGACATCTACCTGTCGAAATATGCCGGCTGGTATTCGATCCGCGACGAGGCCTTCTATGCCGAGGAGGAGACCACGCTCCTGGCCGACGGCTCGCGGCTGGGCGGGCAGGGGACGCCGGTCGAATGGGTCGAGGAGGAGAGCTATTTCTTCCGCCTGAAGGCCTATCAGGAGCGCTTGCTGAAGCTCTATGAGGAGGTGCCGGACTTCGTCTCGCCGCCGACGCGCCGCAACGAGATCGTTTCCTTCGTCAAGGGCGGGCTCGAGGACCTCTCGATCAGCCGCACCACCTTCGACTGGGGCCTGGCCGTCCCGGGCGACCCCAAGCATGTGATGTATGTCTGGGTCGACGCGCTGAACAATTACGTCACCGGCACGGGTTTTCCCGATCCGCAGAATCCGCGCGCGCATTACTGGCCGGCCGATGTCCACATCATCGGCAAGGACATCGTGCGCTTCCACACCGTCTACTGGCCGGCCTTCCTGATGTCGGCCGGGCTGCCCTTGCCCAGGCGCGTCTTCGGCCATGGCTTCCTGCTCTCCAAGGGCGAGAAGATGTCGAAGTCGCTCGGCAATGTCGTCGATCCCTTCGGGCTGGCAGACGCCTATGGCGTCGATCCGCTGCGCTATTTCTTCCTGCGCGAGGTCTCCTTCGGCCAGGACGGCAACTACAGCCATGAGGCCATCGTCGGCCGCATCAACGCCGACCTCGCCAACGACCTCGGCAATCTCGCCCAGCGCTCACTGTCGATGATCGCCAAGAACGGCGAGGGCAGGGTGCCGCCCTGTGGCGCGCTGACGGAGGCTGACGAAGCCATGCTGGCGCTGGCCGACGCTGCGCTGGCCAAGGCGCGTGAGGCGATGACCGATTTCGCGCTGCATGTCGTGCTCTCGGAAATCTGGGCCGTGGTGGCGGAGGCGAACCGCTATTTCGCCGCCAACGAGCCCTGGCGCCTGTCCAAGACCGATCCCGCCCGGCGCGACACCGTGCTCTACGTCACCGCCGAGGTGATCCGCCAGGTCGCGATCCTCGTCCAGCCGGTGATGCCCTCCGCGATGGCCAAGCTGCTCGATCTGCTCGGCGTCCCGGCCGAGGCGCGCGATTTTGCGGCATTGGGCGAGGGCGGCCGTCTGGCCTCCGGCACGGCCCTGCCGGCGCCGAGCGGCATCTTCCCGCGCTATGTCGAGCCCGAAGGCGGCGAGGCCGCCTGATGCTGATCGACACCCACTGCCATCTCGATTTCCCCGATTTTGCCGAGGAGCTCGAGGCCTATGTCGCCCGCGCCGAAGCGGCCGGCGTCGGCCGCATGGTGACGATCTCGACCCGGGTCGCGCGCTTTCCCAGCTATGCGGCGATCGCCGAGCGCTTTGCCTCCGTCTGGTGCAGCGTCGGCACGCATCCCCATGGCGCGCATGAGGAATTGGACGTCACCGCCGAACAGCTCGTTGCGCTCTCGGCCCATCCGCGCTGCGTCGCCATCGGCGAGGCCGGGCTCGACTATCACTATGACAAGAGCCCGCGCGAGGCTCAGGCGCAGGGATTGCGCGTCCACATCGCGGCGGCGCGGACGACCCAGCTGCCGCTCGTCATCCATGCCCGCCAGGCTGATGACGACATGATTGCGATCCTGCGCGAGGAAATGGGGAAGGGCGCCTTCCCCGCCATCCTGCACTGCTTCACCGCCGGCGAGGCACTGGCGATGGCCGGCGTCGAACTCGGCCTCTACGTCTCCTTCTCGGGGATCCTGACCTTCAAGACCTCCGAGGAGCTGCGCCGCATCGCCCGGATGATCCCGCGCGAGCGCCTGCTCGTCGAGACCGACGCGCCCTATCTCGCGCCCGTCCCATTCAGGGGCAAGCGCAACGAGCCGGCCTATGTCGCTGAGACGGCGAAGGTTCTCGGCGATGTGCTGGGTCTGTCCTTCGACGAGGTCGCAGCGCTGACCACGGCCAATGCCCGCCGCTGCTACTGGAAGATGGACCACGCCGCGCCGCTCGCGCAGGTCGCGTGAGGACGCCACCATGAGCCTGACGGTGACGATCCTCGGCTGCGGCTCCTCCGGCGGTGTGCCGCGCCCGGCCCTGGGCTGGGGTGATTGCGACCCGACGGAGCCGAAGAACCGCCGCCGCCGCTGCTCGATCCTGGTCGAGCGCGGCGGCCCGTCCGGCACCACAAGGCTGCTGGTCGACACCTCGCCGGATCTGCGCGAGCAGCTGATCGATGCCGGCGTCACCCATCTGGATGCGGTACTGTTCAGCCACGACCACGCCGATCACACCCACGGCATCGACGACCTGCGCTCGCTCGTACTGCACAACCGCAAGCGCGTGGCGATCCATGCCGACGGCCGGACCGCGGCTTCGCTGATGCTGCGCTTCGGCTACATGTTCGAGACGCCGCCCGGCAGCGTCTATCCGCCCGTCCTCGACCGGCTTGGGCTGGAGGCCGGCATGAGCCTAACCGTCGATGGCGCCGGAGGCGCCATTACGGCGCTGCCGGTCGCCGTCGAGCATGGCCCGGACTACGAGGCGCTGGGCTTCCGCTTCGGTGATCTCGGCTATGTGCCCGATGTCAGCCTGATCCCGCCGCAGGCCAAGGCCGCCTTGCAGGATCTCGACGTCCTGATCCTGGACTGCCTGCGCGAAGCCCCGCATATCAGCCACTTCAACCTCGACCAGTCGCTCGCCGCCATCGCGGAACTGCGACCGCGCCGCGCCATCCTGACCAATCTCCACTCGGATCTCGATTACAACCGACTTCGCAATCGCCTGCCGCCGGAGATTGATGTCGCGTTCGACGGCTTGAAGGTCTCGACAATGGCCACATGAGAGCCTGGCCAGCCTGACAGCACAGGCAATTTGGTTCCATAATATGTCTTATGCGAATCGCAGATGAGACGACGGGACGGATCGTGGCGGCATCGCGGCGGGATTTGGGCTGACGTCGCGCTCGAACACAGGGATCGCCCGCCCCGGCAGCTTCTCGCGCAGGTGATCATGGGTCCAGCCATTGCCGAGACCGCGTTCCAGCACGAGCCCGTCGCGCCCGGCGATCGCCGCCGCCGCCCGGTCGAGCATGCGGCGCTGCGCCTCGAGGCGGCGGATGCGGAGCGTCGCAGGCCGATCGCCCGGCCATCGCCGGACTTGTCAGCGCCCCCGCCCGATGGCCTTATCGGTGTTGATACAACCGTCGTTCCGTCTCGCGGGCGACCAGCGGCCATCAAGAGCCGTCTTCATTCTCCAGGGAGGTAACCATCTTCATGATCCCGTCACGTTCTCTTATCGCCCTCGCCACCGCGGTCGGGCTCGGCCTCGCGGCCGCCGGCACCGCCAGCGCCCAGGCCTGGCCGCAGCGGCCGATCACCTTCATCGTGCCCTTCCCGGCCGGCGGCGGCACCGATGCCTTCGCCCGCCCGCTCGCTGCGCAGCTCGACCAGCAACTCGGCCAGCGCATCATCATCGAGAATCGCGGCGGTGCCGGCGGCACCGTCGGCGCCTCGGCGGCGTCCAAGCTCGCCCCCGATGGCTACGGCTTCTTCGTCGGCGCGGCGCATCACGCCATCGCCCCGGCGCTCTATCCGAAGCTCGACTACAACATCCAGACCGACTTCATTCCGATCGCGGTGATCGCGCAGCCGCCGCAGGTGATCGTCGTCCACCCCAAGGTCGAGGCCAAGACGCTGGCCGAACTGATTGCCTATGCCAAGGCCAACCCCGACAAGCTGAACTACGCCTCGGCCGGCAACGGCACGACGCATCATCTCGCCGGCGAATTGTTCAAGCTGCAGACCAAGACCAGCCTGACCCATGTTCCCTATCGCGGCGCCGGGCCCGCGCTGCAGGACATCGTCGCCGGGCAGGTCGACGTGCTGTTCGACGGGCTGGGCTCGTCGGCGCCGCAGATCCAGAGCGGGCGCCTGCGCGGCCTCGCCGTCGCCGCCACCACCCGCTCTCCCGCCATTCCCGACGTGCCGACCGCCAAGGAAGCGGGGCTCGACGGTTACGAAGTCGCAACCTGGTACGCGCTCTGGGCGCCGAAGGGTACGCCTGCCGAGATCGTCACCCGCATGCGGGCCGAGGTCGCCAAGGCGCTGCAGTCGCCGATGATCACGGAGGCCTGGAAGAAGAACGGCTCGCCGATTCCCTCGCTCGCCGGCGACGACTTCGGCAAATTCGTCGGCACAGAGGTGGCTCGCTGGGGCAAGGTTGTCGCGGACGCCAAGGTCAAGCTCGAGTGAGGCCCGGGCGGCGGCAACCGCCGCCGGTCAGGGCGCTCCGCCCTCCTCATCGCCCGCGCCGTCGATGACGGCGCGGGCGGTCGTCATGTTGAAACCCGCGCGGGCGAGCGCCGCGAGGTCCTTTTGCCGGCTCGCCGCGCGGTCGCCGCGGCTCCACGGCCCCAGCCGCTTCCGGCGCGCCGCCTTTCGAGCGGCTTCGAGCTCGTCCTCCTCACTGGCCAGGCTCGCCACCTGCGCCAGCTCCCGGCCAACGCCCTTCGCCGACAGGCTCGCCGCCACCGCCCGCGCAGAGCGCCCCTTGCGGCGCAGGGTCGCCGCGCGCGCCTGGGCGAAGCGCTGGTCGTCGACGAGACCGGAGGACATACAGCGCGCCACAACCTCGTCCAGCATCGGTTCGAAGATGGCGGGGTCCTGCTCGTGATGGCGGCAGCTCAACGCGACCTTGCGCGCCAGCACGCGGCGCAGTTGCGCGGCCGGCGCCGCATAGCGCTCGAGATAATGCATCGCCGCGCGCTGGAGATAATCCGACGTGATCCGCCGTGGCGCCCGGCGTTCGGCGCGTGCCCCGTCGGAGCGCCCTCCTCCGAAAACCATCAGTCCGTGCCGGGCCTGGAGCGCCCGGCCTTGATCGTCGAGCGCTTGTCCTTGGAGACCAGCCTGCGCTCCTTGGAGGCCTTGGTCGGCTTGGTCGGGCGGCGCGTCTGGGGCCGCACCGCCGCTTCGCGGATCATCTCCAGCAGCCGCTCGAGCGCCTCCTCGCGGTTGCGCTTCTGGCTGCGCTGCGCCTGCGCCACGATGACGATGACACCGTCCTGGGTCAGCCGGCTGCCGGCGAGCTTCATCAGCCGGATCGCCACCTCGTTGGGCAGCGACAGCGAGCGGCGCGCGTCGAAGCGCAGCTGCACCGCGCTCGACACCTTATTGACGTTCTGCCCGCCCGGGCCGGAGGCGCGCACGAAGCTCTCCTCGATCTCGCTCTCGTCGATCGCGATAGACGGGGTGACTTGAATCATGGGAGGAACCCTAGAGGATTTCAGCGCGAGTTTCAGCCTTTGCAGCCCTCCCCCGACATCGCCCGCCTGATCGAGATCATGGCGGCCCTGCGCACGCCGGGCAGCGGCTGCCCCTGGGATCTCGAGCAGGACTTCGCCTCGATCGCGCCCTACACGGTCGAGGAAGCCTATGAGGTCGCCGACGCGGTCGCCCGCGGCGACAAGCTCGACCTGAAGGACGAACTCGGCGATCTCCTGCTCCAGGTCGTCTTCCACGCCCGCATGGCGGAAGAGGAAGGTGCCTTCGCCTTTCCGGACGTGGTCGAGGCCATCACCGCCAAGCTGATCCGGCGCCACCCGCATGTCTTCGGCGAGGCGCGCGATCTCGCGCCCGAGCAGGTCAAGGCGCTCTGGCACCGCATCAAGGCGCAGGAATTCACGGGATTGCTGGCCGACGTGGCGATACACCCGCGGGTACGCCATTTCCGTCAGTGCGGCATGATCTGGGCGTTCGACGTGGCTGAGGCACAGCCTGGTTTCGCCACCCGCCTGCACCAGGCGGCGCTGGGGCAAGGCGTATTCATTCGCCCGATCGGCAATACGGTGTATGTCATGCCGCCCTACGTCGTTGACGCCGACGCCATGCGCGACCTGGCGGCTGCGCTGCGCGCCTGCCTCGACGAT
>NCCO01000064.1 GCA_002279705.1 Allobosea sp. 12-68-7
GCGGTCAGCAGAACAGGAATGACGCGCCTCATGGTGGTCCTCCGATGGGGGAGGTCAACCTCGGCCAGCGGTCCTTTGTCCCCTGAGTCGCCGCCGCGACGGGCGCGGCGGCGGCGAGGACTGGGGTTCGCCTCAGTGCAGGATCTGGCTCAGGAAGAGCTTGGTGCGCTCGTGCTGCGGGTTCTTGAAGAAGGCCTCGGGCTTGTTCATCTCGACGATCTGGCCGGCATCCATGAAAATGACGCGGTCGGCGACCTGACGGGCGAAACCCATTTCGTGGGTGACGCAGAGCATGGTCATGCCCTCCTCCGCCAGCGAGACCATGGTGTCGAGGACCTCCTTGACCATTTCGGGGTCGAGCGCCGAGGTCGGCTCGTCGAACAGCATGATCTTCGGGCTCATGCAGAGCGAGCGGGCGATGGCGACGCGCTGCTGCTGGCCACCGGAAAGCTGGCCCGGGTATTTCAACGCCTGCTCGGGAATCTTGACGCGCTTGAGATAGTGCATCGCGATTTCCTCGGCGTCCTTCTTCGGCAGCTTCTTCACCCAGATCGGCGCCAGCGTCAGGTTCTCAAGGATCGTGAGATGCGGGAACAGGTTGAAGTGCTGGAAGACCATGCCGACGTCGCGGCGGATCTCGTCGATCTTCTTGAGGTCGTTGGTGAGTTCCGTGCCGTCCACGATGATCGAGCCCTTCTGGTGCTCCTCCAGCCGGTTGATGCAGCGGATCATCGTCGATTTGCCGGAGCCGGAGGGGCCGCAGATGACGAGCTTCTCGCCGCGCTCGACCTTGAGGTTGATGTCGCGCAGCACGTGGAACTCGCCATACCATTTGTTCACGCCGACCATCTCGACCGCTGTCGGGGTGTTGAGCGAGGTGGGCTTGAGAGCCGCCGGACGGGTGCTGGTGGTTTCTGCCATGGCCATGAGGCTGGTCCTTTCAACGCTTCTGACCGGCGGCAAGACGCTGCTCGACCGAAACCGAGTAGCGGGACATGCCCCAGCAACACAGGAAATAGAAGATCGCGGCGAAGGCATAGCCCGTCGCGCGGGTGGTCGGCGTCGCCCAGGTCGGATCGACCAGGGTCGCCTCGATGGTGCGCAGGAAGTCGAAGATGCCGACGACGGTGACCAGCGTCGTATCCTTGAACAGCCCGATGAAGGTGTTGACGATCCCGGGGATCACGATCCGCAGCGCCTGCGGCAGGATGATCAGCCGCATCATTTGCCAGTAGCCGAGGCCGAGCGACATGGCGCCTTCGTACTGGCCCTTCGGGATCGCCTGCAGGCCGCCTCGGATCACCTCCGCCATATAGGCTGCGGCGAAGAGGGCGACGCCGATCAGCGGGCGCAGCAGGCGGTCGGGCGACCATTCTTGCGGCACGAAGAGCGGCAGCATGGTGTTGGCCATGAACAGCACGGTGATCAGCGGCACGCCGCGCACGAACTCGATGAAGATCACCGAGAGAAGCTGGATGATCGGCAGCCGCGAGCGGCGCCCGAGCGCCAGCAGGACGCCGAGCGGCAGCGAGAAGACGATGCCGACCGCGGCGATCAGGAAGGTGACCATGATGCCGCCCCAGAGGCCGGTATCGGCCCGCGGCAGACCCGCCGTGTCCGCCAACACCGCAATCAGGCCGAAGACGACGAGCGCGAGCAGGATCAGACGCTTGGGGTTCTGGAAGCGCTGCAGGGGCGTCGCCGCCCTCTCGACCTCGAGCAGCGGTGCCGGGGTCCAGAAGCGGGCGATGCCAGGGACGAAGGAGAGGACGAGATAGAGCACCGCCAGCGCCAGCGTGATCATGATCACGGTGCGCAGGACACCCTCGGCGTCCGCGCCGCCGACCAGCAGCACATAGGCGCCGAGCGGCATCACGACAAAGAAGAAAAACGCGCCGAGCTTCTTCAGCGGAGCCCGGTCCCAGAGCATCCAGACGACAGCCAGTGCGAACATCAGGAAGACGATGTTGACGCGCCAGCGTTGCGACACCGGATAGGAGCCGTAGATGAAGTACTGAAACCGGTCGGCGACATAGGCCCAGCAGGCGCCAACCGGACGACCGACCTTGTCGGCGAGGCAGGCGTCGCGGTTGGTCCCGCTCCAGACCGCGTCGATGAAGTAGAAGCGGATCAGGTCAGGCAGGCTGGTGGCGACCACATAGACGCAGATCAGCGTCATGAAGCTGTTGACCGGTCCCGAGAAGAGGTTGTTGCGGACCCAGGCCAGGGGCCCCGCCACGGAGAGCGGTGGCGCCTCCTGCTCCAGGGTCTGTTTGCGGACGAAGGCATGGGGGGCGTTTTCGAGTGTCGCGTCGGTCATCGGGGCGCCCTCACCGTTCCACCAGCGCCATGCGCTTGTTGTAGATGTTCATGAACAGCGAGGTGACGAGCGAGATCGTCAGATAGACCGCCATGGTGATGGCGACGACCTCGACCGCCTGCCCTGTCTGGTTCAGGACGGTGCCGGTGAAGACCTGGACCAGGTCGGGATAGCCGATCGCCACCGCGAGCGACGAGTTCTTGGTCAAATTGAGATAGTTCGAGGTCAGCGGCGGGATGATGACCCGCATCGCCTGCGGGATCACGACCAGCTTCAGCGTCGGGCCCGGGCGCAGGCCCAGCGCATGGGCGGCCTCGGTCTGGCCCTTGGAGACCGCGAGGATGCCGGCGCGGACGACCTCGGCGATGAAGCCCGCCGTGTAGGTGGTCAGGCCGATCAGCAGGGCGACGAATTCGGGAAAGATCTGCAGGCCGCCGGTCAGGTTGAAGCGGCCCTGCTGCGGCAACTCGAAGGAGAGCGGGCTGCCGGCGAGGAAGAACACCAGCAGCGGCACGCCGAGGATCAGCGCGAGGGTGATGAGACCGTTGGGATACTGGGTTCCGGTGCGGGCCTGCTGCGTCTTGGACCAGCGATAGAACACGAACGCCACCACGACGGCGACGAAGAAGGCGATCACCACCGCCTGGAAGGCCGGTCCGAACTGCGGGTTGGGCAGGATCAGGCCGCGGTTGTTGAGAAAGATCGAGCCGGGCAGCGCGATCGAGTTGCGCGCGTCGGGCAGCGGCTTGAGCACCGCATTGTACCAGAAGAACAGCTGCAGCAGCAGCGGCAGGTTTCGGATGACCTCGACATAGATCATCGCCAGCTTCGCCAGCACCCAATTGCTCGAGAGCCGCGCCACACCGACGAAAAACCCGAGAAAGGTCGACAGGACGATGCCGATCGAAGCGACCAGCAGCGTGTTGAGTAGGCCGACCCAGAAGGCCTGGCCATAGGTCGAGCCCGAGGCGCTGAAGGGGATCAGCTTCTGGTTGACGTCGAAGCCGGCGGCGTTGTGCCAGAAGCCGAAGCCGGAGGCGATCTTCTGGGCGCGGAGGTTCTCGATCGCGTTCGAGGCGGCGGACCAGATCACGAAGGCCACGACCGCCAGCAGGACGAACTGATAGACATAGCCCCGGATCTTGGGATCGTAGAACAGCGAGGCCCTGCCGGGTTTGACCGCATCGGTCGGAATGCTCGACACCTGTTACGCCCTTTTTTGGTTTTTTGGTTGCGACGGTCCGGTGGCGGCGTTGACGCCACCGGACCGTCCAAGCCGGTTTGGACCAGGCCTCGCGGCCTATCAGCGGATCGGCGGGGCGTATTGCAGCCCGCCCTTGGTCCAGAGCGCATTCTGGCCGCGCGCGATCTTCAGCAGCGAACCCTGGCCGACGTTCTTCTCGAAAACCTCGCCGTAATTGCCGACATGCTTGATGATCCGGTAGGCCCAGTCATTGGTCAGGCCGATCGCCTCGCCGAACTTGCCCTCGGTGCCGAGCAGACGCTTGATCTCGGGATTGGGCGACTTCAGCATCTCATCGACATTGGCCTTGCCGACGCCGAGCTCCTCGGCGTTGAGCATCGCGAAATGCGTCCACTTGACGACGTCGAGCCAGAGATCGTCGGCATGGCGGACGACGGGCCCGAGCGGCTCCTTCGAGATGATCTCGGGCAGGACGATGTGATCGGCCGGAGCCGACAACGTCAGGCGCTCCGCATAGAGGCCGGAGGCATCGGTGGTGAACGCGTCGCAGCGGCCCGATTCATAGGCCTTGACGGTCTCGGTGTTGGAGGCGAAGGCGACGACCTCGTATTTCAGGTTGTTGGCCCGGAAATAGTCGGCCAGGTTGAGCTCCGTCGTGGTGCCCTGCTGGGTGCAGATCGAGGCGCCGGCCAGTTTGAGCACGGAATCGACGCCGAGCTTCTTGCGGACCATGAAGCCCTGGCCGTCATAGTAATTGACGCCGGCGAAATTGAGCCCGAGCGACGTGTCGCGCGACATTGTCCAGGTCGTGGTGCGCGAGAGCAGATCGACCTCGCCCGACTGCAGCGACGTGAAACGGTCCTTCGCCGACAGCGGGATGAACTTGACCTTGGCCGGATCGTTGAAGATCGCGGCGGCGACCGCACGGCACAGATCGACGTCGAGACCGGTCCAGTTGCCCTGAGCATCGGGGAGGCCGAAACCGGCGAGGCCGGTGCCGGAGCCGCAGTGCAGAATGCCGCGGTTCTTGACCTGGGCGAGGGTGTTGGTCTGGGCCTGGACGGAGCCTGCCGCGAAAACCGAGATCGCCGCAGCGATGGCTGCAGTGGCGAATGACTTCATTGAACTTCCCCTGTTGGCGGAACGGGTTCGTCCCGTTCTCGACGATCCGACGAGTGTCGATGACTTAGCAAGTCCCGGACCAAGGCCGGCGACAGCGCAATTTTCGTTGAGATTGCTTGGAAGTGACGTTCAAAAAAATGGGCGGGCGCCGGTTCACGCGGGCGCCCGCCCATCGTTCTCAGCGGATCGGCGGAGCGTACTGCAGGCCGCCCTTGGTCCAGAGCGCGTTCTGGCCGCGCGCGATCTTCAGCAGCGAGCCGGCGCCGACATTACGCTCGAAGGATTCGCCGTAATTGCCGACATGCTTGATGATCCGGTAGGCCCAGTCCGTGGTCAGGCCCAGGCCATCGCCGAATTTGCCCTCGGTGCCGAGCAGACGCTTGATCTCGGGGTTGGGCGACTTCAGCATCTCGTCGACATTCGCCTTGGTCACACCGAGTTCCTCGGCATTGATCATGGCGTAGTGCGTCCACTTGACGATGTTGAACCAGACCGTGTCGTTGTTGCGGGTGGAGGGGCCGAGCGGCTCCTTGGAGATGATCTCCGGCAGGATCATGTGGTCGGCGGGGGCGGTCAGCTTCAGGCGCTCGGCATAGAGTCCGGAAGCGTCGGTGGTGAAGGCGTCGCAGCGGCCGGCGTCATAGGCCTTGATCGTCTCGTCGGAGGAGGCGAAGGCGACGACCTCGTATTTCAGGTTGTTGGAGCGGAAGAAGTCCGCGAGGTTCAGCTCGGTCGTGGTGCCCTGCTGGGTGCAGATCGAGGCGCCCGACAGCTGCAGGGCGGACGTCACGCCCAGCTTCTTGCGGACCATGAAGCCCTGGCCGTCATAGTAGTTCACGCCGGCGAACATGATGCCGAGCTGGGTGTCGCGCGACATCGTCCAGGTCGAATTGCGGACGAGCAGATCGACCTCGCCCGACTGCAGCGCGGTGAAGCGGTCCTTCGACGACAGCGGGATGAACTTGACCTTGTCCGGGTCGTTGAAGATCGCGGCCGACACGGCGCGGCAGAGATCGACGTCGAGGCCGCTCCACTTGCCCTGCCCGTCGGGAACGCCGAAGCCGGCCAGCCCGGTGTTGGAACCGCAGATCACCTGGTTGCGCTGCTTGACCTGAGCCAGCGTCGCGGGCGCCTGCGCCGACACCGTCGTCGCCACGAGCGCCAATCCGAGACCGCCGATGGCGGCTGTTATCATCTTTTTCATCGAACTCTCTCCCATTGAAATCTTCTGCCCGGACTCGGCCGGCGGGCGCCGTAGGTCCTGTCGCTGGCGGGGTGCACTCCGCTCGTTTGCTCAGAAATTAAGCGACTTCCCGTTTGTCGATTGCCAGAGCCCCGGATGAGCGTCAAGCCGAGGCGTCTCGCGACGCCGCCCCTTGTCTACTGCATGCATCACATGCGAGTTTGTGGGGGCGGTCAAGCCTGCCCGCCTGCCTCCCGACCGCTTCTCCGGCTATCGATTCGATGAAAAAGCTGTCCGAATCCGATTTCGCGCGCCTGCGCGAACGCACCCGCCTGGTGATGGCCGGGCGCGATCCCGACGACAGTTACGGCTTCGTCAACCCGCCGATCCAGCGCGGTTCGACCGTCGTCTACCCCAATACCGAAGACTTCCTGGCGCGGCGCGCCCGCTACACCTACGGCACCCAGGGCAATCCGACGATCGACGCGCTGGTCGCGGCCTGCAACACGATCGAGGGCGGCGCGGGCACGGTGGTGACGCCGTCCGGCCTGCTCGCCTGCACCCTGCCCTTCCTCGCCTTCCTGTCGGCCGGCGATCACGTCCTGGTGACCGACAGCGTCTACCGGCCGACGCGGAATTTCTGCGCGACGATGCTGAAACGGATGGGCATCGAGACGACCTATTACGATCCGGCGATCGGTGCGGGCATCGAGACGCTGTTCAAGCCGAACACGCGCGCGGTCTGGACCGAGGCGCCCGGCTCCCAGACCTTCGAGATGCAGGACATCCCGGCGATCGTGGCGGCAGCCCATGCCCGCGACATCCTGGTGATGATGGACAACACCTGGGCGACGCCCCTGTTCTTCGACAGCCACAGGGCCGGGGTCGACATCACCGTCCAGGCGGGGACGAAGTACTATGCCGGCCATTCGGACGTCCTGATCGGGACGATCTCGGCGCGCACGCCGGAGCTCTACCGTCAGCTGCGGGCGAGCTGGGAACAGCTCGGCGTGATCATCGCGCCGGAAGACGCCTTCCTGACGCTGCGCGGCATGCGCACCATGGCGATCCGGCTGAAGGAGCAGATGCCCGCCGGCATCGCCATGGCGCAGTGGCTGGCGGCCCGGCCCGAGGTCGCGCGGGTGATGCACCCGGCGCTGCCGGAGGACCCCGGCCACGGGCTCTGGCAACGCGATTTCACCGGCGCCTCTTCGCTGTTTGGCTTCGAGCTCGCGCCGGTCTCGATGACGGCGGTCGCGGCCATGCTGGACGGGCTGACCCTGTTCGGGATGGGCGCGTCCTGGGGCGGCTATGAGAGCCTCGTCCTGCCCTTCGACTGCCGGGCCTACCGCACGGCGACGACGCCCGCCTTCAAGGGCCCGACCATCCGCATCCATATCGGGCTGGAGGACCTCGACGACCTCAAGGCCGATCTCGACGGCGGCTTCGCCCGGCTGCGCGCGGCGGCGTGAGCGGGATGCCGGGCCGGTTCAATCCGCGGAAAGGCGCTCGCGGCGCTTGTTGCGGAAGATCAGGATCAGGTTGCGGGTGTAGATCACCATCGCCAGCGCCTGGCCCATGATGATGATCGGCTCGCGCCGGACGATGCCGTAGATCAGGGTCATCAGGCCGCCGGCCATCGAGAAGTACCAGAAGGAGAGCGGCATCACGGATTTGCCCTCCCGCTCGCTCGCCAGCCACTGGACGAGGAACCGGGCGGTGAAGAGCAGCTGCGCGATGATGCCGAAGGCGAGCCAGAAGTCGAACTTCAGCACGAAGACGTCGTAGAGATAGTCCGAGACGGCATGGCCGATCGAGATGATCATGGCTGGGCCTCCGGCACGATCTGGGGCACGCGGCGGTGGCGGCGGATCAGCCACCAGACGCCGACGAGGTCGAGCATGCCGACCCAGAGCCGGTCGAAGAAGCCGTAATTCGACACGCCTGTGAGACGCGGCCGGTCGCGCACGTCGAGATGCACGACCGTGTAGCCCTCGCGCACCATCAGCGCCGGCATGAAGCGGTGCAGCGCATCGAAATAGGGCAGCGCCAGATAGGCCTCGCGCCGGAAGCATTTCAGTCCGCAGCCGGCATCGCGCGTGCCGTCCTTCAGAAGGCGCCCGCGGACGCCGTTGGCGATGCGCGACTGCAGCTTCTTGAAGCCGGTATCCTTGCGGCCGACGCGCTGGCCCTGGACGAGCCCGGCCTGCAACCCGGCCTGCTGGAGCGCCGTCAGCATCGCCGGCAGGAAGGCGGGATCGTTCTGGCCGTCGCCGTCCAGCGTCGCGACGATGGGCGCGCGGGCATGGCGCACGCCGCTCCTCACCGCCGCGCTCTGGCCGCAGGATTGGGCGTGGCTCACGATCCGCAGCCAGGGCCGCTGCGCCGCCAGCGCGGCGAGCGCCGCCGCCGTCCCGTCGGTCGAGCCGTCATTGACGTAGATCACCTCGAAGGCCGCGATGTCGCGGCAGGCCGCCTCGATGTCGGCGACCAGCGGCCCGACATTGCCGACCTCGTTGCGGACGGGCACGACGATGCTGAGCAGCAGCGCGGGCGAAGCGGTTTCAGGCGGCGGGAGCGGGTCGGTCAACAGACGATCATCCGGAAAAACGGCCCGCAACCTGCGTCAGGGCGGCCGACAGGGCAAGGAACTTTCAGGCGCGGCGCAACGGCAGGGTGGTCATGGCCGTGCCAGGACCGAAATCTCGAGGCGGCGGCCGCCATTGAGATTGAAGCCGCGCAGCGTCGTCACCAGCCGGGGCGTGACGCCGGTGGCCGGCAGTGCGGCCTGGAAACTGGCGGCGTGGCGGGCTTCCAGGAGCGCGATGCGGCAGCCGGGCTGACCCAGGAAGGCAGCGGCGGCGGCGCCGTCCGGGCCCATGGCGAGATCGGTGCCGATGAGGAAGACGAGGCTCGGCTCGCGGTAGCCGACGGTGATCACCGCCGGATCGGAGCAGCCGACGGAGCGCACCGCCTCGGCCAGGCGCGGCGAGAGCTTGAAGGCGCGCAGGCTCTCGACCGCGAAGCCGTAGACCCCCAGGCCGAGCAGCAGACTGGCGACGACCCCGCGCCAGAGCGCGCCTTCGAAGTCGCTGCGGCGGAAGGCGGCCACCACCGTGGCGGCGACGAGGAGCGCCAGCAGCAGGAACGGCAAGGCGAGAAAGGGAATGGTGCCGTCCAGCGACCAGTTGGCCGCGACGATGACGCCGGTCAGGACCAGCGGCACGATCACCACCAGCAGCGCCGTGGCGACGGAGCCGCGCCGGAACCGGTCGATCCCGCCATTGACGAGCGCGAGCAGCAGCAGCCCGGTCACGGCCGGATAGAGCGGCAGCACATAATGCGGCAGCTTGGTCGGCACGGCCTCGAAGACGAGCCAGGACGGCACGATCCAGGCCAGCAGGAACAGCACCTGCGGCTCGCGCCGGCGCGCCCAGGCGAAGGGCACGGCCATAGCGGCGAAGGCGGCGGCCGGCCAGTAGGTCCCGAAGAAGACCAGGAGGTAGAGACCCGGCGGCCCCCAATGCTTCTCCTGCCCCTCCGCGACCTTGCCGAGCATGTCCTGTCCGACGCTCTCGGCGAAGAAGCTGCCGCCGGTCTTCCAGGCGATCGCCAGAAACCAGGGCAGGACGACGACGAGGCACAGCAGCAGGCCGCGGCCGAAGCGCAGCGGTGCCAGCCAACGGACGCTGCGCTCCCTGGCGCTGAGGACGAGGATGGCGAGGCCCCAGACCATGGGGACGATCGGCCCCTTGAGCAGCAGCCCCAGCGCCGTGGCGCCCCAGAACACCAGCCAGTTGCGCGAGCTCGGGACGAAGGCGAGCGAGCGCGTCCAGTCGAGCCAGACCCGTGCCAGCGCGCCCATGGTCGCGACCGCGCAGGCCGCCAGAAGCGCGTCGGTCTTGGCGATGCGGGCCTCGACGCCGAGCAGGACGCAGGCCGCCATCAGCGAGGCGCCGAGCAGCGCCATGCGCGCGCTGACGAAGGCGAGCAGGGCCCAGTAGGTCAGCAGCACGGTGGCGATGGCGCCGACGAGCGAGGGAATGCGGTAGAGCCAGATCTGCGTGCGCGCCTGCGGCACGCCCAGCGCCTCGGCGGCGGCGACGGTCGCGCTCTGCAGCCAGTAGATCCCAACCGGCTTCTTGTGGCGCGCGTCCTCCTGGAAGCGGATGTCGACGAAATCGCGCGTCTCGAGCATCTGCTTGCTCGCCTGGGCGAAGCGGGGTTCGTCCCGGTCGAGCGGCTGCAGTGTCTGGAAGCCGGGCAGGAAGGCGCCAAGAGAGAGCAGCACAAGGAACGCGCAGGCGCGGGCGTGGCTGGCGCAGGCCAGCGTCGCGAGACGATCGAGCGCGGAGGTGAGCGACGGCATGGACATCCTCGCGACCGGTCCGATCGCAACTGGCTCTGGGCCGGAAAGGCCGGGCGGCCTCACCCGCGGGGCGGTGCGGCGATGACCGGTCTTTCGGGCATGATCAAGGCGAAGGCCGCCAGCGACGGCCGGCGCGGTTTACGCCGCATGCTGCGTCCCGGCAAGCGCATGGACCTCGCGCTCGCCCCGTGACAGCATCGCGGGGCCGCGCCAGCCAGGCGCGTCGCCGGGAGACGCGACATGGGCCGGCTGTTCCTCAAGGCGCTGCGGACCGGCTTCTGGGGCCTGCTGATCGGCCCGCTCGCGGCCATCATCCTCGTCTTCGGCGCGATGATCTTCGATCCGAAATGCGGCGCCGGCGATTCCGGCGGTTGTGCCATGGGCGTCGTCACGGCACCGATCGCGGTGGCGCTGCCGAGCTTCGGGCTGTTCTTCCTTGGCGGGCTGCTGCACGGCCTGTGGCAGCGACGCCCGGCGGACCCCGTCGCCGCGATCCGGCGCCTGCGCAACTGGGGCCGGGAGGAGTAAGGCTGCTCCTGCGGGCTGTGGCTGCGCCCGCGACGACGACGCGGTGAAACAGGAACAATAATGGCGAGCCCGGCTGGATTCGAACCAGCGACCAGCAGCTTAGAAGGCTGCTGCTCTATCCATCTGAGCTACGGGCCCTAAAGCGAAGGCCGAGGCCCTCGCCTTGTCTCATGGGGAGCGAAGGCGGATGCCCTCCCCCCGGCAAATCGTCAATGCGTCCACTGTCCGCGGCGCGAGAACTTGAAATTGTCGGAATAGGCCACTGTCCGGCGCAGCGGCTCCTGCGGCTGCTCGACACGGAAGGGAATGCCGTTGCGCGTGGCGTAGGTCACGGCCTCGGCCTCGCTGTCGAACCAGAGCTTGACCTGGCTCTTCATGTCGCCCGACGAGGTCCAGCCCATCAGCGGCTCGATCTGGCGCGGCTGCTCCGGCTCGTATTCGAGGAGCCAGCGCTCGGTCTTGGCGGTGCCGGACTGCATGGCCGTCCGGGCGGGGCGATAGATGCGTGCGGTCATGGCTCTCGCTCGGCGCTCACCTGAAATCCTGGCCGTCTGTCACGGCTCACCACCGGAACCGGCCCGGCTGCGAGACGCCCGGAATGGTCGGGGCACCAGGATTCGAACCTGGGACCCTCTGCTCCCAAAGCAGATGCGCTACCGGGCTGCGCTATACCCCGACTTGGCCATTCCACGCGTGGCGGTTGGCTATCACGTCCCTTGCCTGCGCCGCAAGCGAAAGCGGCCCGCGATCAGCGCCTGAACAGGGGGTGTTCGACCCGGTCGCCCGGCTTGAGACCGAGCGTGCGGCTCACCCCGCCATTGACCTCGAGCACCGACAGCACCGGCTCGCCGGAGGGAATCGTCCGCTGCGACAGGGGCTCGGTGTTCTCGGCGATGCGCGCGATCGTGCCGTCGGCGCGAATGAACAGCATGTCGAGGGGGATGTAGGTGTTCTCCATCCACATCGCGACCGGCTCGGTGCGGCCGAAATCGAACAGCATGCCGCGGTCGGCCGGCAGGTAGCGACGGTGCATCAGCCCCCTCGCCCGCTGCTCGGGCGTGCGCATCACCTCGACCTGGAAGCCATGGCGCTTGTCGCCGCTGACGATCGCGAGCGTCTCGAGCGCCGTCGCCTGGCCGGCCGGCGCGGACTGGGCGACCGTCAGGGGGGCCGCGCTCGCCTGCGGGACGGGCGCCCAGGCCGCGGTCAGCGCGAGACTGGCGGCGGCGAGACCGGCGAGAGACGAACGGGTTCGGGCCTGGATCGGCATGGTGTCTCCGGGAGCGCCGGCTGCGGGGCGGTTCGGGTTGCGCATCCTGCAAAGCTATGATGCCGCAGGTGGCGAATCTGCGACAGATGGCAGCCAAGCTCGCCGAGCGGTCAAGCCTTTCGTCAGCATGTTGGCCGGGCTCGGCTTTTCTTCAACGCCGGCTTGGGGCAGGGTCGCCACCACAGAACAGGAGACCGTCATGATCGCTCCGCGCCTGCGCCGCCCTCTTCGCGCCGCCCTCGCTTTCGCCACGCTGGCGATGTCGCAGCCGCTCGCCGCGGCCGATTTCCAGCTCGACAATGTCCGCATGGAGTTCGGCCTCGTCACCCTGTCGGCCCCGAAGCTCGAGGTGAAGGGCTCCCCCCTGGAGCGTGAAGCCTTTCGCAGCCTGCTCGACATCAAGAGTGGCGAGACGGCCCTGGCCCGCATCGACCGCCTGAGCGCGGCCGAGATTCGCGCACCGGAACTCATCGTCGAGGTCGCGCAGGGCAAGCAGAAGCAGGTCACGACCTATCGCGATGTGCGCTTCTCGGACATCCGCGACGGCCAGATCGTGCGCGGCGAGGCGGCGGGCGGGACGCTGGCCGGCCAGAGCCCCGACGGCGGCAAGCTCAGCGGCACGCTGCTGGCGATGCGCTTCGAGGGCTTCGACATCCGGCAGACCGCGCGGGTCCTCGTCGACCGCGTCGCCGCAGGCCAGACCGAGCCGGTGCGGCCCCTGCTGCGCCGCGCCGAGCAGGATGGCTACAGCATCGACATGGGACCGGCCGGCAAGATGAGCGTCGGCCGCGCGACCAGCCGCGACTTGGCAGCGGGCGTCGGCCCCGAGCCGCTCGGCGATCTGCTGACCCGGGCGATGGCGCTCTCCGAGCAGACCGCAGCCGGTGGTGCCAGGAAGGACGATCCGGTCCGGCGCGAGGCGGAGAAGCGCATGGGCATCGCCCTGCTCGGCTTCTACGACCGTGTCGAGATCGGCAGCGGCGAGATCCGCGACATGGTGATGACCGTGGTCGAGCCCGAGGCCGCAAAGCCAGGGGCCAAGCCTGGAGGCAAGTCTGCGGCGAACCCCGGACCGGTCGACATCAGGATCGCGCGCATCGCCTATGGCGAGGATGCGCCGGCGAAATCCGGTTTCGTGCTGGAGGGCCTGCAGTTTGCCGGCGGCGGCGCCAAGGGCCTGGTCGATGCGATCAGCTATTCCGGTTTCTCCTACGGCCCGGTGATCAAGGCGCTGCGCGAGGATCTCGCGAAGTCCGCGGGCGCCGACGCCGCCATCGACTGGCGTCGCTACGTGCCCACGATCGGCACGATCCGCATGACCGGCCTCTCGGTCGATGCGCCGCCGATGGCGCCCGGGGGCCAGCCGGTCCGCATCGGTCTCGGCGTCTTCGAGGTGAAGGCCGGCGAGCAGCTCAACGGCATCCCGACCAGCCTCGTCCTGACGCTCGACAAGCTGGTCGCGCCGATCACCGAGGGGGCCGGCAATCCCGCCGCGCGCGACCTGATCGCCATGGGCATCCGCTCGCTCGACCTGAATGCGCGGATCGATCTCGCCTGGGAGGCGGCGCGCAGCGAGCTCGCCATCCGGCAGATCGCGCTCGGCGGCGAAGGGCTGGCGCGGCTCGACCTGTCCGGCACGCTCGGCAACGTCACCAAGGACCTGTTCTCGAACGACATCGCGCTGGCTCAGGTCGCTGCGCTCGGCGCCACGGCCCGCGGCCTGACTGCGAAGCTGGAGAATTTCGGCCTCGTCGAGAAGCTGATCGCCAATGAGGCGCGCAAGGCCGGCCGCAAGCCCGACGAGATGCGCCAGCAATTCGCGATGATCGCGAGCCTGGGCTTGGCCTCGATCCTCGGGCCCTCCGACGCCGCCAAGGCGCTGACGGCGGCGGTGTCGCGCTTCGTCGCCCAGCCCGGGACGCTGACCCTCGACGCCCGCGCCCGTTCGGGCGGCGGCATCGGCCTCGCCGATGTGATCACCCTCACCGATCCGACCGAAATCCTCGACAAGATCGACCTCAAGGCCGAAGCGCGGTGACGACCTCGGGCGGTCCGGACGGCCTGCTGCCGCCGGAGGATGCACAGTGGCGGCCCGGGCCGCTCGTCGCCTGGTGGGCCGGGCTCGCGCCCGCGGCCCGGGGGCTGCTGGGCAAGCGGGTCAATCCGCACAACCAGACGCGCCTGCATCTCGCCGCGCTGATCGCGAGGCGGCCTGGCCAGATCGCGGCCGGCGCCTGGACCTATGGCCGACCCAAGGTGCGCTTTCCCGAGAGCGGAGCCCGGCTGATGATCGGCCGCTACGGCTCGATCGCCGACGGCGTCGAAATCCTGCTCGGTGGCAACCACCGCACCGACTGGGCGACGACCTATCCGTTTCCGGTCCTGCCGGGGCTCTGGCCGGAGGCCGCCGGCATCGCCGGCAGCCACACGAGCCGGGGCGACGTCACGATCGGACACGACGTCTGGCTCGGCTCGCAGAGCCTGATCCTGTCGGGCGTGACCATCGGCACCGGTGCCGTCGTGGCGGCGCGGGCGGTGGTGACGCGGGACGTGCCGCCTTACGCGATCGTCGGCGGCAATCCGGCCCGAATCCTGCGGATGCGCTTCGAGGAAGCCGAGATCGTCTCGCTGTTGGCCAGCCGGTGGTGGCTGCTGCCGCGAGAGGATGTGGTGCAGCTTTTGCCCGTTCTCATGTCGAACCGGATCGCTGAGTTCTTTTCGCCGGATCGTGAAGAAGCGCATGAGGTGCGGGCGGGTTCACCATGACAACCTGACGCGGGGAGATTTCAGTTGTACATTTAGAAACAAATGTCCATCTGAGCAGGGGCCTCGCGCAGGCGTTCTGACAGTGGCGTTGTTCATGCACTCTTCTGCCTATGACAAGGCTTGCGTCTTCCGGGCTGCCTATCTCTCGGACTGTGAGAGCTCCGCTTTGACCGTGCTGGATGTCGGTTCCGCCATGGTCGATGGGCAGAGCCTCGCCAACCGTGCCGCCATGGCTCGCCGACCCCTATGACTGGAGCGAGATCGCCAGCGGATCGATCGATGTCGTCACCTGCTCGGAGGTCTTCGAGCACGCGGAGTATTTCTGGATCACGATCCTCGAAATCGCGCGGGTGCTGAAGCCCAACGGCCTCGCCTTCATCACCTCGCCCGGTGGCGGGCCGCGCCACCGCTTTCCGGTCGATTGCTGGCGCTTCTACGACGACGCCTTCCCCGCGCTGGCACGCTATGCCGGGCTCAACCTTCTCGAGGCGCAGGTCCAGTGGGTTCCCGCCTATCGCAAGGGCATCCAGTGGCGGGATTCGAGCGCCGTGATGCAGAAGCCGCTGCGGGATGCCGCCGAGGGCTTCGAAGAGGCCCTGCGCCAGACGATCGGCAAGAGCCTGCGTGGCGGCAAGCCTGCGATCGAGGAGATCCTGGTCGTGGCGGGCCGCAACAGCGCTCCCGACGAGATTGGTGAGATCAGCCCGCTGAAGGCGCAGCCGGGCCGCAACGCCTTCGCGGCGCGGGAGGCCGAACTGCTCGCGGCCGGGAACATGCTGCTGATGAAGACGCGGCTGGTGATGCGGCAGATCCGCGAAATCAAGCGCATCATCACCACGCCCCTGAAGGATCTCCATCTCTGACGAGCGACCGCGGCCAGGCCGGCCGCAGCTAGCCAGCGGCGATCAGCCGGCGCTTGAGGCCGAGTGCGGGCTTCTCGACCAGATGCCAGGACAGCCAGGCGACGGCGAGCGTGACGAGCAGGCCCGGCCAGAACAGCGTCATCGCGCCGGCGGCGGGGAACAGGGCGTGGCTCGCCTGCTGGATCGGCCAGCCATAGAGATAGACCCCGTAGGACAGGTCGGAGGGCGGCTCCGTGCTCCGCCGGGTCAATCCGGGGGCGAGTGCGAGGACCAGCACGCCCCAGGCCGTGACCAGATAGAGGGCGGGCTTGTAGAGCGGCGTCGGCGAGAGCAGGACGAGCGCGGCCAGCCCCAGCGCCAGCCCCGGCAGGGAGAGGGGCACGCGGTCCCGGAACAGGTAGATCAGCCCGCCGGCGAGGAAGATCAGCGGCAGGCGCAGCGCGGTCTCGACGCCCTTGGGACCTTCGGAGTCGATGAGTTCGCGCAGCAGCGTCGCGGCCAGCAGCAGGCTGCCCATCGCCAGGGCCAGCTTCGGCCGGGCCAGCAGGCCCAGCAGCCCGCCGACGAGCACGCCGAGATAGCAGAGCGTCTCGTATTTCAGCGTCCAGACCGTTCCCATCGGGAAGGGCAGCGGGTTTTTGTCGAAGACGCCGGGCAGGGCCGCGGCGCTCTTGAAGGTGGTGAGCGTGCCGGTGATGAATCGGCGCAGCTGCGGATCGGCGAGGTAGGCGCCGAGATCGAGGCGGGTCATCGCCGCCCCGAGGCCGAGCGCGACGACCAGCGTCGCGGCAATGAGGCCCGGCGCGATCCGCAGCGTGCGGGCGACCAGGTAGTCGCGCCAGCCGCGGCGATCATAACTCATCGTCACGAGAAAGCCCGAGATCGCGAAGAAGCCATTCACCGCGTGCTCGCCGAGCGTGAAGCCCGTCGTCTGCGCCCAGGGCTCGTCCTCGACGCGCCCGGTCGCGACGCTGAAGGCGTGCGAGACGACGACGGCGAGCGCTAGCACGAGCCGCAGCAGGCCGAAATTGTTGTGCGGACCGGCCAGGGCCCGCGTGACGCTGACGCCGAGCAGCCTCCTCATGGCGAAGCCTCCAGCCTTTCGCGGGCGAGCGCCGATCGCCCGCGGATCCAGGCGAGCGCCCCGGCGGCGGAGCCGGCATGGGCGGCCATCTTGTCGCGCCGCAGGATCAGTGCATAACCCACCGCCTTGGCCAGGCTTTCGAGGATCCGCCCGGGGGAAGGCGGCGGCAATCCGTATTTGCGGGCGACATAGCCCTCCGACCAGGCGAGGTGCCAGCGCGCCTTGAACCGGCGCGCCGCCGAAGGCGCACTCGAACGCCCTCGCCCATGCCCGGCTTCGGCGGCATGGACATGGACCAGCGCGTGGCCGGCGTCGCGCAGGCGGCGGCAGAGGTCGTCATCCTCGTAGAACAGGAAGATCGCCGGGTCGAAGCCGCCGAGCGCCCGAAAGACCTCGCGGCGGACGAGCAGGCAGGCGCCCGACAGAAAGGGCAGGCAGGCGTCGCCCTCGGGGATCGCCATCGCGCCGCTGCGGTTGAGATGAGCCGGCGAGAGCAGCGAGCGCGGCTGCAGGAAGACGCGGCCCGAGGGCTCGACGATGCGCGGGGCGAACAGGGCCGCGTCGGGATAGCGCTGTGCGGCCTCGAGCAGGGCCGTAACGGCGCCCGGCCTCATCTCGACGTCCGGGTTGACGATCAGCACGAAGGGCGTGGTGCTGGCGTCGACGCCGCGATTGTTGGCGCGGCCATAGCCCTCGTTGCGCGGGCTTGCGATGACGGTGGCGCCCCGCTCGCGCGCGATTGCGGCGCTGACGTCGCCGCTGGCATTGTCGACGACGATCGCCGGAACCCCCTCGGCAGCCAGCGCCGACAGGCAGGCCGGCAGGACCTCGGCACTGTCATGGGCGACGACGATGGCTGTGATCAGGCTCGCGGCGGGCATCGGCGCCTTGTGGCCGCGATGGCCGATCCGAGGCAAGCGAATTCAGCGCCGCCACATCGCGCTGCACCGAGGCGCGCTCGGCGGCATCGCAGGTCCGGGGCGCCTTGTAGGATTTCACCGCGAAAGCGGCGTTCGCCATGGCGAAGCGCCGCCGCTCATCCTGCGGCAGGCGGCCGACGACCCGGCCGCGGTCGACCCGCAGCCCGCAATCATAGGCGCGCGAGACCTGCGCCGCCGCGAATTCC
This sequence comes from Allobosea sp. 12-68-7, assembly GCA_002279705.1. GTDB lineage: Bacteria > Pseudomonadota > Alphaproteobacteria > Rhizobiales > Beijerinckiaceae > Allobosea. Next base: position 17,836 of record NCCO01000064.1, read on the forward strand.
GGCGTGCCGGGCAGCGGCCCCGCCGTGGTGCAGGCGGAAAGCCCGAGCGTCAGCGACAGGGCGGCGAGCCGTGGTGGAAGCCTCATGACGCGGTCGCGGGACGTCAGAGGGCGCTGAAGTCGCCCGCGCGGATGCGCGTCATCTTCTCGCGGACCTCCGCCCGCTCGCCGGCATCGCAGGCGCGCGGCTTGACGCTCTGGTTGATCGTCTCCGCCTCGGAGACGGTGACATAGGTCGAGCGTGCGGAGGCGAGTTGCTCGGGCGTGGCGCCACGGGCCTTCTCGGCTGCGATGAAGCCATCGAGCGTGCTGCGGCTCGGCGCCCCGGCGCGGCAGGCGACCGAGCGCGAGACGAGGCTGGCAAGCTCCGAAGCGCGGGACGCGCTCGGATTGGCCGGGCCGGAGACGCAGGCCGAGAGCGGCAGCGCCGCGAGGCCAACGAGCGCGAGCGTGCGCGCCGGAGCGGAAGCGGTCATGTCGATCAGCCGTTCTTCTCGGGCGCGTTGATGCGCAGATGCGCCTCGCGCAGCTGCTTGGGAGAGGCCTCGGCCGGTGCGCCCATCAGCAGGTCGACCGCCTGCTGGTTCATCGGGAACAGCGCGACCTCGCGCAGGTTGGTGGCGCCGGCCAGCAGCATGATGATGCGGTCGACGCCGGCCGCCATGCCGCCATGGGGCGGCGCGCCGTACTGGAAGGCGCGATACATGCCCCCGAAACGCTCGATGACCGTCTCCTCGCCATAGCCGGCGATCTCGAAGGCCTTCACCATCGCTTCGGGCTTGTGGTTGCGGATGCCGCCCGAGGCGAGTTCGAAGCCGTTGCAGGCGATGTCATACTGGAAGGCCTTGAGCGAGAGCGGATCCTCGCGCTTCAGCGCCTCGAGGCCGCCCTGCGGCATCGAGAAGGGGTTGTGCGAGAAATCGACCTTCTTCTCGTCCTCATTGTACTCGAACATCGGGAAATCGACGATCCAGGCGAAGGCAAACGCGTTCTCGTCGATCAGCCCGAGTTCCTGGCCGACCTTGTTGCGGGCCGCTCCGGCGAATTTGTAGAACTTGTCGGGGTTGCCGGCGGCGAAGAAGCAGGCGTCGCCGGGCTGCAGGCCCATCTGGGCGATGAGGCGTGCGACGCGCTCGGGCCCGATGTTGTTGGCGATCGGCCCCTGCCCCTCGCCGTCTTCCTTGATCATCAGATAGCCGAGCCCCGGCTGGCCCTCGCCCTGCGCCCAGGAGTTCATGCGGTCGCAGAAGGCTCTGGAGCCGCCCTTGGGCCCGGGGATGGCCCAGACGCGGTTCTTCTCGTCCTCGAGGATGCGCGAGAACACCTTGAAGCCCGAACCGCGGAAATGCTCCGAGACGTCCTGCATCACCAGCGGGTTGCGCAGGTCCGGCTTGTCGGAGCCGTATTTCGCGATCGCCTCGGCATAGGGGATGCGCGGCCAGTTCTTGGTGACGGACTTGCCGTTGCCAAACTCCTCGAAGATGCCGCCGATCACGGGCTCCATCGTCGCGAAGACGTCCTCCTGCTCGACGAAGCTCATCTCGACGTCGAGCTGATAGAACTCGCCCGGCAGGCGGTCGGCGCGCGGGTCCTCGTCGCGGAAGCAGGGCGCGATCTGGAAGTAGCGGTCGAAGCCGGCCATCATCAGCAGCTGCTTGTATTGCTGCGGCGCCTGCGGCAGGGCGTAGAACTTGCCCGGATGCAGGCGGCTCGGCACCAGGAAGTCGCGCGCGCCCTCCGGCGAGGAGGCGGTCAGGATCGGCGTCTGGAATTCCGAGAAGCCCGAATCCTTCATGCGCCGGCGCATCGAATCGATGACCTTGGTGCGCAGCATGATGTTGGCGTGCAGCTTCTCGCGGCGCAGATCGAGGAAGCGGTATTTCAGCCGGGTGTCCTCGGGGTATTCGAGATCGCCGAAGACCGGCAGCGGCAATTCGCCGGCCGCGCCCAGCACCTCGATGTCGGTCGCGAAGACCTCGACGGCGCCGGTCGGGAGGTTGGCGTTCTCAGTGCCGGCGAGGCGCGCCTTCACCTTGCCGTCGATGCGAACGACCCATTCCGAGCGCAGCGTCTCGGCGGTGGCGAAGGCCGGCGAATCCGGGTCGATCACGACCTGCGTCATGCCGTAATGGTCGCGCAGGTCGATGAACAGCACGCCACCATGGTCGCGGATGCGGTGGCACCAGCCGGAGAGACGGGCCTGCGCGCCGATGTCGCTGTCGCGAAGGGCGCCGCAGGTGTGGGAACGGTAGCGATGCAGGGTCACGGGGATGATCTCTTTCGGGGTCGCCCTGGGGCGAGCCGCGGGCGGTCGATTCTGCCGGCGTAAGCACACGCGGGCGCGCAGCTTGTCAAGGATTCAGGTGGGATTGTCGGCCTGCGGACTCGACGGGGCGCCCCCTGCTCCGCTAAGCCCGAAGCATGAATCTGATCACGACCACGGCCGACCTCGCCGACGCCTGTGCGCGCCTCGCCAGCCACCCCTTCGTCACGGTCGATACCGAGTTCCTGCGGGAGACGACCTATTATCCCAAGCTCTGCCTGATCCAGCTGGCCTCGCCCGACGAGGCGGTGCTGGTCGATCCGCTGGCGCCCGAGCTCGACCTCGCCCCGTTCTTCGGGCTGATGGTCGATGAGGCCGTGGTCAAGGTCTTCCATGCGGCGCGGCAGGACCTTGAGATCGTCTGGATGCTCGGCCGGGTGCTGCCGAGCCCGCTGTTCGACACGCAGGTCGCGGCGATGGTCTGCGGCTATGGTGACTCGGTCGGCTACGAGCAACTCGCCAACGACCTCGCCAAGGCGCGCATCGACAAATCCTCGCGCTTCACCGACTGGTCGCGGCGTCCGCTGAACGACGCGCAACTCGTCTATGCCGAGGCCGACGTCACCCATCTCAGAGACATCTATCTGGCGCTGAAGGCCGATCTCGAACAGACCGGCCGCGAGGGCTGGGTCGCCGAGGAGATGGCGGTCCTCAATTCGCCCGCGACCTATGAGGTCAAGCCCGAGAACGCCTGGCAGCGCCTGAAGGGCCGCATCCGCAAGCCCAAGGAGCTGGCCGTGCTGATGGAGCTGGCGGCGTGGCGCGAGCGCGAGGCGCAGCACCGCGACGTGCCGCGCCAGCGCGTGCTCAAGGACGACGCGCTGATGGACATCGTCCAGCGCGCGCCGCGGTCGGTCGAGGCGCTGGCCGAGCTGCGCTCCGTGCCCAACGGCTTCGAGCGCTCCCGCTCCGGCGGCGAGGTTCTGGCGGCGATCGAGCGCGGACTGGCGCTCGATCCCAAGACCCTGCCCCGGCTGGAGCGCGAACGCGGCCGCGGCGGCAATGGCGCCGTGCTCGACCTGCTCAAGGTGCTGCTCAAGGCGGTCGCCGAGGCGGAGCGGGTCGCGCCCAAGATCATCGCCTCCTCAGACGATCTCGAGGCGATCGCCTCCGATGACGAGGCCGAGGTTCCCGCGCTTCAGGGCTGGCGCCGCGAGGTCTTCGGCGAGAAGGCGCTGGCGCTGAAGAGCGGCACGCTCGGCCTGCGCGTCCTGCGCGGTCGCGTCATCGTCGGGTGAGGCGGCCGGTTCAGAGGCGCGCGATCTCGACCTCGCGTCCCAGCAATTTCCCGAGCTGCTTCAGCCGACCGATCACGCGCTCGCTCGCCAGCGGACGCAGATCGTCGGGAAAGCGCAGCACCAGCCGTCCATCGACGCAGGTGGCGGGCATGCGCGGCAAGAGTCCGGCCATGCCGGCCGACAGCAGATAGGCGACGCGGAAGATCGCCGCCAGCAGCAGGGCCCGGTCGAGGATCGGCGGCGGCAGCAGCGCCCTCAGGGCGTAGGCGGCCGGCGAATCCGCCTTCAGCCCGGCATAGCGATGGAAGATCGCGAGTGCCAGGAAGGCGCGGCCGACATGGTCGATGCCGGTGAAATAGGCATGGGCGATGACGTTCATGCTCTGCTCGCCCCGGTAGTCGGGATGGGCGCGCCAGCCGATATCCGAGAGCAGGCAGACCGACTCGATCAGCCGCGGCGAGGGTTCGTCGCCCGCCAGCCCCGCCGTCTCGAGGATGGCGCGGCTCCAGGAGACGAGTTCGGCGGCGTGGCGCGGGTCGCGTGCGCGCAGATGGTTGTAGTCGCGGGCCGCGCGCAGCAGCGGATCGGCGGCGCGCTCCTGCTCCGAGAGCTGCTCGTGTAGCAGGCCCTCGCGGACGCCCTGGGCCGAGATGATGACGGCACGGGGCTTGCCGCGCTTGATCAGTTCGTCGAGAACGAGCGCGCCATAGGCGAGCAGCGGCCGCCGCGCCGACGATACGGCTTCGATGGAGTCCAGTCCCGCCAGATCGGCGCGTTCGACCAGCTTGACGAAGTCGGCGACATCCCTGGCCGGCAGCGTATAGCCATGCATGACGTTGAGCGGATAGCGCACCTGGTGCTGGTGCAAAGTCGCCAGGGCCCGCCAGGTGCCGCCGACGGCATAAAAATCGCGGCCCTGCATCGCGTCGAGCTGGGGCAACTTGTCGAGCTCGTCCTTGACGATCTTCTCAGCCAGCTTCAGCGAATTCTTCGAACGGTCGAGCAGGGCCAGGCCGCCCAGCGGGACGCTGGCACCCTCCCCGACCTCGCCGCCCGCAATCGAGATCAGTTCGAGGCTGCCGCCGCCGAGGTCGCCGACCACGCCGTCTGGGTTGTCGAAACCCGAAATGACGCCCAGTCCCGACAGAATCGCCTCGCGATCGCCGGAGATCAGCTCGATGGGCTGCCCGATCGCTTCCTCGGCGCGTGCGATGAAAGCCTCGCCGTTGCTGGCATAGCGGGCCGCTGCCGTCGCGATGACGCGGATTTCGCCGACATGCATCGCCTCGCAGAGAATGCGGAAGCGCACCAGCGCCTCGAGTGCCTTGCGAATCGCTCCGGTCGAGAGCTTGCCGGTCGAGGCGACATTGCGCCCGAGACCGGCCATCTCCTTTTCGTTGAAGACCTGCGCCGGAGCCCGCGCCACCATCTCGTAGACGACGAGACGGACCGAGTTCGAGCCGATATCGACGATGGCGAGCGTACCGCTCCCCAGACCAAGGCGGCCCGGCGCGTTCAGCACATCAGGCCTTGCGTCCCCCGCGCCGCGAAAGGGACCGGGGGCTGGAATTGGAAAGAGATTTGCCACGTCCTGAGAGACTCGGGTTCGTCATGAAATAATTGTGCGCGTTGAACGACTCGTCGTTCGGCGCCGGGACAATGCGTCGGGAGCCGCCATCGGGCAAGATCGTCCAGCTCTGTTCGTTGTCGAGGAAGTTCGCCAGCATGATCTGCTCCAGCAGCTGCTGGTGGACCGTCGGGTTCAATATCGGGGTCAGCGCCTCGACGCGGCGGTCGAGATTGCGCGGCATCAGGTCGGCCGAGGAGATGTAGAGCTTGGCCCTGGCCGAGGGCAGGCCGTGGCCGGCGCCGAAGGCGTAGACGCGGGTATGCTCGAGGAAGCGGCCGATGATCGACTTGACGCGGATGTTCTCTGACAGGCCGGGCACGCCCGGCCGCAGGCAGCAGATGCCGCGCACGACGAAGTCGATCTCCACCCCGGCCTGGCTGGCATCGTAGAGCGCATCGATGATGATGGGGTCGACCAGCGAGTTGCACTTGCCCCAGATCGCGCCCTTGCGGCCCGCCTTCACATGCGCGACCTCCGCGGCGATGTCGTCGAGCAGGCGCTGCTTGAGGCCCACGGGCGAGACCGACATCTTCTCCAGCTCGGCTGGCTCGGCATAGCCGGTGATGAAGTTGAAGACCCGCGCCACGTCCTGCGACATCACCGGATCGGCGGTGAAGAAGGAGACGTCGGTGTAGATGCGCGCGGTGATCGGATGGTAGTTGCCGGTCGCGATATGGCAGTAGGTGACGAGCTGGCCGGCCTCGCGCCGCACGACCAGAGACAGCTTGGCGTGGGTCTTCAATTCGATGAAGCCGTAGACCACCTGAACGCCGGCCCGCTCCATCTCCTTGGCCCAGCGGATGTTGGCCTCCTCGTCGAAGCGCGCCTTGAGCTCGACGAGGGCCGTGACCGACTTGCCGGCCTCGGCGGCTTCGGTCAGCGCCTTGACGATCGGCGAGTTCGAGGAGGTGCGGTAGAGCGTCTGCTTGATCGCCACGACATTGGGATCGCGCGCCGCCTGTTCCAGGAACTGCACGACGACGTCGAAGCTCTCATAGGGGTGGTGGACGAGCAGGTCCTTCTGCCGGATGGCGGCGAAGCAGTCGCCGCCATGCTCGCGGATGCGCTCGGGGAAACGGGCGTTGTAGGGCTTGAACTTCAGGTCGGGCCGGTCGACGCCGACGAGCTGCGCGAGTTCGCTCAGCCCGATCATGCCCTCGACCTCGACGACCTCGTCCTCGTCGACCTTGAGCTCGCGGATGATCAGCCGGCGCAGATGCGGCGGCATCCCCGTGCTGATCTCGAGGCGGATGACGACGCCCAGCCGGCGGAGCTTCAGCATCGTCTCGAAGACGCGGACCAGGTCCTCCGCCTCTTCCTCGACGTCGAGATCGGTGTCGCGGATGACCCGGAACGAACCGGTCCCCTTGACGTCATAGCCGGGGAACAGCTTGCCGATGAACAGCGAGACCGCGTCCTCCAGCGTGATGAAGCGCCGCAGCTCCTCGCGGGCGAGGTCCGGCAGCTCGATGAAGCGGTCCATCTTGATCGGCACACGGATCAGCGCGTCGAGCTGGCGTCCGTCGCTGACCCGCTCCAGCGCCAGCGCGAGCGTGAAGCCGAGATTGGGAATGAACGGGAAGGGATGGGCCGGGTCGATCGCCAGCGGCGTCAGCACCGGGAAGACGTAGTTGAGGAAGTAATCCTCGAGCCAGACCCGCTCGGCGGGGCCGATGTCGCCAGGGCCGAGCAGATGGATGCGGTTCTCGTGGAGGTCCTGCTTCAGTTCGACCCAGCGTGCCTGCTGGTCGCCCGTCAGCGCGGCGACGGCCTTGCCGAGTTCGGCGAGCTGCGCGGCCGGCGTCAGCCCGTCCTGGCTCGGCGTGACGACGCCCGCCTTGAGCTGCTCGCGCAGGCCGGAGACGCGCACCATGAAGAACTCGTCGAGATTGGCGGCCGAGATCGACAGGAAGCGCAGCTGCTCGAGCAGCGGGTGGTTGCGGTTGGAGGCCTCCTCCATCACCCGCCGGTTGAACTGCAGCCAGGACAACTCGCGGTTCATGAAGCGGGCCGGCGATTCGCGCAGCGGAGCTTCTTCCCCGGCAGCCGCCGGCGCGGCCTCGATGACGCTCTCCTGCGTATTCATACGAATGTTTCTCGTCCTCGTTGCTCTTTTGCCCACTATGATCTCCCTATCCGTCTCAAGCCACCCTAACGTGACGGTTCGATGAAGATTTGGCCATTCGGCACGAGGGCCTTGCGCCCGACCCGGGCCGCGTCGAGTGGCCCTCTTGCACCGGCCGGCCCGGTCCTGTTTTGTGCGCCCAAGGGCAGTGCCCTCCCCTTCGGCCGCAGCGACGGCCGGTCGATCCAACAGAGGCCGTTTTGAGCAGCACCACCCACCGTGACGATGGCGACATCGTCTACCCGTCCGCGATTCCCTTCATTCTCGCGCATCTGGCCTGTTTCGGTGCCCTCTGGAGCGGGGTCACCGCGACCTCGGTCTGGCTCGCGATCGGCCTCTATTGGCTGCGGATGTTCGCCGTGACCGGCGGCTACCACCGCTATTTCTCGCATCGCACCTACAGGACCAGCCGATTCGGGCAGTTCGTGCTGGCGGTGCTGGCGCAGTCGACAGCGCAGAAAAGCGTGTTCTGGTGGGCGTCCAAGCATCGCCACCACCACCGCTATGCCGACACCGAGCACGACGTGCACTCGCCAGTGCAGACCTCCTTCGCCTATTCGCATGTCGGCTGGATCTTCAGCCGCGACCACCACGTCTTCGACGATTCGACGATTCAGGATCTGACGAAGTTCCCGGAGCTGCGCTGGCTGCACCGTTTCGAGCTGACTCCGGCCGTGCTGCTGGCGGTGCTCTGCTTCGTCATCGACGGCTGGGCGGGGCTCTTCGTCGGCTTCTTCTGGTCGACGGTGGCGGTCTACCACGCCACCTTCTGCATCAACTCGCTCGCCCATGTGCATGGCGACAAGGACTATGTGACCGGCGACGAAAGCCGCAACAACTGGTGGCTCGCCATCATCACGATGGGCGAGGGCTGGCACAACAACCACCATGCGTACCAGTACAGCGTCCGCCAGGGCTTTCGCTGGTGGCAGATCGACCCGACCTATTACATCATCCTCGGGCTCTCGAAGCTGCGCCTCGTCTGGGACCTGAAGCAGCCGCCGCAGGCGGTGATCGAGCGCTCGCAGGCGCTGCCCCCGCGCGTGATCGAGCGCTCGGCCGAGCGGCTGGCGGCGTCCGTCCCTGTCGATCGGGTGGTCAGCGCTTTCC
>NCCO01000253.1 GCA_002279705.1 Allobosea sp. 12-68-7
AGCCGGCTCTAGCAATCGTCGGCACGCCCCGCAATCGCGGGCTCGCGTCGATGCGGGGCCCGCGACACGAATCCGCGCGGACGATTGCGGCATGGCGCTGCGGTTCCTATAAGCAGCGCCGACGAAAACCGGCCGGGGCGCACGCAGCGCCCCGCCAGGGCCAGGAAAGACAGATCTCCATGATGATGACGGGCATCCGCAAGGCGGGCCAGAGCTTCTTCGGCAAGCTCGTGATCTTCGTCCTGTTCGGCTTCCTGATCTTCTCCTTTGCGATCTGGGGCATCGGCGACATCTTCCAGGGCTATGGCCGCAACTCCGTCGCCCGCGTCGGCAAGGCCGAGATCGGCCTGGAGCAGATGCGCACGGCCTTCCAGAACGACATCCAGCAGCTCACACGCCAGCAGCGCCGCCAGATCACCCCGGAGATGGCCCGCGCACTCGGCCTCGACCGGCAGGCGCTGTCGCGCCTGGTCACGGCCTCGGTGCTCGACCAGACCGCGCGCTCGATGCGCCTGGCCGTGTCCGACGACACGATCCGCACGCTGATCTTCGAGGACCCGAACTTCCGCGACGCCTCCGGCAACTTCTCGGCACCGCGCTTCAACGATCTGCTGCGCTCGAACGGCTTCACCGAGCAGAGCTATGTGCGCGAGCAGCGCGAGACCATCCTGCGCCAGCAGATCGGCGAGATGGTCGTGGGCGCCGTCGGCGCGCCGGTGGCGTTGCAGGAACTCGGCCACCGCCTGCGCAACGAGCGGCGCGACGTCACCTTCGCGCGCCTGGTGCCCGGCCTGGCCGGCGACATCCCGGCCCCGACCGAGACGCAACTCAAGACCTTCTTCGAGGAGCGCAAGGGGGCGTTCCGGGCGCCCGAGCGGCGCACCGCCGACATCCTCGCCCTCTCGGCCGAAACACTGGCCGACGCCGCCGCCGTCAGCGAGGCCGAGGCGCGCGCCCGCTATGAGGAGGTGAAGGCCCAGCGCTTCACCACGCCCGAGACGCGCACCATCCAGCAGATCGTCTTCCCCAATGCCGAGGAGGCGCAGGCCGCCCGCGCCCGCATCGAGGCCGGCGAGAGCTTCGATGCCGTCGCGGCCGCACGCAACATCGCCGCGGCCGAACTGACGCTCGGCAGCTTCACCCGCACCCAGGTTTTCGATCCGGCCGTCCGCGACGCAGCCTTCGCGCTGCAGGAGGGCACGGTCAGCGCGCCCGTCGCCAGCGCCTTTGGCCCCGTGCTGCTGCGCGTGACCGCGATCGCACCCGAGGCGGTGCGCGCCTTCGAACAGGTCGCGGCGGAGATGCGCAGCGATGTCGCCACGCGCCGCGCCGCGAGCCGCATCACCGAGATCCATGACAAGATCGAGGACCAGCGCGCCGCCGCTCGGCCGCTGGCCGAGATCGCGAGGGAGTTCAACCTGGCGCTGCGCAGCGTTGGGCCGGTCGACGCCGCGCTCCGCCGCCCCGACGGCAGCGCCGAGGCCACCCTGGCGGGCGGCGACGCCACGCTCCAGGGCATCTTCGGCTCCGAGCCGGGGGTCGACAACGAGGCGATCCGCCTGCCCCGCGACAGCGGCTATGTCTGGTTCGACGTGAAGAAGATCGATCCTTCGCGCGAGCAGGGCTTCGACGAGGTCAAGGCCCAGGTCGAGACGCAATGGCGCACCGAGGAGGTCGCCAGCCGCCTCTCCGCCAAGGCGCGCGAACTGGTCGAGCGGCTCGAGAAGGGCGAGGCCTTCCAAGCCGTCGCCTCCTCCGCCGGCCTGACGATCGAAGAGGCGGCCGGCATCGGCCGCCAGGAGCAGCGCCCCGACCTGCCCGCCAATGTCGTCAGCCTGATCTTCGGCACGCCGGCCGGCAAGAGCGCCTCGGCTTCCATTGCCGATGGCGGCCGCATCCTGTTCAAGGTCGATGCCGCAACGGTGCCGAGCTATGCCCGCACGACGCAGGAGGCGGAGAACTTCGCCCGCACGCTCGGCGCCAGCGTCAGCGAGGACATCCTCGCGCAATATGTGGCGCAGCGGCAGGCCGAACTCGGCGTTTCGATCAACGAGGCGGCGTTCCGCAACGCCACCGGCGGCAACCAGAACTGACCATGGCCGAGGCCCAGGGTCACGACGCGTTCGCCGCCGCCTATGAGGCCGGCACCCCGCAGGTCCTGCGGCAGGTGCTGGTCGGCGATTGCGAGACGCCCGTCGCCGCCTTCCTGAAGCTGCGCCACGCCACGACGGGGCCGGCCTTCCTGCTCGAATCGGTCGAGGGCGGCGCCGTGCGCGGCCGCTACTCGATGATCGGCCTCGAGCCCGATCTGATCTGGCGCTGCCACCGCGGCGAGGCCGGGCTCTGCCGTCCGGCGCTCGGCGCGGCCTTCCTGCCCGATCCCCGCCCGGCCTTCGAGAGCCTGCGGGCGCTGCTCGACGAAAGCGCGATCCCGCAGACCGAGGCTCTGGCCGGTGGCGACCTCCCGCCGATGGCGGCCGGCGTCTTCGGCTATCTCGGCTACGACATGGTCCGGCTGATGGAGCGCCTGCCGGAGCCCAAGGACACCGGCACCGGCGTGCCCGACGCCATCCTCACCCGGCCGACGCTGATGGTCGTGTTCGACTCGGTGCGTGACGAGATCCATGTCGTGACCCCGGTGCGCCACCAGCCCGGCGTCTCGGCCCGCGCCGCCCATGAGCAGGCGCTGGAGCGGCTGGATGCGGTGGTGCGCGCGCTGGAGGGCCCCCTGCCCCCGGATGCGGCGATCGACATCGCCGCCCTGCCGGAGCCGGCGATCGTCTCCAACACCACCGAGGCGCAGTTCCACGCCATGGTCGCGACCGCGCAGGACTACATCCGCGCCGGCGACATCTTCCAGGTCGTGCTGTCGCAGCGCTTCGAGGCGCCGTTCCAACTGCCGCCGTTTGCGCTCTACCGGGCGCTGCGCCGCGTCAATCCCGCGCCCTTCCTGTGCTATCTCGACTTCGCCGAGTTCCAGATCGTCTGCTCGAGCCCCGAAATCCTGGTGCGGCTGCGCGACGACACGGTCACGATCAGGCCGATCGCCGGCACGCGCCGCCGCGGCGCCAGCCCGGCCGAGGACGAGGCCCTGGCCCAGGAGCTGCAGATCCCGGTGATCGAGCAGTGTCTCGGGGGCGCCGAAGGTGCGCGCCATGGAGGTCATCGACGAGCTCGAACGCGATGCGCGCGGCGCCTATGGCGGCTGCATCGGCTATTTCGGCGCCAATGGCGAGATGGACACCTGCATCGTGCTGCGCACGGCCGTGGTCAAGGACGGCCGCATGCATGTCCAGGCCGGCGCCGGCATCGTCTACGATTCGAACCCCGCCTCCGAGCAGGCCGAATGCGTCAACAAGGCCAAGGCCCTGTTCCGCGCCGCCGAGGAGGCGATCCGCTTCGCCGCGCGGGCCGGGCGCGGCCAGTAGGCACGCGGGCGGGGCGGATCGCGCGCCGCCACCGAAGCCGGGGCGCGCCGCCAGTGCGCCTTGCCGGTTGTCGAGACCGTCATCCGGTCGACCCAGGCGATGCCGATGGCCGACAGGATGAAGATCGTATGGATCACCGTCTGCAGGATGATGCCGGTCTCGGTGTATTCGGTGGAGCGGTTGGCGCTGCCGATGTTGCCGGCCTCGATGAAGGTCCGCAGCAGATGGATCGACGAGATCCCGATGATCGCCATGGCGAGCTTGATCTTGAGCACGCTGGCATTGACGTGGCTGAGCCATTCCGGCTGGTCGGGGTGGCCCTGGAGATTGAGCCGCGAGACGAAGGTCTCGTAGCCGCCGACGATGACCATCACGAGCAGGTTCGAGATCATCACCACATCGATCAGCCCCAGTCAGACGAGCATGATCTGCTGCTCGCTGAAAGAGGTCGCGTGCTGGACCAGATGCACCAGCTCCTTCAGGAATTTCAAGACGTAGACGCACTGCGCCACGATCAGCCCGAGATAGAGCGGCAGCTGCAGCCAGCGCGACCCACGACGAAATTTTGACGCGATCGCGTGTCAGGCTTTCGAGAAATGAGTGTCGCTGTTACGCTTACGCTCGTCGACATTCGGAGGACGCGCAAGCTTCCTCTCGCCCCAGAAGAGAGGATCAGCCATGATCAAGACCTTCACCCTCGCAGCCGCCCTCGTCGGCACCGCCCTGCTCGCGGCCCCCGCCTCCGCCGCTCCGGTGGGCGCGGCGGCGGGCCTCGCCTCCGCGGGCGCGACGACCGATCTCGTCGAGACCGTCCAGTATCGCCGTTACGGCTACGGCCCGCGCTACGGCTATCGCGGCGGTTATTACCGCGGCGGTAGCGGAGCGGCCGTCGGCGCCGGTATCGCCGCGGGCGTGATCGGCGGTGCCCTGGCGGCCGGGGCGCTGGCCGCCCCGCGCTATGTGGCGCCGGCCCCGGTTTATGTCGCGCCGCCTTCAGTCTATGTCGAGCCGGCGCCCGTCTACGGTGCGCCCTTGCGCGCCTATGGCTACAGCCCGAGCGATGTCGACGCCGTCGCCTATTGCTCGCGCCGCTTCCGCTCCTACGATCCCGAGACCGGCACCTACATCGCCAAGGGCGGCGTGGTGCGCGCCTGCCCCTGACTCCGCCTGACGCGCGGACCTCCCAAGCCTCCCCGCAGCGCTGCGGGGAGGCTTTTGTTTGTGCGGATCGACGAGGCTAGGGTGGAGCGGCATCGGAGCCGCCCCGCATGATCCCAGCCCTGACCCTGCTTCTCGCCTGCCAGCTCGTCGGCGAGTCCCTCGCCCGCCTCTTCGCCCTGCCGGTTCCGGGCCCCGTCATCGGCATGGCGCTGCTGTTCCTCGGCCTGCGGCTGCGCCCGGCGGCGGCACGGGACGGCAGCCCGCTGGCGACCGTGGCTGGCGTCCTGCTGGCCCATCTGTCGCTGCTCTTCGTGCCGGCCGGCACCGGCATCGTACGCCACGCGGCGTTGTTGGCCGCTCATGGACCCGGGCTGATCGTGGCGCTCATCCTCTCCACGGCGCTGACGCTCGCCGTCACCGCCTTCGTCTTCGTCAAGGTCGCGGCCCTGGTCGGCAGCCGGGCGGAGCCGGAGTCGTGATCGCGCCCGATCTGGCCCGCGTCGAGACGCTCTGGGTCTACCTCGCCACCGATCCGCTGCTCTGGCTCACCGTGACGCTCATCGCCTATGTCGTCGCGGACCGGATCTCCGCCCGCTTCGGGCGCCACCCGCTGGCCAATCCCGTGCTGATCGCCGTCGCCCTGCTGGCTGCGATCCTGACGGCGACGCGCACGCCCTTCGAGACCTATTTCCAGGGCGCGCAATTCGTGCATTTCCTGCTCGGCCCGGCGACCGTTGCACTCGCCTTGCCGCTGCACCGGCACTGGCCACTGGTGCGCAAGGCGGTGCTGCCGATCCTGGCGGCGCTCTTCGCGGGAGCACTGACCGCCGTGGTCAGCGCCATCGGCATCGCGGCCGGCTTCGGCGTGCCGCATCCGATCCTGGCTTCGCTCGCGCCCAAATCGGTCACCGCGGCGATCGCCATGGGCATCGCCCGCGAGATCGGCGGCGAACCCTCGCTCACCGCCACGCTGGTGATCGCCACCGGCATCCTCGGCGCGGTGATGGTGACGCCGCTGATGGTCATGCTCGGCTTCACCGACTGGCGGGCCCGCGGCTTCGCCGCCGGGCTCGCGGCGCATGGCATCGGCACGGCGCGCGCCTTCCAGGTCAATCCTGTGGCCGGCGCCTTCGCCGGCATCGCGATGGGCCTCAACGGGCTTGTCACGGCGGCGCTGGTGCCGCTTATCCTGCGCGTCTTCTGAACCGGAGCCGGCCCGTGCGCATCGCCACCTGGAACGTCAATTCGGTCCGCCAGCGGCTCGGCCACCTGCTGGATTTCCTGAACGAGGCGCAGCCCGATGCGCTCTGCCTGCAAGAGATCAAATGCATGGACGCCGACTTCCCGCGCCGCGAGATCGAGGAGGCCGGCTGGCAGGTCGAGACGCACGGCCAGAAAACCTTCAACGGCGTCGCGATCATCAGCAGGGCCAAGCTGGAGGATGTCAGGCGTGGGCTGCCGGGCGACGAGGCCGACGAACAGGCGCGCTATCTCGAGGGCGTGCTGCCGCTGGCCGGCGGCGTCGTCCGGCTGGCCTCGATCTACCTGCCGAACGGCAACCCGACCAACACCGAAAAATATCCCTACAAACTCGGCTGGATGAAGCGCCTCACCGCAACCCGAGCCGCGCGACGCGCGCGACCCGGCCGCCTGGATCTCGGACGCGCTCTTCCTGCCGCAGACGCGCACCGCCTTCCGCGGGCTGCTCAATCTCGGCCTGACCGAGGCCCTGCGCGCCACCACGGACGAGGCCGGCCTCTACAGCTTCTGGGACTATCAGGCCGGCGCCTGGCAGCGGAACAACGGCATCCGCATCGACCATCTCCTGCTCTCGCCGCAGGCCGCCGACCGGCTCGCGGGCGTGCAGATCGCCAAACATGTCCGCGGCTGGGAGAAGCCGTCGGACCATGTGCCGGTGATGGTGGAGCTGCGGGCGGCGTGACGGTTCCGTCATTGCGAGCGCAGCGAAGCAATCCAGAACGGGCGCGCTCGAGGTCCCCTGGATTGCTTCGCTGCGCTCGCAATGACGACGAGCCGCTCATTCCCCCGAGCCGCGCTTCACCCCGCCCTTGATGAACACGCGGAACGGCGTGGTTCCCGTGGCATCGCCATCGAGCGAGCGCCAGCGGCCGTTCGTGCAGAGGATGCCGCCCTGCGTTTCCACCGCGTCGAAGACGATCGCATTGCGATAGACGGTGCCGTTGGGCTCGATCGCGCGGAAATTCGTGGTGCAGCGCCCGCCCGCGACGACGGGGTCGTAGTCGTGGATCATGATGCCGCCGCCGCCGGTGCTCGCAAACGGATCGGTCAGGACGGGCCAGCTGTCATAGGCGACCTGCCCCGGGCTGGGCGCGCTCGGCAGGGCGAGAAGTGCGGCGAGGATGGCGGCGGCGATGCGCATGGAACGAAGCTCCGGTTGACGGAGCCGTTACGCGGCGTTCGTGCGGCCGGATGCGACCGGCGTCGGAAAAGAAGGGTGGTTCAGCGCTGCGGCGCGCGCGCGCCGGCGACCTGCTGGCGCTCGATCAGGGCGAGCGCCGCCGTGCGGTCGCTCGCCGAGGCGGTCGAGAACGCCGTCTCATGGCGTTCGATGATCCAGCTGTCGCGGTCGGGATCGGCGCTCTCGCGCGCCAGCGACAGCCACATCAGCCCGAGCACCGGTTGGCGCGGCACGCCCTCGGCCCCGCGCAGCAGCATGTCGCCGAAGACGGCCCGCGCGGGCGCATAGCCCTTCTCGGCCGAGAGCTTCATCCAGCGCGCCGCCTGCCGCGCGTCGCGGCGCGTCCCCTGCCCGTTCATGTAGAGCCGGCCGAGATTGTACTGGC
>NCCO01000065.1 GCA_002279705.1 Allobosea sp. 12-68-7
GTTCATCGCGATGGACATCGAATCTGCCATGGCCGAGCAGTTCGGCCCCGCCGCCGAATTGATCGTCGTCGACTCGGTTTCGCAGGCCCAGCGGGCGGCGACCGCGGCCGAATTGTCCTGCGCCCTGCTCGACATCGACGTCGTCGGCGGCAAGACCTTCGAGGTCGCCGCCAACCTGCTGCGGAGGGGTACGCCCTTCGCCTTCGTCTCGGGCTCGACGCCCGGCGACGTGCCGGAGCCGCTCCGCAACGTGCGCTTCCTGCGCAAGCCCTTCTCGACCCGCGACATCACCAGCTTCGTCTCGGCCGCGGTCGCCCAGCCTGCCAAGGGCTGAACGCGCCGCGACGAAAAGGGATTCTGGTCAGGCCGCCGGTCCCGGCGGGTTGTTTGTGTCAGCCATGCCCGGGCACCAGCGCCAGCCGGTTGCCCCAGGGGTCGTCGATGGCGGCGCCCGTCGCGGTCTCGCGGCCTCCGGCCTCCAGCATGCGGCGGCGCATCGTGGCCAGGTCGGCGGCGTCATGGGCGACGATTTCGAAGGCGGCGAGCCCCGCCTCGCCCGGCTGACGCGGCCCGGCGCCTCGGCTGTTCCAGACATTGCCGGCGATGTGATGGTGATAGCCGCCGCTGGCCAGGAAGCTGGCGCCGGGATAACGGACCGTCAGTTCGAAGCCGAGCGCACCCGCATAGAAGGCCTCGGCCGCGGTGGTATCGCCGACACGCAGATGGATGTGCCCCATCCGGGTCCCGGCCGGCATGCCGGTAGAGCGGCCGCCGCGCGCCTCGGCGAGGAGGGCCTGCAGATCGAGCCGCTCCGTCGCCATCCGGATCGCGCCGTCGCGCCATGGCCAGTCGACGCGCGGCCGGTCCCGATAGATCTCGATGCCGTTGCCTTCAGGGTCCGACAGATAGAGCGCCTCGCTGACCAGGTGGTCGGAGGCGCCCTCGAGCGGCAGCCGGATCGCGGCGGCATGGGCGAGCCAGTCGGCGAGATCGGCCCGCGAAGGCAGCAGGATGGCGAGATGGAACAGGCCGGCTGCCGAGGCCGGCCGGGTCGCGCCGCGCTCGAGCCGGACGAGAACCTCGCCGTCGATGCCGAGGTCCGATGCATCCGCGGTCTCGGCGATGACGTCGAGCCCGATGCTATCGCGGTAGAACGCCGTGAGCCCGGGCAGGTCGGTCACGCGCAGCGTTACCGTGCCGATGTGGAAGGGGGCCTGTAGAGCCTCCAAGGCGGGCCTCGACAGATCAGCGACCGCGGCCATGGCCGTCTCCTCTTCGCTCCGCGGCCGAGATGCGCCGCCGGTGCAGAGATGGCGCTTGCGCCGCCGCTTGTCTCCAGTGCGGGCTGCAAGCATTGGATTGCAGCCCAGCAACGCGGTTCGTCGTCAGCTCTGCGTCGGGTCGGCCCGGTCGATCGCGAAATGGCTGAACCAGGGGGCCTCGACGCCGCCGATCAGCGCCCCCATCAAACGCGAGGCGAGATAGCTGAAGGTGATGCCGTTGCCGCCATAGCCATAGGCCGTGAGCAGCCGGGGATGCCGCCGCCGATGATCGCGACGTCGCAGCGCGTGTCAGAACCGAGGCCGATGCTGGCGGGCCGGGGCGGGCCCGACAGCCAGGGGCTGGCCCCGCTGCGCAGGTCTTCGTGGCGTGTGCTGTCGGGATCGAGCATGGCGGGGTTCCGGTTCCGGAAGCGGCGCCGTGGCGACCGACCGTTGGGGCGGGGTGAAAGGGAGAGGCTGACTAGCCGGCGGCGGGCGGCCCGATCCGGTCCGCCATCGTCGCGCCGCGATGTCCCAGCGGCTTGGGCCGGCCGGTCGTCGTGTCATGCGCCGTCTGGTGCTCGAGCTCCGCGTTGAACTCCGCGCCGGCGAGCACGATCATGGCCGAGAGCCAGAGCCAGGTCATGAACACCACCACCGTGGCGAGCGAGCCATAGGTCGCCGTGTAGTGGCCGAGCGTGCCGACATACCAGGAGAAGGCCCAGGAGGCGCCGGCCCAGAGCAGAGCGGCGGCGACGGCGCCGGGCATGACCCAGACGAAGCGCGCCCGTTCCCGGCTCGGGCCGACCCAGTAGAGACAGGCGATCGAGAGCGTGGCCACCACGAAGAAGGTCGGCCAGCGCACCAGGCGGATCAGCCGCTCCAGCTCGAAGGCGAAGGGAAACAGCGCCGTGACGACGGGCAGGCTGGCGATGACGGTGAGCGCCGCCACCAGCAGCACGACGCCGCTGATCGTCGTCCCCAGCGAGATCAGGTTGAGCTTGATGAAGCTGCGCTTTTCCTGCTCGCGATAGATGATGTTGAGCGCGTCGAAGACGGCCTTCACCGCCGCGTTGGCCGACCAGGCGGCGACCGCGAAGCTGATCAGGAACGTCAGCGACAGGGCCTGGACGTCCTGCCCGGCGAGCCGCATCGCCTGTTCGTGGATGAGTTCGCGGGCCGCCTGCGGGAACACCGTCGTCACCACGTCGAGCTGCTCGGCGATCGTCGCGGGGTCGGTGAGGTAGCGGTAGATCGTCACCAGCAGCGAGAGCGCCGGCACCATCGACAGCAGCGTGAAGAAGGCCACCGCACCGGCGAGCGAACTGATCCGGTTGTCGGCGACATTGGCCACGAAGCGCAGCATCACGTCCTTCCAGCCGAGCCATGTCATCTGCCACGGGGTCTGGGCCATCCGCCCGCGCGCGGCTTCGCGGCTGCGGCGCGACAGCCGGCGGGTCACCACTTCGGCGACATAGCCGAGCGCGACGCCCGCACCGGCGGCACCCGTGATCCGTTTCAGAAGGGACATGCAGGACGCTCCACTGCCGCATCGTCGCAGCGGCAGCACCGCCTAGCAACGGCGCGCCCCGTGCGAAGGTTCCGGGCCCGACCGCGTTCGGCGCGGAGTTAGCCGCTCGTTAACCTTAATGCTTTCTGATGATCCCGACAGCCGCTCGCCCCGCGGCCGGTTCCCGTTTCGTAAAAGCGTGGAGGCTGCGATGACGATGCACAAGAAAGCGGCTCTCGCCGGCCTGGCGGCCCTGTGCGGCAGCTGGCTGTCGCTCGCGCTCGTGCTGGCGGCCGACATGCCCTCCTCCCGCAAGCTGCCGCCGGCCCCGGCGCTCCCGGCCTTCTATTCCTGGACCGGTGTTTATCTTGGCGTGCAGGCCGGCGTTGCCTGGGGACAGGAGAAAACGACCCTCTCCGACACGCTCGGTCGGGCCTTCAACGGTGCGGCCTTCCGGCAGAGTTCGGACGCCGCGCTCGGTGGCGGGCATGCCGGCTTCAATTATCAGGTCGGCAGCCTCGTCTTCGGCATTGAGGGAGACATTGAGGCGCTGGATGGCGGCGAAACGCTCGTGGCGCCCGGCATTGCGGCGCGGGTGACGCGCGACTGGCAGGCCTCGCTGCGCGGCCGCGCCGGCTTCGCGCTCGACCGCTTCATGATCTACGCCACCGGCGGTGCGGCCTTCACCGAGTTCAGCTATCACCTCTCCGGCGCCGCGGCGGCCGCGCCCGAGACGATCGACCGGTCGCGGACCGGCTGGACGGCCGGCGCGGGCATGGCCTTCGCCTATACCGACAACCTGATCCTCGGCGCGGAATACCGCTACACGGATTTCGGCAAGGTCGGCCAGACCGCCCGCGGCCCGCTGCTGGGGCTGAGGGTCCGGCAGGAGCCGACCTTCCACACGCTGCGCGCCAGCGTCGCCTACAAGTTCTGACCGGAACCCGCCGTCAGAAGCCGGTGCGCTGGCGGATCGCGGCGGCGAGCGTGCCGTCGTCGAGATAGTCGAGCTCGCCGCCCACGGGCACGCCATGGGCGAGCCGGGTGACCTTGAGCGGCAGATGCGCCAGCAGATCGGTGATGAAATGCGCCGTGGTCTGGCCGTCGACCGTGGCGCTCAGCGCCAGGATGATTTCCTGCACCGCCGGGTCGGAGGCGCGCGCCACCAGCGCGTCGAGCGACAGATGTTCGGGCCGCACCCCGTCCAGCGCCGAGAGCACGCCGCCCAGGACGTGATAGCGCCCCGGCACGGCGCTGGAGCGCTCCAGCGCCCAGAGATCGGAGATGTCGGCGACGACGACGATCAGCCCGTCGTCGCGGCGCGGGTCGCGGCAGAGCCCGCAGGGGTCGCTGGTGTCGACATTGCCGCAGGTCGAGCAGACCACGATCTTCTCCCGCGCCACGGCCATCGCCTCGGCGAGCGGGCCGAGCAGCGCCTCGCGCTTCTTCACCAGATGCAGCGCCGCGCGCCGTGCCGAGCGGGGCCCTAAGCCCGGCAGCTTGGCCAAGAGCTGGATCAGCCGCTCGATCTCGGGGCCGGCGATGGCTCGGGACATGGGGAACGGTCTCTCGCGATCGCTCGATCACACCCGCTCCGTCATCCCGGGCAAGCGCAGCGCAGACCCGGGATCCATCCTAGAGCGCTTCCGCCCTTCGATGGATCCCGGAGTTCCGCTTCGCTCCATCCGGGATGACGGGGAGGTAGATTGCACCGTCAAAACAGCTTCATGCCGGGCGGGATCGGCAGGCCCTTGGTGATCTCGGCCATGCGCTCCTGCATCACGCGCTCGGCGCGGGTGCGGGCGTCGGCGCAGGCGGCCACGACCAGATCCTCGAGGATCTCGCGCTCGTCCGCGACCATCAGGGACGGGTCGATCTTCACCGCCTTGAGCGCGCCCTTGGCCGTCATCGTCACCGTGACCATGCCGCCGCCGGCCGCGCCCTCGACCTCGATGGTGTCGAGCTCGGCCTGCACATTGGCCATCTTCTGCTGCATCTCCTGCGCCTGCTTCATCAGGCCCATGATGTCGCGCATCGGGTCGTCTCCCTATGATCGGTCAGAAATCGATGCCGTCGAAATCGGGCTCCGCATCGTCGAAGAGCGGCTCCCCGTCGGGCAGGTACTCGTCGGCCGGAGGCGCCGCCTCCGCGATATCGGGCTCGGCCGCGCGGGGGTCGCGCACATCGACGATGCGCGCACCGGGAAAACGCTCCAGCACCGCTTTGACGGCCGGGTGCGAGGCGGCGTCGCTTTCGCGCTGGCCCTTGGCGGCCTCGGCCTGTTCGCGCAGGGTCGCGCCGCCCTCGCCGTTGACCACCGCGACCATCCAGGTCTGGCCGGTCCATTCCTTCAGCCGGCGCGAGAGATCGGTCGCGATCGTGCGCGAACTGCCGCTGGCGAGCGAAAACTCGATCCGCCCCTGCTCGAAGCGCACCGGGCGGACATCGCGCTCCAGCGCGAGCTTCAGCGTGATGTCGCGGTTCTGCGAGGCGAGCGCCACGACGTCCTCGAGCGAGGCCACCGTCACGGCCGGCAGGGCCTGGGCGCGCGGGGCCGGCGCCAGCATGGGTGCGGGATTGGCGCTCGCCAGCACGGGACGCGCTGCCAGCGCCGTGTTGCCGCCGCCCGATGGCGGCCGCGGCGCGGAAGAGATCGCCTGGCCTCCGACCGCGCCCGAGCCGTCACGCAGCATCCGCAGCGCCTCGTCAGGCGTCGGCAGGTCGGCCGCGTGCGCCAGGCGCACCAGCACCATCTCGGCGGCCATGATCGGCCGGTCGGCCTGCTTCACCTCGGCGAGGCCCTTCAGCAGCATCTGCCAAGTGCGGGCGAGAATGCGGATCGACAGGCGCTGGGCGAAATCGCCGCCGCGCACGCGCTCCGCCTGGGACAGCCCGTTGTCCTTGACCGCCTCGGGCACGAGCTTCAGCCGCGTCACCAGATGGGTGAATTCGGCGAGATCGGAGAGGACCACGGTCGGGTCGGCGCCGGCATCGTACTGGCCGCGCAATTCGGCCAGCGCCATGGCGATGTCACCCTTCATCACCGCCTCGAACAGGTCGATGACGCGGGCCCGGTCGGCGAGACCGAGCATCGAGCGGACATCCTCGAGCGTGATCGTGCCGGCCGCATGGGCGATGGCCTGGTCGAGGATCGAGAGCGAGTCGCGCACCGAGCCCTCGGCGGCGCGCGCGATGGCGGCGAGCGCCTCGTCCTCGGCCGCAACATTCTCCGTCCGGCAGATGCCGGCGAGGTGCGTCACGAGGAGGCTCGCATCGACGCGGCGCAGGTCGAAGCGCTGGCAGCGTGACAGCACCGTCACCGGCACCTTGCGGATTTCCGTCGTCGCGAAGATGAAGCGCGCATGCGGCGGCGGCTCTTCGAGCGTCTTCAGGAAGGCGTTGAAGGCCCCCGTCGAGAGCATGTGCACCTCGTCGACGATGTAGACCTTGTAGCGCGCCGAGACGGGGGCGTAGCGCACCGCGTCATTGATCTGGCGGATGTTGTCGACGCCGTTGTTGGAGGCGGCGTCGATCTCCTGCACGTCGATGTGCCGGCCCTCGATGATCTCCCGGCAATGGACACCGAACTCGCGCAGGTCGGTCGTCGGAGCGCCGCCGCCATCGGCCGTCTGGTAGTTCAGCGCGCGGGCGAGGATGCGGGCGGTCGTGGTCTTGCCGACGCCGCGCACGCCGGTCAGCATCCAGGCCTGAGGAATGCGCCCCGCGGCGAAGGCGTTGGTGAGCGTGCGCACCATCGCGTCCTGGCCGATCAGGTCGCCGAAATGCGCCGGGCGGTATTTGCGGGCGAGCACGCGATAAGGGGCCGCCGCAGCCGGCGGTGCCGGCGCGGGATCGAAGCCGGCGAAGCCCGGTTCGTCGGCCGGGGGCGCTGCGTTGCTGTCGTCGCTCATCGATCTGGTTTGGCGGTTCGCCGCGCGAGGGTCAACGCCCGTTTCGATGCGGCGTCCGCTCCCTGAGGCCGGGGCCTCGCGGGGCCTGTCGCGACGGTGGGAGGCTGGACGAAGACCCGTTCGGTCTCGTTAGGGCTGCTTCCTTCCGGACCTGACCCGGTTGGCGAGTGAGACGTCCCTCGCCAACCTCCCGCCCGCTATATCGGGGATAAGCCCGGCGAGTGCAAGCGCGCCTTCGGCATTGACTTGGACCGGGCCATCCGTCATAAGCCCGCCACTTGCGCAACCCTCGGGGCGGCGCGGAACCATTCGCATGCAGGCTCGGTCGGCCACGCTTTCTCAGGAAAGCTGCGGCCACTGTGCCGACGAGCCCCGGAGACGGACGATGAAGAGAACCTATCAACCCAGCAAGCTGGTCCGCAAGCGCCGCCACGGCTACCGCGCCCGCATGGCGACGGCCGGCGGCCGCAAGGTCATCGCCGCTCGTCGCGCTCACGGCCGCAAGAAGCTCTCGGCCTGAGTGACCGGCGCGTGACAGCCGCGCGCCGCATCCGCGAGCGTTTTTTCCGGAAGACTGGCCAATCGCCATGCGCCTCGCCCGTCTGACGCAACGCAAGCAGTTCCTGGCGGCGGCCGATCGAGGCCGCCGTTTTCGTTCGTCCGCCTTCACCGTCCAGGTTCTCGACGGGCCGCAGCGCGCGGCCGACGAGCAGCCCGAGCCGGATGGCCTGCGTCTCGGCCTCACCGCCTCGCGCAAGGTCGGCAACGCCGTCATCCGCAACCGCATCCGGCGGCGCCTGCGCGCGGCGGCCGAAAAGGCGTTCGAGGCACAGTCCGGACGGCCCTGCGACATCGTGGTCGTGGCGCGGCCGGAGACGCTGACCGCCGATTTCGCCATGCTGGTCAGCGAGCTTGCGGTCGCGGTCGAGCGGGCGCGCCCGCAGGGCCAGGGGCGCAGTCCGCGCCCGGCCCCGGGTCCCGCGGCCGGCAAGACGCGGGGCAAGGGCGGCGAGCGCCCGCCCGGCCCCCAGAACGACTGAATCCCCCGAGCCCGACGCGGCGTCAGCGAGATCTGTTTCCGATCATGATGAAAGAAGACAACCGCAACCTGCTTCTGGCGATCACGCTCTCCGTGGTCGTGCTGTTCGGCTGGCAGTACTTCTACGGCGTGCCGCAGATGGAAAAGCAGAAGCAGCTCGCGCAGCAGAACCAGCAGGCGCAGAGCCAGACGGCGCCGGTGCCCGCACCGGGCAGCGCGCCGGCTCCTGGCGCCGTGCCGGGCCAGACCGTGGCGCCCGCCGTCGCCCCCGCGACCGGGGTGGCCCTGACCCGCGAACAGGCGCTGGCGCAGAGCCCGCGCGTGCGCATCGAGACGCCGAAGATCGCAGGCTCGATCGCCCTGACCGGCGCGCGCCTCGACGACGTCTCGCTCAAGGCCTATCGGGAGACGGTCGATCCCAACAGCCCGATCATCGTCCTGCTTTCGCCGCTCGGCGGACCCAACGGCTACTATTCCGATTTCGGCTGGGTCGCGGGGCCCGGCGCCGCGGTTTCGCTGCCGAACGCCAGCACCGTCTGGACCGCCGACGCCCAGGTCCTGACGCCGGCCAAGCCGCTGACCCTGACCTGGGACAATGGCCAGGGCCTGCTCTTCCGGCGCATCGTCACCATCGACGACAACGCGATGTTCCAGGTCAAGGACGAGGTCGAGAACAAGGGCGCCGCCGCCGTCACGCTGTTCCCCTATGCCCAGGTCGTCCGCCACGGCCGGCCGCCGACGCTCGGCTACTATGTTCTGCATGAAGGCCTGATCGGCGTCCTCGGCGAGCAGGGCCTGCAGGAGTTCACCTACGACCATGTCGACAAGGAGCCGCTGCTCGCGCCGGGCACCAATGGCCGCGTCTGGAAGGACGTCACCGGCGGTTTCGTCGGCATCACCGACAAATACTGGGCGGCGACCGTCGTTCCCGACCAGTCGCGCAAATATGACGGCCGCTTCTCCTCCGTGCAGACCGGCGCGGCGCGCACCTACCAGGCCGATTTCCTCGCCGAGGCCGTGACGCTGGCGCCCGGCGCCAGCGCGACGAGCACGGCCAAGCTCTTCGCCGGCGCCAAGGAAGTCGCCGCCATCAACGGCTATGAGCAGAATCTCGGCATCAAGCGCTTCGACCTGCTGATCGACTGGGGCTGGTTCTACTTCATCACCAAACCGATGTTTTTCCTGCTCGACTGGATCTACAAGCATGTCGGCAATTTCGGCGTCGCCATCCTGATCGTCACGCTGATCCTGAAGGGCGTCTTCTTCCCGCTCGCGAGCAAATCCTACGCCTCGATGGCCAAGATGAAGGCGCTGCAGCCGGAAATGCTGGCGCTGCGCGAGCGCTATGCCGACGACAAGATGAAGCAGCAGCAGGCGCTGATGGAGCTGTACAAGACCCAGAAGATCAACCCGCTGGCCGGCTGCTGGCCGGTGCTGGTGCAGATCCCGGTGTTCTTCGCGCTCTACAAGATCCTGTTCATCACCATCGAGATGCGGCATGCGCCGTTCTTCGGCTGGATCCGCGACCTCGCGGCGCCGGACCCGACCTCGATCTTCAACCTGTTCGGCCTGCTGCCTTTCGCCGTGCCGGCCTTCCTGCTGATCGGCGCCTGGCCGATCCTGATGGGCGTGACGATGTTCGTCCAGATGAAGATGAACCCGGAGCCGCCGGACCCGATCCAGAAGATGATGTTCACCTGGATGCCGGTGTTCTTCACCTTCCTGCTCGGCTCGTTCCCGGCCGGCCTGGTGATCTACTGGACCTGGAACAACCTGCTCTCGGTGCTGCAGCAGGGCTACATCATGCGGAAGTTCGGGGTGAAGATCGAGCTCTTCGACAACATCAAGGCGATGTTCGGCAAGAAGCCCGATCCCGCCGCGGCCGCCGCGCCCACCGCGGGCAAGCCCGCCAACAGCAACAAGAAGTGATGGGCGAGGGCGGGGATTTCCCTGCCCTTCGCTTTGGTGCCGATGCCGCTTCCCGATCCTCTCACACGCCATCCCGTCCCAGGCTGGAAGGGCACGGCCTTCCTGAAGGCGATCGTCGATCAACCGCTGATCGAGGTCGGCGACTACAGCTACTATGACGACTCGCGCGGCCCCGAGCATTTCGTCGCCCGCTGCGTGCGCTATCATTTCGAGGATGTCGGGGACCGGCTGGTGATCGGCCGCTTCGTCGCGATCGCCCAGGGCGCGCAGTTCGTGATGAATGGCGCGAACCATCCCACCGGCGGCTTCTCGACCTACCCCTTCGCCCTCTTCGACATCGAAGGCGCCCCGCCGCGTGCGCAGTGGCCGGGGCGCGGCGACATGGTCATCGGCCACGACGTCTGGATCGGCCGCGAGGCCGTGATCATGCCCGGCGTCACCATCGGCGACGGGGCGATCATCGGCACGCGCGCGCAGGTGGTGAAGGACGTGCCGCCCTATGCGGTGGTCGCCGGCAATCCCGGCCGGGTCATGCGGATGCGCTTTCCCGCCGACATCATCACCGAGCTGCTCGCGATCCGCTGGTGGGACTGGGACGCCGGGAAGATCGCCCGCAATGTCGCCGCGATCGCGGGCGCCGACATCGACGCGCTGCGTCGGGCCGTGTAAGACCCTGACCATCCTCAGCCCTCATCCTGAGGAGCAGCCTTCAGGCTGCGTCTCGAAGGATGCTCCAGCGCCCTCTGGATCATCCTTCGAGACGCCGCTATCGCGGCTCCTCAGGATGAGGGCTTCTGTTTTCCGAGAGCGGCAGAAGCCAAGATCGCGACCCATGACCACGAGCGCCACCACCCCCTTCACCGACGACGAGATCGAATCCGCCCGCAAGCTCTTCGAGGGCCCCTGGGATTTCGTCTGGGCCTCGACCCATATCGACGACCTGCCGCCCATGGTCGGTCAGGAGATCGCCTTTGCCGGCCGCTCCAATGTCGGCAAGTCGAGCCTGATCAACGCGGTGACCCGCCGCAACGCGCTGGCGCGGACCTCGCACACGCCGGGCCGCACCCAGCAGCTCAATTTCTTCCGCCAGGTCGGGGCGAACGAGCGGCTGACGATCGTCGACATGCCCGGCTACGGCTATGCCGCCGTCGGCCGGGCCAAGGTCGCCGCCTGGACCAACCTGATCCACAACTACCTGCGCGGGCGGCCCAACCTGATGCGGGTCTATCTGCTGATCGATGCCCGCCACGGCCTGAAGGACGTCGACAATGCCGTCCTCGAGACGCTCGACAAGGCGGCGATGTCCTACCAGGTCGTGCTGACCAAGGGCGATGCGCTCAAGAAGAGCGACCAGCAGTTCATGTGCGAGGCGACCTATGACGAGATCAAGCGCCGCCCGGCCGCCTTCCCCGAAGTGCTCCTGACCTCGAGCGAGACCGGCCTCGGCATCCCGGAACTGCGCGCCGCCGTCGGGCGCGTGCTGGCGGAGCGGGGCTGAGCCTCTTCCCGAAGGCGAAGGCCACCGAATCTTTACATCGGCCATGCAGGATGCCGGGCGTGCCGCGGCGACGGCCGGGGCATGACGACCCGGCGCCCCCCGGCTGGCTGGGGGGCTTCATGACGATCCTGAACCGCATCCGTTCGTTGGCCGTGCTGCTGGCGACGACCCTGGTCGTCGCGGGGCCGGCCTCGGCCCAGCCGGCGCCGCCGGCATCGGTCCCCGCTGCGCAGGCCACGCCGGTCAAGGTCGCCTCCGGCGTCCAGTACGAGCTGATCGCACGCTGGGATGTCGCCCGGCTCAACCAGATCCTGACCAGCGACACGCCGAAATTCGCCGGCATCACCGTCAGCTACACCCCGGCGCGCAACGCCGTGAGGCTCTACCGCGTCACCTATCCCTCGGTGGTGCCCGAGCAGGGCAACCGGCCGATCTCGGCCACCGGGCTCCTCGCGGTGCCCGACACGGCGGAGACCGTCTTCCCGATGGTCTCCTACCAGCACGGCACGGTCTACGGGAAGGAACAGGTCCCCTCCTTCCCCGAGCAATCACCCGAGACGCAGCTGATGATCGCCCAGTTCGCGGGCCAGGGCTATCTCGTCACCGGCGCCGACTATTTCGGCATGGGCGCCTCGAAGGAGCCGGAGGGCTACCTCGTCAAGGGCAGCCACCAGCAGGCGACCTATGACATGGTCCAGGCCAGCCGCGCCGTGCTCGTCGATCTCAAGCTGTCGGACAGCAAGCTCTTCCTCAGCGGCTGGTCGCAGGGCGGCTTCGTCACGCTCGCCATGCTGGAGAAACTCGAGGCCGTCGGCATGCCGGTGAAGGCCGCAACCACCGCCAGCGCTCCGGCCGACGCCTTCGCCGCCTTCAACGGCTTCCTGAACTTCCCGCGCAAGATCGACGCGAGCTGGATCACGACGATCTTCATGCTGAACGTGTTCTCCTTCGAGAACTACCACAACATGCCCGGCCTCGCCCGTTCGCTCCTGACCGACGAGACCTACGAGATTTCGCGCAAGGCCTATTATCGCGAGCCCTTCGATCCCGCCGCCGTGCCCACCGATCTGCGCAAGCTGATCCGGCCGGAGTATTTCGACGCCCAGTTCTTCGCCAACTCGGCCTATGGCCGGCTCGTGGCCCAGACCAGCGCCTATCGCTGGGTGATCAAGACCCCGGTGCGGACCTATTACGGGCTGACCGACGAGGCGATCCGCATCGAGATCGGCCAGTTGCCGATGACCTATCAAAAGGCGATCGGCAACGACAAGGTCGAGGCCGTGCCGACCGGCGACACCAGCCATCGCGGCACCTTCGCCACAGCCGTGCCGCAGTGGAAGGCCTGGTTCGACGCGCAGTAAGGCGAAGAGGCGGGTTCAATGCGAGGATCGCGACCCACCCGTCTGCCGGCCCCGTTCCTGAAGCGCGTCTGGCTGGATGATGCGCACGCGTACGACCGGGCCGCCTATCCCTTCTGCCTGCCGCTCTTCGCCAAGGGCTTCGAACTGAGCTTCGACCGCGCGATCACGATCATCGTCGGCGAGAACGGCACGGGCAAATCCACGTTGCTGGAAGGCATCGCCGCGCTCGCCGGTTATGACGAGGCGGGCGGCGGCAAGGGCTACCGCCCGGTCGATCACAGCCGCGCCGTCGAGGCGATGGGCGGCTCGCTCGGTGGCGCTCTGCGCGCGAGCTGGCTGCCCAAGATCACCAGCGGCTGGTTCTTCCGGGCCGAGAGCTTCTTCTCGGTGGCGCGCTATCTCGACGAGGCGGCGTTGGACGATCCAATGGGGCCGCCGCCCCCGGACTTTCTGTCCCATTCCCACGGCGAGGGTTTTCTGCGCTTTTTCGAGGAGCGCTGCAGACGGCAAGGCTTCTTCATCTTCGACGAGCCGGAATCGGCGCTGTCGCCCGCGCGTCAGATGACGTTCCTCAAGCTGTTGCAGCAGATCGAGCGGGCGGGACACACACAGGTGATCATGGCGACCCATTCCCCCATGCTCATGGCGTTTCCCGGAGCGCGCCTGCTCGGCCTGTCGAAATACGGGCTGGATCCGATCGTGCTGGAGGACACCGCCCATTTCCGCATCATGCGCGAATTCTGCGCCGACCCCGCCGGGTTCGTCGAACTCGCGATCGAGGATTGAGATGACCGCCGCCAAGATCCATCTCGTCCTCGCCGCCCTGATGGGGCTGGCCGGCGTCGCGCTGCTCGCCGCCGCGGCGCATGTCTCGGGCACGACCAACGTCCAGACGGCCGGCCAGATGCTGCTGTTTCACGCGCCGCTGGTCTTCGGCGCCACCGTCGCCCGCAAGGCCGGCTTCCTCTCCGATCGCGTGGCGCGCATCGCGCTCTCGCTGATCGTCGCCGGCGTGACGCTCTTCGCGGCCGATCTGTCGCGACGCGGTTTTGCCGGCGAGGCGCTGTTCCCCCGCGCCGCGCCGATCGGCGGCTTCGGGATGCTGGGCGGCTGGCTGCTGCTGGCGGTGTCGGCGCTGTTCGCACGGCGCGGCTGACGCTTCCTCCCCGCCCGATTGTCCGCTAGAAGCCGCACCCGGCGCGGATGCCTGGCGCGCCGTCGCGGAGCCTCGACCAATGATCAATCCCGCCGCCCATCTGACGCCGTCGCAATCGGCCGACCTGCTGGTCCAGGCGCTGCCGCACATGCAGCGCTACGATCAGGAGATCATCGTGATCAAATATGGCGGCAACGCCATGGGCGATGCCGCGACCGCCGAGGACTTCGCCGAGGACATCGTCCTGCTCGAGCAGTCCGGCCTGAAGCCGGTCGTCTGCCATGGCGGCGGCCCGCAGATCGCGGCGATGCTGAAGAAGCTGGGCATCCAGTCGGAGTTCAAGCAGGGCCTGCGCGTCACCGACGCGGCGACCGTCGACGTCGTCGAGATGGTCCTCGCCGGTTCGGTCAACAAGGAGATCGTCGGCTACATCTCGCGCGAGGGCGGCAAGGCGATCGGGCTTTGCGGCAAGGACGGCAACATGGTCACCGCCCGCAAGGTGACCCGCACCATTGTCGATCCCGATTCGAAGATCGAGCAAGTGCTCGATCTCGGCTTCGTCGGCGAGCCGGAGAAGGTCGACACCTCGGTGCTCGATTCGGTGCTCAAGGCCGAGCTGATTCCGGTTCTCGCCCCGGTCTGCGCGGCGGCCGACGGCCAGACCTACAACGTCAACGCCGACACCTTCGCGGGCGCCATCGCGGGCGCGCTGAACGCCAAGCGCCTGCTGCTGCTGACCGACGTGCCGGGTGTTCTGACCAAGGACAAGGTGCTGATCCCCGAGCTGACGGTCGAGGAATGCCGCCGCCTGATCGCCGACGGCACGATTTCGGGCGGCATGATCCCGAAGATCGAGACCTGCATCTATGCCCTCGAGAAGGGCGTCGAGGCGGTGGTCATCCTCGACGGCAAGGTGCCCCATGCCGTGCTGATCGAGCTCTTCACCGACACCGGCTCGGGCACGATCATCCGGCGCTGATAGCCAAGCGAGTCGCATTTTTGCGCTTGCGCTTTTTTTCGGAGTCAATTACTTTGTTTTTGAGTGGCGGACGTATTGACCGCGCTCGTTCCGGGGCCCACGCTTAGGCGTGGGCTTCCGCGTTTTTAGGCTAAAGCATGCTTTTCGCCTACTTGGACGAATTTGGGCACGTCGGTCCATATTTCGGGCGAAAAGCCCCTAAATTCAATGAACATCCTGCTTTCGGGCTGGCCGGCTATGTTCTGCCGGAAAGTGCTGTACGGCCGTTTGCATCCTTTTTTCTA
>NCCO01000254.1 GCA_002279705.1 Allobosea sp. 12-68-7
CAGATTGCGACGAGCCGCGCGGCGAGCATCGCCCGCACCTGGACCGTCGAGAGGGGCTCACCGACGCCAACGGCCCGTGCGCGGATCGCACGCGCCTGGAAGGCGGGGATGGCGTCCGCGTCGAGGCGGGTATCGACGGCCGCGCCCAGCCCGGTGGTCAGGCCGTAGACGCTGTCCCCCCGTTCGAGCGCCCGCAGCACGACCGCGCGGGCGGCTTCGAGCCGTGGGGCGACGCTGTCATGCAGACTTACGGGCGCGCAATCGCGCGCGATCGCCGTGATCGCCTCGACCTCGACCGACTCTTGCCCGAGAATGATCGGCGCGACAGCGCCGGTGTGTCCGGCGCCTGCCTCCGTAGCCGCGTTCAGTTCACCAGCCCCTTGGCCTTCAGGAAGGCGGCCGCCACCGTGCGCGGCTCCTTCTTGTCGACCTCGACCTGCCGGTTGAGCTCCTGCATCGTCGGGTTGTCGAGGGCGGCGCCGATCTTCTCGAGGACGGCGACGATCTTGGCGTTGGCCGCGATCTCGGGGCGCACGACCGGCGCGAGGAAATAGGGCGGGAACAGCGCCTTGTCGTCCTCGAGCGCGACGAACTTGTCGGCTGCGATCTGCCAGTCGGTCGAGAAGCCGTTGGCGACCTCGATCTGCTTCTGGTTCAGCGCCTCGTAGCGCAGGCGCAGCGCCGCGAACTGCTTGAACTCGGCGAATTCGGCGCCATAGACCTCCTTCAGCCCCTTGATGCCGTCGCGGCGGTCGACGAATTCCGTGCCGGCGCCGAGTCGCAGCTTGGACGAGGCCTTGCCGAGATCGCTCAGCGTCTTGAGGTTGAACTCCTTGGCCGTCTCAGGACGGACCACGATCGCATAGCCGTTGTTGATGTTCGACGGCTTCAGCCAGGTCAGGTTGAACTCCTTCTCGTAGAAGGCCTTGACCATGCCGCGGACCTTCTCGGGATCGGTCTCGGTCACCCCTTGCACCTTCATCACGGCATTGAGGCCGGTGCCGGTGTATTCGGGGTACAGGTCGATCGCGCCGCTCTTGAGCGCCTCATGGGCGACGAGCGTGCCGCCGAGATTGATCTTGCGCTCGACCTTGAACCCGGCGGCCTCCAGCGCCGCGCCATAGAGCTCGGCGACGACGAACTGCTCGGTGAAGTTCTTCGAGCCGATCTTGATCGTCTGCGCGGAGGCTGCGGACAGCCCGGCCGCCAGCAGCGCCGCGGCCCCCAAGAACGTTCTGACAAGGCGCATGGCTGATTTCCTTCCGAGGGCTCGTGAGGTCAGGCTAACGGGCGTGGGGGCCGATGCAAGGATCGGGCAGGACAAACACGCGTGATCCCGCCCGCGGGCGGGATCACGCGTCACCGGTGTTCGCAGCGCTTCAGCGGATGGCATCGCGCTCGCCGGCCAGGATCGCGCCCGGCAGGCGGTTCTCCGGCGGCGACAGTGGGCAGACCCAGGCCTCGGAATAGGCGCAGGACGGGTAATAGGCGAAGTTGAAGTCGAGGATCAGCCGGCCTCCGCCGTCGCTGCCGAGATCGGCGCTCTTGATCGTGTCGAGCAGATAGCGCCCGCCGGCAAAGCTCTCGCGGCCATTGGTCGCGTCGCCGAAGGGGAGGAAGACGCCGCCGCCATAGCCCTCGATCCAGTAGAGCGTCAGCTCCTTGCCCAGCGGTTGCCCGAGCCCATCCGTCAGGGCGAAGGGCAGCAACGTCATCGTGCCGTCCTTGCCGGCCTCGACGCGGATCACCTCGCGCTCGCGGGCCGGCACGGTCGCGACGGTGAAGCGGAGCGCGGGGTCATAGGCAAAGCAATCGACGCCGCGGAACTGCGCGCGCGCCGTCGTGGAGAGCGGTGATTGCGGGTGCTCGCGGAACAGCCGGTCGCGGACGCCGCGCCAATGGTGCCACCCTTCTTCGCCAGGCATGGCTCGCACCGCGGCATAGAGATCGGCCACCTGCCGGCGCCAGTCATGCAGGCTGGAGAAGCGTTCCAGCAGGCCGGAGGCCGCCGTGTCGCCGGCCCTGTCGATGATGTCGCCCATGATGATCCACCCCAAGTTCCGCTTACGCCGCGGCGGCGATCGCGGATCAACGCGCGGGAGCCGATCGGGTTTCAGGTGGGCAGAATGACGACAGCGGCTGTCAGCTCCTGTCAGGGGCCGGCGCCGCAGGGGGAGTGCGAGTGGCGGCCGCCGTCGTCAGATCGCGAGATCGACCCAGAGCGCGGCATGGTCGGAGGCCGCATCCTCGGGGCGCTTGAGCTCCGCATAGGCCTCCCATTTCCGGGGTCGCACGCCGGGCCACATCCCCTTTCGGAAGATGCCCCCGCCCGTCACCTTGGCGAACAGGGCCGGCGACAGCAGGATGTAGTCGATCTTGTTGCCGGCGGAACTGGCGCCGAAGGTGCCGGGAAAGCCGCCATCGTCGAAGGCGGGGTGGGCGGAGATGTCCTTGAGCGAGGTGCCTTCGACCAGCGGTTGCAGGGGCGCGCTGCCGGGCGTGTCGTTGAGATCGCCCATCACCGCCACATTCTCGACCCCGCTGGCGATCAGCCCCTCATAGATCGCGGCGACGCGCTCGGCCTGGGCCCGGCGCCGCGCATTGGAACTGGCCTGGCTGCCGAAGCCCTTGCTCTTGAAGTGGTTGACCATCACCACGAGCCGCGCCCCGCCCGGCGTCGTCAGCTCGAACTCCGGGCAGTCGCGCGAGAACACCGGCACGCCCGCCGGCGTCAGGTCGTCGACATGGCTGCGCATCGCGCCGATCGGATAGCCGTCGCGGCTCATCAGGCCGACATCGATCCCGCGCTCGTCATTGCCGTCGATCAGCATCACATGCCGGAACGGCTGGCCGCCGACCGCCGGCAGGATCTCGCGGTTGAAGGCGGACAGCGCCGGCCGGTTTTCGGCTTCGACGACGCCGAGCACATCGGCCTCGAGATCCGCCATGACGCGGGCCGTGTTGCGCATCGCATGCTCGTTGATCGGTTCGTCGCGCAGTTCGAGCGAGCCGACCCAGTCGGCGCGGCCATCGGCGACGATCTCGATGCCGCCGGTTTTGGGGCGCTTCAGCAGCCCGCCGCGGTTCCGGCGCAGCAGCACGAAGGGCCCGGTGTCGGACTTCTCCAGGCCGAGTTCGACGATCAACGCGGCCATCTGCGCCTTGTCGGCCGCGCTGTAGCCGGGCTGGCCGAGCAGCGCGTTCAGCGCTGCGAAACGCTCCAGCACC
>NCCO01000066.1:0-1021 GCA_002279705.1 Allobosea sp. 12-68-7
GCGCCTGCTCGCTGATGGTGATATCGCTGCATACGAGGAAAAGTTCGGGAAGCTGTAGGCGGCTATCCGCTTCCATCCGCCGCAGGGGAACGGGACCGATGCCCGGGGGCACCGATCCCGGATCGCCCCTTGCCCGGCTTCAGAATTTTACCTTTGCGCCCATGGTCATGTAGCGTCCCGCCACGTCGTAAAGGCTGAAGTTGGTGGCGCGCCACAATCCCGCCGGCAAGTTGGGCGCAATCGGCGGATTCTTGTTGAACAGGTTGTTGACGGTGAAGAACATTTCCATCCGCTTTTCGCGGCCGATACCGACCCGCACCGTGACGTCGGTGTAGAATACCGCCGGCACATGATTGCTGGCGATGGACCCTGGCGCGAAGGTATTATCGATATTTCCCGAGCCGATATATCGTTCCTGGACCATCACGTTCAGCGAGGAGATATCATAGCTGACACTGAGGTTGCCCGCAAAGCGCGGGGTTCCGGACACGCCGATGTCCCCGGCGCGTTCGACCAGCGGCACCCCCGGCAATTTGGTCGACAGCGTGTCAAGATAGCTGAAGACCCCCCGAATCTGAAGCTGGCCGCGGCCCAGCGACGTCCGGTAGGACAGGTCGGCGTCAACGCCCCGGGTTCTGAGCTCTGCCAGATTCAGGAAAGGGGTTGAGATCGTGTAGAAGCCGTTGACCAGGGATATCTGGCTGCATGCGATGGTTGATCCGGCGTTGCATTGATCGAAGGTCTGCTGAACGGTCAGCTGCTGGACTGAATCGTTGATCTTGATCGAGAAGTAATCGACCGAAAGATTGAGGCCGGGCAGCCACGCTGGCCTGTAGACCACACCGGCGGTGAAGGTATCGGCGATTTCCGGGCGGAGGTTCGGGTCGCCGCTGCGGACCTGGTTCACGGCCACCGAGCCACTGCTTGTGACCAGGCTCGGGCGGCTGATGAATGGCGGACTGAACAGCTCGGCAATATTCCCGGCGCGGATGTCGCGCGAGCGCGTGGCGCGCAAGCGCAG
>NCCO01000066.1:1083-15859 GCA_002279705.1 Allobosea sp. 12-68-7
TGGGACTGTAGCTTGCGCCGGCCTTCCACGTCGTGACCCCGCCCACGGTGCTGTAGTCGATATAGCGGACCGCTCCGTTCAGCACCAGCTCGTGGGCAAGCGGAGAATCCTTGAGAATCGGGACTTCGAGTTCGCCGAAGAACTCCTTCACGTCGTATCCGACGTTATTGAGATTGAAGTAGTTCCCCAGCGGCGACCCGCCGACCGAGCCGACAAATGCGCTTGGAAAACCACGCAGCCCGGTGGCATCATTGACCAGCAGCGAAACCGGATCGGCGACCTGGTTGGCACTTTCGCGCCGATACTCGAAGCCGGCGGCAAAATTGATGTCGTTGCCATTCAGGCTGAGCGGCGACCCGCCGACCGTGACCGACGCGAAATGGCTCAAGGACCGGCTCAAGGACGCGCCGGAGGCCAAGAACCAGATCGCCTTCGCCGACGTCATCGTGCTCAACAAGGTCGATCTGGTGACGGCTGAGGAACTCGCCTCGGTCGAGGCCGCGATCCGCGCCATCAACCCCTATGCCAAGCTGCACAGGACGGAGCGCTGCGCGCTGCCGATCGACCAGCTGCTCGACCGCAACGCCTTCGATCTCGACCGCATCCTCGACATCGAGCCGGATTTTCTCGAGTCCGGCCATCACCACCATCATTCGGACGAGGTCCGCTCGATGTCCTTCACGATCCCCGGCGATGTCGACCCCGAGAAGTTCATGCCCTGGATCAACGATGTCAGCCAGGCGCAGGGGCCCAATATCCTGCGCTCCAAGGGCATCCTCGCCTTCAAGGGCGAGCCCCGCCGCTTCGTCTTCCAGGGCGTCCACATGATCCTGGACGGCGACCTCCAGCGTGACTGGAAGGCTGGCGAAACGCGCTCCTCGCGCCTCGTCTTCATCGGGCGAGACCTGAACGAGAACGAGCTGCGCCAGGGCTTCGAGGCCTGCGCGGCGTGAGCCCTCCGTCATTCCGGTGCGCGGCGCAGCCGCGAACCCGGAACCCACGACCGGGCGAGCCCGTCCGGCGGCTGATGATGTTTCACCCAGTCGTGGGTTCCGGGTTCGACCCTTCGGGCCGCCCCGGAATGACAATAAGTTGCCAAACACGCGGTCGAAGCTAAAGCGTTGCCCATGAACACGACCCCCGCCCCCGTCTCGCTGCGCCAGCATGTCGTTTCCGTCGAGGCCGGGGCGCATGTCGTCGGTGCCCATTGGCTGAAAGCCA
Organism: Allobosea sp. 12-68-7; assembly: GCA_002279705.1. Classification (GTDB taxonomy): domain Bacteria; phylum Pseudomonadota; class Alphaproteobacteria; order Rhizobiales; family Beijerinckiaceae; genus Allobosea. The sequence goes on from NCCO01000066.1 coordinate 2,305, forward strand.
CGCTGGCCCTCGCGCTCGCCGACGGGCGGGTGCTGCGCTGGACCGATGGCACGCTCGACTCGGCCGAGGTCCATGCCGGCGGCATCCTGTGCACCTGCAGCGATGGCGAGCGCCTGATCACCGGCGGCGATGACGGGCGTGTGGTCGCCACCGTCGCCGACGGCACCGCCACCGAGATCGCCCGCGACGAGAAGCGCCGCTGGGTCGACGCGGTGGCGCTTTCGGCCTCCGGCAGCATCGCCTGGAACACGGCCAAGACCGTCCATGCCCGCGACGACAAGGGCAAAATCCGCTCGCTCGATGTCGGCACGACGCCGCAGGGGCTGGTGTTCGCGCCCAAGGGCTACCGCCTCGCGATCGGCCAGATGAACGGGGTCAGCCTCTGGTATCCGGCGACGGAGACCAAGCCCGAATTCCTCGAATGGAAGGGCGCCCATCTCGACGTCGTCTGGTCGCCGGACGGGCGCTTCGTCGTCTCCTCGATGCCGGAGAACGCGCTGCATGGCTGGCGGCTGGGCGAGAAGCCGAGCCATATGCGGATGACCGGCTATCCGGCCAAGCCGCGCTCGCTGGCCTGGTCGCATGACGGGCTCTGGCTCGCCTCGAGCGGGGCGGATGCCGCGATCGTCTGGCCGTTCCAGGGCGAGGGCCCGCAGGGCAAGGCGCCGCGCGAATGCGGCGCCCGCCACGCCAAGGTCACCCGCGTCGCCTTCCATCCCAAGGCGCTGGTGCTCGCGGTCGGCTATGACGATGGCTGCATCCTGATGATCCGCCTGACCGACGCCTCCGAACTGCTGGTGCGCCCGGCGCTGCGCGGCAGCGGCATCACCGCCTTCGCCTGGGACAAGGGCGGCAAGCGGCTGGCCTTCGGCACGGAAGACGGCGCCGCCGGCGTGCTGACCCTGCCGGCGGCCTAGGGCTTGCCCATGCGCTTCGGTCTCTTCGGCAAGGGCGGGCCCGACAAGAGCGAAGCGGCGGCACAGGCCAACCGCGTCAAGACGCTGCTGCGCGCGGTCGCCGGCCTCCCGGAGGAGGCTGCGATCGCCGTCAACGAGATCCTCTGCGCCGATCCCGCCTGTCCCGGCACCGAGACGGTGATCCTGGTGATGAACCCCGGCGCGAAGACGAAAGCCTTCAAGCTGGCCATGGCGATGGCGGAGGTGACGCCCGAAGCGCTGCGGGTGGCGTTGACCAAAACGGATCAGTGACCGCTGACGCGGCACATCATCGTCAGCACGCGTTCGCGCCACGTCATTGCGGACAAGCCGCGAAGCGGCGCCGCTCCGGAATCCATCATAGAGCGCCATCGTGATCTATGATGGATTCCGGGTCTCCGCTGCGCTGCGCCCGGAATGACGGCGTGGGAACGAGGTCATGTCGTCACTCCTGAACCCTCTCACCCCCTCGCCACCCGCCGCGTCCGCTCGATCGTCCCCTTTCGCAGATGGACGGCACGCGTCGCCTTGAATCGCAGCAGGCGCTGAGGGACGGTCTGCTCGGCGAGACCATGGCGCATGGTGGAGGTCTTGCCGCGGCAAGGGTCCAGCGGGGTCTTCGGCAGGACGGTGCCGCCGGAGACCAGCACGATCAGGGCCATGATGAGGGTCTTGCGGAACATGGCGGCATCCTGGGCGCCGGCGAACCCGCTTCGCCGATGGATGCAAGCGTTAGGGAGGCTGGCGGGGGGGCGCTGTTCCCGCCGTGACAGCCGCCGGCGCTGCGCGCCTGCTGACAGAAGGCTGGACAGTGCGGTCTAAACTCCGTCAGCACTCCCCGAACGCCGCAGCACAGGCCTGCCATGCCGCCCCGCCCGCCCAAGACGATCACCCTCTCGCGCCAACAGGCGCGGCGTCTCTGGCTGCGGGCGCAGCGGCTCGACACCCGCGAGCCCTTCGGTGCGGGGGCGCAGGCCACGAAGGCGGCGGTCGAGCATCTCGGCTATGTCCAGATCGACACGATCAACGTGATCGAGCGCTGCCACCACCACATCCTGTTCAGCCGCATCCCCTCCTACCAGCGGGGCGACTTGGCGCAGGCGCAGTCGCTCGACAGAAGCGTCTTCGAATACTGGACCCATGCGCTCTCCTATGTGCCGCTGCGCGACATCCGCTTCTTCCTCGGGGCGATGAAGGCGCACCGCGCCGAGCCGCGGCGCTGGTCGGCCGTCGGCGGGCGCGACGAGGCGCGCAAGCTGCTCGCCCGCATCCGCAAGGACGGGCCGCTGACCATCCGCGACATCGACAGCGACGTGCTGGTCGAGAAGGCCCATCTCTGGGCGAGCAGGAAGCCCTCCAAGGGGCTGCTGGAGCGCGCCTTCTACGATGGCGACCTGGTGATTTCGGCCCGCGCCGGCATGCTCAAGACCTATGAGCTGACGGACCGGCATTTCGGCTGGGACAAGCGTCCGACGCCGGCCTCGGAACGGCAGGTCACCGCCTACGGGCTCGACCGTGCGTTGCGGGCGCAAGGCGTCGTCAGCCTCGATTCGATCTGCCATCTCGATGCCCCGGCCAAGGCAGCGGTGGCGCAGCTGATCGAGGCCCGCGTGAAACGCCGCGAGCTGATGCCGGTCGGAATCGAAGACTCGACCGTGCCGCACTGGATGCAGCGCGAGGGGTCGGACGCTGCGGCGCCGCAGGCCGACCTCGTCCACATTCTCTCGCCCTTCGACCCGCTGGTCATCCAGCGCAAGCGGCTGAAGCTGGTCTTCGGCTATGCCCACGCCTTCGAGGCCTATCTGCCGAAGGAGAAGCGCGTCTTCGGCTATTTCGGCCTGCCGGTGCTGATCGGCGATGCGGTCGTGGCGGTGCTCGACCTGAAGACCGACCGCCGGGCGGGGCGCTTGCTGATCCAGCAATGGAGCTGGCTGGAGGGGCAGGAGAGCCCGGAGCGCAAGGCGCTGATCGAAGCGGAGCTGGCGCGGTTCGAGCGCTTCCAGCTGGCGAGCGACGTGTCTGTCCCTGTGGCGCGGGACGATGCCTGACCGTCATTGCGAGCGCAGCGAAGCAATCCAGATGGGCTCGCTCGACGGCCCCTGGATTGCTTCGCTGCGCTCGCAATGACGGAGGCGTTGTCTCACGCCCCCAGCAGATCGATCAGATGCGGGATCAGCGGCTCGTCGGCGGGCGGCATGGCGAGTTCCCGCAGCTTGCCGGGGCGGACCCATTTCAGCGCCTGCGCCTCGCGGGAGGCGACCGTCCCCTCCCAGCGCCGGCAGATATAGAGCGGCATCAGGAGGTGGAACTCGGGATAGGCGAAGCTGGCGAAGGTCAGCGGCGCCAGGCACTCCTCCTTGACGGTGATGCCCAGCTCCTCGGACAGCTCGCGGATCAGCGCCGGCTCGGGCCGCTCGCCCTGTTCGAGCTTCCCGCCGGGAAACTCCCAGAGCCCGGCCAGCGCCTTGCCCTGCGGCCGCTGTGCCACCAGCACGCGGTTGTCGGCATCGATCAGGGCGCAGGCGACGACGAGGAGAAGCTTCACGGGGGCAGGACTCAGTAGCCGGAGAGGATGGCGTGCAGGGGTTGCGTCTCCTTACCCGTCACGGTGACGCTGTCATAGACCGAGCCGCCCTCGCGCGTGAGGGCGTCCTCGTCGCCCCAGATCACCTGGGTGGTGATGAAGTAGTCGCCCGGCGCGACCTTCTCGAAGACGAAGCGGCCATTCGACTCCGCCTTGGTGGTGCGGGTGTAGTCGCCATAGGCGGGGTCGGGATTGTCGTCGCGGGGATAGTCGCGATGCGGCACGTATTTGCGCGCGCCGTAGAAATTGGCGAAGCGCTCGCGGGCGAAGGAGGTGGCCGGCACGAGGCGGACCAGTTGCCCGGCCGCGTTCACCACGACACCGCTCGGCTTGGTGCGGAAGGCATGGCCGGTGATCGTGGTCGTGCCGGTCTTCCTGATGAAGGCCGCTTCCTCGACGGAGAAGGCGACGGTCGCCGGTTTGCGCTCGACGCAGGCCGACAACGCCAAGGCGAGAACGATCCCCAGCCCCATCCTCATGCCGCTCGTCCTCTCAAGCAGACTTGGCTGCACGCTGCGACGTCGTGACCAGGAAGACGCCGCCGAGGATGATGCAACCTCCGATGATTTGTCGCAACTCCAGGTTCTCCTTCAGCACGACGATGCCCAGAACCGTCGCGACGGTGGGAACGAGATAGCCGGTCATGGCGGCGCGCGTCGGCCCGGCGGCGCGGATCAGCCGCATGAAGACCGCCATCGGGATCGCGGTGGCGAGCAGGCCGAGCGCCAGCATGGCCGGGACATGATCCGCCATCGGCGCGAAGGCGGCAGGGCCGGCGAAGGCGAGCGTCAGCGCGAGCGCGACGAGGCCGGACACGACCTGCTGGCCGAGCGCCAGCCGCGCGGGGTCGCCCGCCGAGGCGGGAATGGCGCGGGCATAGAGATTGCCGATGCTGTAGCCCAGCATGACGCCGACCATGGCGAGCACGCCGAGCGCCGTGCCGCCGCCCTCGACCAGCCGCGGGCCGATCAGCAGCGCGACGCCGGCCATGCCGAGCCCGATGCCGATCAGCCGGCGCGGACCCATCCGCTCCTCGGCGAAGAGGAAATGCGCGAACACCGCCGTCACCAGCGGCCCGCCGGCCTGGATCATTGCGGCCGGGCCGCTCGCCAGCTGCACCAGCGCATAGGCGACGAGCACGTTCGGCACCCAGCCATTGGTCGTGCCGAGCACGAGCCAGTGCCGGATCTCGTCGCGCCGCGGGATCGGGCTCTGGCGCAGCCAGACGACATAGGCCGCCAGCGCCGCCGCCCCGATCAGCCCGCGCCCCGCCGCGAGCGCGAGCGGCGAGATCGCGCCCCCGGTCAGCTTGATGAACAGGAAACTGGAGCCCCAAAAGAACGAACAGACCAGCAGATGCCCGACGACGAAGGCGCGGCTGGGGGTGGTGGGTGATCCCGCGAGCCGGGGCGTCATATGCTGCGAGCCCTCATCCTGAGGAGGCCCGCAGGGCCGTCTCGAAGGATGGTCCAGATGTCACCGGCGCCTCCTGGATCATCCTTCGAGACGCCGCTTCGCGGCTCCTCAGGATGAGGGCTCGAACCGCAATCCCGGCAATCAGGACCGGTAGTCGCCGTTGATCTCGACATAGGCCTTGGTCAGGTCGCAGGTCCAGACCGTGGCCTTGCCGCGGCCAAGGCCCAGATCGGCGGTGATGACGATGTGCTCGCCCTTCATGTAGGCGGAGACGGCGGCCTCGTCATAGGACGGCGCCCGCGCGCCCTGCTGCGCCACCATGATGTCGCCGAAGGAGATGTCGAGCCGGTCGCGGTCGGCCGGCTCACCGGCCTTGCCGACGGCCATGACGACGCGGCCCCAATTGGCGTCCTCGCCGGCGATGGCGGTCTTGACCAGCGGCGAATTGGCGATCGAGAGCGCGACGCGCTTGGCCGAGCGCGACGAGGCCGCGCCCGCGACGCGCACCTCGACGAATTTGCGCGCACCCTCGCCGTCCTTGCAGACGAGATGGGCGAGTTCGAGCAGCAGCGAATTCAGCGCACGCTTGAAGCCGGAGAGGCGGGCGTCGCCGATCTCGGTGATGGCAGGAACGCCCCTCGCGCGTGCCTTGCCGGTGGCGAACAGCATCAACGTGTCGGAGGTCGAGGTGTCGCTGTCGATGGTGACGGCGTTGAACGAGCCCTTGACGCCCTTGGAGAGCAGCGCCTGCAGCACGGGCGCGGCGATCGGCGCGTCGGTGAAGACGAAGGAGAGCATCGTCGCCATGTCGGGCGCGATCATGCCGGCGCCCTTGGCGATGCCGGCGAGCACGACCTCATGGCCGTCGATCTTGGCCTTGCGCGAGAGCGCCTTGGGGAAGGTATCGGTGGTCATGATCGCCCGGGCGGCGTCGATCCAGGGCCCGTCCGCGACGCGCTTCGCGCATTCCTCGAGCACGCCCTCGAATTTGGTCGCGTCGAGCGGCTCGCCGATCACGCCGGTCGAGGCGATGAAGACCTCCTGCGGTTTGCAGCCGGCGGCCCTGGACGCGATCTTCGCCGTCAGTGCCACGGTCTCGCGGCCCTTCAGCCCGGTGAAGGCGTTGGCGTTGCCGGAGTTGACGACGACGGCCCGGGCCGAGCCCTGCTTCAGGTTCTCGCGGCACCAGTCGACCGGGGCGGAGGGGCATTTCGAGCGGGTGAAGACGCCCGCGACCTGCGTGCCCTCGTCGAGCAGGGCGAGCCAGACATCGGTGCGGCCCTTGTACTTGATGCCGGCCTCGGCGGTGGCGAAGCGCACGCCGGGAACCGGCGGAACCTTGGGCTGGCGCTTGGGCGCGAGCGGGGAAACGGGAACATCCTTGCCGGCCATGATGGCGTCTCCTGTGCGGGAGGCCGGTGTGCCGCAGGGGCGGCGCGAAGGCAAGATGGGCCTCATCGTCGGATCGCGATGGACGCCCTCGACGTCGCATTGCATTATGCTATATTCGCTTGGTGAAGGTGGCGATCTACAGCAGAGACGCGCCGAAAACCTTGCGGGGCCTGCCGACGAATGTCGCCAATCGCATCCGCGGCAAGGTCGAGCAGTATGTCGCCGACCCCGCCTCGCAGGCCAACAACGTCAAGGCCTTGCAGGGCGAAAAGGGCTATCTGAGGCTCGGCGTCGGAGACTGGCGGGTGATCTTCCGCGAGGATGGCTCGGTGGTGCTGATCGTCCGCGTCGCGGCGCGGGTCTGGCTATGATTGAAAGGGCCTGGCCATGAAGGATCGACTGGAGCTGACGATCGACGGTGAGGACTTCGTCGCATTGTCGCGGGAGGCCTATGACCGTCTGGTCGAGGCAGCCGAGGATACGGCCGACTCCGCGGCCATCGCCCGCTTCGAGCAGCGTCTCGCCGCGGGCGACGAAGAGTTCGTCCCCTCCGCCATGGTCGATCGCATTCTCGCGGGCGAGAACCTCGTGCGGGTCTGGCGCGAGCATCGCGGGCTGACCGTCAGTGCCCTGGCGGAGATGGCCGGCATCGCCCAGCCCTATCTCTCGCAGATCGAGACGGGAAAACGCGAGGGAACGCTCCAGACGATGAAGAGGATCGCCGGGGCGCTGCGCGTGAAGCTCGACGATCTCGTCTGAAACGAACATGGCCCGCGTCGGGCGCGGGCCATGTCAAAGGCTTACTCGCGAGTCAGCGCTCGATCAGGGCTTCTTCGGCTCGGCCGGAGCCGGCGTCGCGGGCGCGGACGGCTGGTCGAGGCGCTCGACCTTGGCCTTCTCGCGCAGCGCCACGATGATGTCCTGCTGCGCCTTGCGCTCGAGATACTGGTCGATCTGCGGCTTCACCATCGCGAAATCGGGCAGCGGCTTGCTGCGCTTGTCCTCGAGCTTGATGACATGCCAGCCGAACTGGCTCTTCACCGGGTCGGAGACCTGGCCCTTGTTCAGCTTGAAGGCGACCTCGGCGAATTCCGGGACCATGCGGTCCTTGGTGAACCAGCCGAGCGAGCCGCCCTCCTTGCCGGAGCCGGGATCCTTGGAGAGCTCGGCGGCGACCTTGGCGAAGTCCTCGCCCTTCTTCAGGCGCTCGGCGACGGCCTTGGCCTGGGCCTCGTCCTCGACGAGGATGTGGCGAGCGTTGACCTCTTCCTCCGGCGCCATCGCCTTCGTGGTCTCGTCATAGAGCTTGCGGGCGGCTTCCGGCGTCGCTGCCTTCCTGCCCTCGGCGGTCAGATACTGGTCGAGCAGCACCTTCTCGCGGAAATAGGCGAGGCGGGCGGCGAAGTCGGGGCCTTCGGCCGTCTTGGCTGCGATCGCCGCACGGGCGCCGAGCTTGAGATCGACGAGATAGTTGATGACTTCGTCGCGCTTGCGCTCGTCGGGCAGCTGCGCCAGGCGCTCGCCCAGATCCTCGGTCGCCAGCCCGATCTCGCGCTCGGTGATGGCGATGCCGTCCACCTTGGCGACGATCTTGTCCGCCTGCGCGAAGACCGGCGACGCGACGAGCACGAGGCCGAGCGAAACCATGCCGAGACGAGACAACTTCATGGGGCGTGCCTTCTTGCAGAACCGAGCGAACCGAGCGTTCGCGGGTGCACTGCCAGTTGAACGCGGCAAAGGCAAGGCACGAAAACCCATGCGGGCACCGCTTCACGAAGCTTTGCGGATGCGCTCCCGCCGCTGCCGGGGCCCGGACTTGGAAGATCCCGCCGCCGATCCTACATCCGGGCAGTCCGCGCGGGTTCGTACCGCGCTGCGCGCGCGAGGCGCGCGGCGCTGCAAGGCAATGCTGGACCCCGCCTTCGCGCGCGTCTAAACACGCCGTCGCATTGAGAATTCCGGATCCGGCTGGACGCGGCGCAAGGGCAGCGCGGCGCCGGACCCACACCACCGAAAGGCCCAACATGCTTGGCGCGCTCGCAAAGAAACTCTTCGGCTCGTCGAACGACCGGCGCGTCAAGGGCTATGGCCCCCGCGTGGCCGCGATCAATGCGCTGGAGAAGGAGGTCTCGGCGCTGAGCGACGAGGCGCTCCAGGCCCGGACCGCCACCTTCCGCGAGCAGCTCGCCAAGGGGGCCAAGCTCGACGACCTCTTGGTTCCAGCCTTCGCGACGGTGCGCGAGGCGGCCCGGCGCGTGCTCGGCCAGCGGCCCTATGACGTCCAGCTCATCGGCGGCATGGTGCTGCACGAGGGCGCCATCGCCGAGATGAAGACCGGCGAGGGCAAGACCCTGGTGGCCACGCTGCCGACCTATCTCAACGCGCTCGCCGGCAACGGCGTCCATGTCGTCACGGTCAACGACTATCTCGCCCGCCGCGACGCGGAGTGGATGGCGAAGCTCTACAACTTCCTCGGCCTCAGCGTCGGCATCATCGTCCACGGCATCGAGGACGAGGAGCGCCAGCGCGCCTATGCCTGCGACATCACCTACGGCACGAACAACGAGTTCGGCTTCGATTACCTGCGCGACAACATGAAGTACGACGTCGGCCAGATGTCACAGCGCGGCCACCACTTCGCGATCGTCGACGAGGTCGACTCGATCCTGGTCGACGAGGCGCGCACGCCGCTGATCATCTCCGGCCCGCTCGACGACAAGTCGGACCTCTATCTCTCGATCGACAAGGTCCTGCCCGGTCTGGTGAAGGGCGATTACGAGGTCGACGAGAAGCAGCGCGCCGTCTCGCTGACGGAAGCCGGCAACGAGCATATGGAGGAGCTGCTGCGCGAGGCGGGGCTGCTCAAGGAGGGCGACCTCTACGACGCCCAGAACGTCACGCTGGTCCACCACGTCAATCAGGCGCTACGCGCCCACACCCTGTTCACGCGCGACAAGGACTACATCGTCCGCGGCGACGAGGTCGTCATCATCGACGAGTTCACTGGCCGCATGATGCCCGGCCGGCGCTATTCGGAAGGCCTCCACCAGGCGCTCGAGGCCAAGGAGCGCGTCACCGTCCAGCCCGAGAACGCGACGCTGGCCTCGATCACCTTCCAGAACTATTTCCGGCTCTATTCCAAGCTCGCCGGCATGACCGGCACGGCCGCGACCGAGGCCGACGAGTTCTTCCAGATCTACAAGCTCGAGGTCGTCGAGATCCCGACCAACGTCCCCGTCGCCCGCAAGGACGAGGACGACGAGGTCTACCGCACCTTCGAGGAGAAGGTCCGCGGCGTGATCCGCGAGATCAAGGCGGCGCAGGAGGCCGGCCAGCCGCTGCTCGTCGGCACCACCTCGATCGAGCGCTCCGAGCTGATCGCCGAGATGCTGGAGAAGGACGGCTTCAAGCTGATCGACTTCACCGATCCCAAGGCGCTGGAGCCGATCTACGAGGCCGCCCGCCAGGGCAAGCCCTCGCGCGCCTTCGCCGTGCTGAACGCCCGCTTCCACGAGCAGGAGGCCTATATCGTCGCCCAGGCCGGCGTGCCCGGCGCGATCACCATCGCCACCAACATGGCCGGCCGCGGCACCGACATCCAGCTCGGCGGCAATGCGGAGATGCGGATCAACCATGATCTCGCCGGCATGGAGGAGGGGCCCGAACGCGAGGCGCAGGCCATCCGCATCCGCGCCGAGGTCGCCGATTTCAAGCAGCGCGTGCTCAAGGCCGGCGGGCTCTACATCGTCGGCACCGAGCGCCATGAGAGCCGCCGCATCGACAACCAGCTGCGCGGCCGCGCCGGCCGCCAGGGCGACCCCGGCCGTTCCAAATTCTTCCTGTCGCTGCAGGACGACCTGATGCGGATCTTCGGCTCCGACCGCATGGACGGCATGCTGACCAAGCTCGGCCTCAAGGAGGACGAGGCGATCGTCCATCCCTGGATCAACAAGGCGGTCGAGAAGGCTCAAGGGAAAGTCGAGGCGCGCAACTTCGACATCCGCAAGAACATCCTGAAATACGACGACGTCATGAACGACCAGCGCAAGGTCGTGTTCGAGCAGCGCCGCGACTTCATGCGCCAGGCCAGCGTGCGCGAGACCATCGACGACATGCGCCAGGGCGTCGCCGACGAGCTGGTGACGCGCCACATCCCCGAGGAGGCCTATCCCGAGCAGTGGGACACCGCCGCGCTCAAGGAGGGCGTGCTGCAGTTCCTCAATCTCGACCTGCCGATCGAGGAGTGGGCGAAGGAAGAGGGCATCGCCGACGCCGAGCTGCGCGAGCGCATCCGCAAGATCGCCGACGAGGATTACGCGGCGCGGATCGAGCGCAACACCGAAGAGGTGATGGTCTATGTCGAGAAGCAGGTGCTGCTGCAGACGCTCGACACGCTCTGGCGCGAGCATCTGGTCACGCTCGACCATCTGCGCCAGGTCATCGGCTGGCGCGGCTATGCCCAGCGCGACCCGCTGAACGAGTACAAGCAGGAGGCCTTCGAGCTGTTCGACGGCCTGATCGGCCGGCTGCGCGAGCAGGTCACCGGCAATCTGATGCGCATCGAGGTGCGCTTCGAGCAACCCGAGGAGGCCGCCCCGCCGGCGCAGGACGCCCTGCCTCCGCCCTTCGGCGGCTATGGCTCGGGCGGCATGCAGTTCGCTGCGCTGGAGGCCGATGCGGAGGTGCTGGAGCGCAATCCGGCCGATCCCTCGAGCTGGGGCAAGGTCGGCCGCAACGAGGCCTGCCCCTGCGGCTCGGGCAAGAAGTACAAGCACTGCCACGGGCAGTATAGTTAGTTTCAGGTCGTTCCACCGACCTGAACATCTCCGCCGTCATTCCGGACAAGCCGCGAAGCGGCGCTGCTCGGAATCCATCGTAGGGTGCCGAGAAGCCCTATGATGGATTCCGGGTCTTCGCTGCGCTCGCCCGGAATGACGGCGAGGGGTTGCATGACCGCGCCTCGCCCTTCGTCGCATCCGCCAGGACTTGATGCGGCTGCCCGTTGCGGCGCACAATCGCGCGCAGCCAGCGAGCGGACCCATGCCCGGATCGACACAAATTCCCGTCCCGAAGACGAGCGCCGGGCGCTTCTTCGAGGATTTCCACCTCGGCGACGTGATCGTCCATGCGACGCCGCGCACGGTCACCACCGGCGACGTCTCGCTCTACACCGCCCTCTACGGCCCGCGCTTCGCCGTGCAGTCCTCGGACGCCTTCGCCAGGGCGATCGGCTACCAGACCGCACCGGTCGACGACCTCCTCGTCTTCCATATCGTCTTCGGCAAGACGGTGCCGGATGTCTCGATCAATGCGGTGGCCAATCTCGGCTATGCCGATGGCCGCTTCCTGAAGCCCGTCTTTCCCGGCGACACGCTCTCGACCACCTCGGAGGTGATCGGGTTGAAGCAGACGTCCGCCGGTGATGCCGGCATCGTCTATGTCCGCTCGATCGGCCGCAACCAGAAGGCCGAAATCGTGCTCAGCTATGCGCGCTGGGTGCTGGTGCGCAAGCGGACGCCCGGAACCCCGGCCCATGCCGAGCAGGTGCCGGAGCTCCCCAAGGCGGTGCTGCCGGAGGAACTCGGCGAGGGCTGCCCGGCGCTCGATCTGTCAGCCTATGACGACGCGCTCGCCGGCAGCCCCTTCCGCTGGGGCGACTATGCGGCGGGCGAGCGCATCGACCATGTCGACGGCATGACGGTGGAAGAGGCCGAGCACCAGATCGCGACGCGCCTCTACCAGAACACCGCCAAGGTGCATTTCGACGCCCATGGCGCCCGCTCCACCCGCTTCGGCAAGCGCCTGATCTATGGCGGCCATGTCATCAGCCTCGCCCGGGCGCTCTCCTTCAACGGGCTCGGCAACGCCTTCCACATCGCCGCGATCAATGGCGGGCGCCATGTTGCGCCGCTGTTTGCCGGCGACACGGTCTTCGCCTGGAGTGAGGTGCTGGAGGCGGCCGCGCTGCCCGGCCGCGAGGATGTCGGTGCGCTGCGGCTGCGGCTGGTCGCGACCAAGAACCGGCCCTGCGGCGACCATCCGTTGAAGGCGGCCGAGGGCTACGAGCCCGACGTGATTCTCGATCTCGACTACTGGGCCCTGCTGCCGCGTTAGCGATTCCGTAACCGCTGACAGATTCTGTATTCTGTCACCGCGCTGTCGTCATGCCGCATTGCGGCGGCGGGACGGTTTCGATAGACACCCAATCACTCTAGAATGATCCCAAATGGATAGGCCCGTCCCCGGGCGTTTCCCACGGAGTACGATCTTGGCCGAGATCAAACAGGCGGCGCGTCCGCTCTCGCCGCATCTGCAGATCTATCGCTGGTCCTGGACGATGGCGATGTCGATCGCCCATCGCGCCACCGGGGTTGCGCTCTATGCCGGTACCGTCCTGATCGCGGCCTGGCTCGTCGCCGCGGCCTCGGGTCCCGCTGCCTTCGACACGGCGCAGGCGATCGCGGGTTCCTGGTTCGGCCGCCTCGTCCTGTTCGGCTATTCCTTCGTGCTGCTGCACCACATGGCCGGCGGCCTGCGCCATTTCGTCTGGGACATGGGCAAGGGCTTCGACCCGCAGACCCGGATGAATCTGGCGAAGTACAGCGTCGTCTTCTCGGGCGGGCTGACGCTGCTCGTCTGGATCGTCGCCCTGGCCGTGCGTTGAGGAGAGAGACGATGCAATCCAACTCCTCGCTGCGCACCCCGCTCTCGCGCGTCCGCGGCCTCGGCTCGGCCAAGTCCGGCACCGGCCATTTCTGGCTCCAGCGCATGACGGCGGTGTCGAACCTCGTCCTGACGCTGATCTTCCTCGGCATCGTCATCGCGCTCGCGGGCAAGCCCTATCCGGCGGCGCTCGCCATTCTGTCGCACCCGCTGGTGGCGATCCTGATGCTGCTCTTCGTCGTATCCGGTTGCGTGCACATGCGCATCGGCATGCAGGTCATCATCGAGGACTATGTCCATGGTGAGGGCGCCAAGATCGCGGCCGTGATGGCCAATACCTTCTTCGCGATCGCTGTCGGCGCCGCCTGCGCCTACGCGGTGCTGAAGCTGTCCTTTGGAGGCTGATCCGATGGCGATCACCAAGTCCCGACAGGCCCCCGCCTATACCGGCCAGGCCTATCCGATCACCGACCACACCTTCGACGTCGTCGTGGTGGGCGCCGGCGGCGCCGGCCTGCGCGCCACCGTCGGCTGCTCGCAGGCCGGCCTGCGCACCGCCTGCATC
>NCCO01000067.1:0-16946 GCA_002279705.1 Allobosea sp. 12-68-7
ATCGCCGCGAGCAGCCGCGCCGTGGCCGGCACCGTACCGGTCGAGCCGGCCGCGATGATCGGCCCCGTCACGGCGCCCGAGAGCAGCCGGTCGCGCTCGGCGGCGAGCATGCGGTTGCGGAAGGTGGCGGGGTCGCAGGCGCCGCGCTCGCTCAGGATGGTCGGCCAGGCGCCGCCCAGGATCGACAGGAATTCGGCATTGAGCTGCCAGATCTTGTCGAACCGGGCCGCATCGAGCCGACCGAGCCGTTCGACCGCGACGTCCTCCGTCTGCATCTGGTCGAGCAGGGCGGCGAGGTCGCCGGCGAGCCCATAGGCCTCGGCCAGCGTCGCCGGCACCAGCGAGGGCTCCGACGGGTCGAGCCGCAGATGGCTGCGATTGGCGCTGCGCCCCCAGGCGTCGACGAGTCGGGTCAGGATCATCCGCCGCGCCAGCGGGTCGATCGGCGCGATGCGATCCTCGGCCAGCGCCCCGGCCCCGATCAGCGCCGTCTCGGCCTCGTCGACATCGCCCAGCGGCAGGATCCGCGGCAGCAGCAAAGGCGCGCCACCGAGTTTGTCGGAGAGGCAGGCGGCGAAGGCGCGTGCTGCCCGCCGCGTCGGCAGATAGAGCGTCACCCGCGCCAGCGCGGCGGGGTCCTCGGGGTCGTGGACGCGCCCGAACCGGCCCTCCAGCATCGCCTGGGCCAGCACCTCCAGGAAGGGTGCCCCGGCGGGGATCGTGAAGAGGTTCAGTTCAGCCATCGGCTCGCGCGGGCGCGGCCTGTGCTGCCGCGAAGGCGGCCTCGGCGGGCGCGATGGCCTCGGGCGTGCCGACATGCAGCCACTGCCCGTCGAGCACGAGCCCGTGCAGCCGGCCCGCCGCAATGGCGCGGTCGAACAGCAGGTTCAGCGAGAACGGCCCCTCGGGCGTATCCGCGAAGAGATCGGGCTTCATGATGGCGACACCGGCATAGACGAAGGGTGCGTGCTCTGCGCTGCCGCGCCGTGTCAGCAGCCCGTCTTCGCCCTGGAAGAAATCGCCGCGGCCGTCGAAGCCGACGCTGCCCTCGCGCTGCGCCAGCAGCAGCAGCATGTCCATCCGCGCGGCGTCCCACCCCTGCGCCATGGCCTGCATGGCCGAGCCGCCCGTCTCGCTCCAGAGCGAATCCGAATTCACATGGAAGAAGGGCTCGGTCCCGAGCAGCGGCAGCGCCTTCTTCACCCCGCCGCCGGTCTCCAGCAGCAGCGCGCGCTCGTCGGAGATCGTCACGCGCGGGGCGCTGCGGCCTTCCAGATGCATCTCGATGCGTTCGGCGAGATGGTGGACATTGACGACCGCGTCCTCGACGCCGGCTTCAGCCAGCCGGTCGAGCGCATGGTCCAGCATCGGCTTGCCGCCGATCGCGACGAGCGGCTTGGGCAGCGTGTCGGTGATCGGCCGCATCCGCTTGCCGAGCCCCGCCGCCAGCACCATGGCGCGGCGGATCGGTTGGGAATGGGCCTGCGTCACGCGAATCTCCAGAGCAGGGTCGGTCCGGCGATCCATAGCGCGTCATGGTCGGGCTTGTCCCGACCATCCACGTCTTCCTCCGTCGAGGCCGGTGTTCGAGACATGGATGCTCGCCACAAGGGCGAGCATGACGGCAGCTCCAGCCCTCAGCCCGTCTCGAACAGCTTCGGCAGATGCGCCTGGTACCAGCCCTTCAGCTCGGCCAGCGCCGGGTGCTCGAGGTTGCGGCGCAGATAGGCCTCGATGCGCGGCAGGTGCTTGAGATAGGCCGGCTTGCCGTCGCGCTTGTCGAGCCTGGCGAAGATGCCGGCGATCTTGGTGTTGCGCTGTGTGCCGAGGATCGCATAGGCGCGGGCGAAGCCGGCGAGGTCGAAATCGGGGTCATCCGCCCGCCGCGCCTGGCCGTAGGCCGCCAGCAGCCGCAGCTCCAGTGCGGCGGGCACGTCGATGCGCGCATCCTGCCCGAGCGAGGCGAGGTCGTAGGCGGGGTGGCCGATGACCGCATCCTGGAAATCGATCAGCCCGAGCTTGGCGTGACCCTCGCGGGCCGGCAGCCAGATCAGGTTGGGGGAGTGGAAGTCGCGCAGCGTCCAGGTGCCCGCCGCCTCCAGGATCTCGTCGAAGAGCCGGTTCCAGATCCGCGCGAACTCGGCCTGCGCCACCGCCGGCAGCGTCATCCCCGCAATATGCGGCGCGTACCATTCGAGGATCAGTTCGGTCTCGATCGCCAGCGCCCCGCGGTCGTAATCCGGCAGCACATGGTCGCGCCCCTCGGCCACGGGCAGGATCGTCGGCAGGGTGTGACGGTGCAGGTCCGCCAGCAGCCGGGCCGCCGCCTCGTCCCGCGATCCATCGCGACGAAAGCGTCGACGTTTTCGGCGAGATGGGCGATCGTGCTGTAGGGCTTGCCGAGCCGGATCGCCGGCCCGTCCGGGCGCGGCGGCGAGATCATCAGCACGGCGCTGTGGCCGTCGGGCCGCGTCAGCCGCTCATAGGCGCGGCTGGAGGCATCGCCCTGCATGTAGTCGCGGCGGGCATCGTCCCAGCCGGCCTCGTCGATCAGCCGGCGCGTCGCGATGGCGATGGCGAGACGCTGGCGCCAGAGCACGCCGCCGGAGAGATCGGCGATGCGGCCGGTTTCCGGATTGTCCGGGTTGACGTCGAGCACGATGTCGAGCCGGCGTCCGCCGGGCAGGCGCGCACCGGCGCGATCGGGCCATTCCACCAGCAGGATCAGCCGGTCGAGCTCCTCGACGAGGCCGATATCGTCGAGTTCGTCAGGCGAGCGGACGCGGTAGAGATCGGCATGGAGCACGGTCCCGCGCGGGGTCTCGTAGCTCTGGACGAGGGTGAAGGTCGGGCTCGGCGCCTCCAGCCGCGGGTCCTCGGCGAGTTCGCGCAGGATCGCCCGCGCCAGCATCGACTTGCCGGCCCCGAGATGGCCCGACAGGGCGACGATGTCGCCCGGCTTCAGGATGGCGGCGAGATCGGCGGCCAGGCGCAGCGTCGCCGCCTCGTCGTCCAGTTGCAGGCGGTGCGTGCCGGCCCGGGAAACCTCGTCCGTCATTCGGCGGCATCCGACAGCGGCAGCCCCGCCGCGGGGAAGACCGCCGTCACGCGCGTGCCGCGGCCCGGCGCCGAGTCGAGCTCGACACGGCCGCCATGCAGCTCGACGATCGAGCGGACGATCGAGAGGCCCAGGCCGACGCCGCGATGGCTGGAGCCGAGCGAGTGGCTCTCGAACCGGTCGAACACCTTCTCCTTCACCTCGGCGGGGATCCCGCGGCCCTGGTCGGCGACGGTGATGCGGACATGGCCCTCGCTGCGCGCCGCGCTGACGGTGATCGTCTGCCCGGGCGAGGAGAAGCCGATCGCGTTGGAGATCAGGTTGAACAGCACCTGCCGCAGGCGCTTGCCGTCGGCGCGCAGGGGCCCGGCCTCGGGCGCGATCACGACCTTCAGCTCCAGCTTGCTGTCGGTGAGGCGGTCATGCAGCCCCGCCGCCGCCTGCGAGATCGTGTCGGCGACGTCGACCTCCTCCAGGTCGAGCTGCAGAGCGCCGTTGTCGATCGTGGCGAGGTCGAGAATGTCGTTGATGATAGCAAGCAGCGCGCCCGACGAGCGCACGATATGGGAGGTGTAGTCGCGCTGTTTGTCGTTGAGGGCGCCGACGGCTTCCGTGCCGAGCAGCTGTGCGAAGCCGATGATGTTGGTCAGCGGCGAGCGCAGCTCGTAGGAGACGTGGTGGACGAAGTCCTCGCGCAGGCGGGAAACCTTCTCCAGCGCCTCGTTCTTTTCGGTCAGCGCCCGCTCGACATTCACGCTTGCGGTGACGTCGGCGAAGGAGATCAGCGTCGCCCCGTCCGGCAGCGGCGCCGCGGCGCAGTCCAGCACCGTGCCGTCGCGCCGTTCCATCCGGCAGACATAGTCCTCGCGCGCATCGCGCACGCCGGTGACGGCACTCTGCAACTCGCCCCAGATCTCGTCCTGCGGGAAGAGCGGGCGGCACAGCCGCACCACCTCGTCGATATGCGGGGCGGCGGCGGCGAGGTCGGGCTTGATCCGCCAGGATTGCGCGAAGGCCGGGTTGGAGAGCTTGAGCCGCCCGTCCGAGCCGAACACGGCGACGCCCTCGCGCAGCGAGTCCAGCGTCTCGCGCTGGGTGCGCGACAGGGCGTTGAAGCGCGATTCCAGCGTGAAGCGCTCGGTCACGTCGTCGAGCAGATAGGTCACGCCGCCCTGCGGGTTGGGGCTGGCGACGACATGGATCGTCCGCCCGTCCGGCAGGTACCACCAGTCCTCGTTCGCCCGCGTCGCGGTGTAGGCGGCCTGCACGCCGGCCTTCCAGCTGCGATAGTCGCCCAGTTCCGGCAGGCGCCGTTCCGAGCGCAGCCGGTCGAGGATCTCGCCGTCGCTGGGATGGCCGTCGAGGAAGGCCGGATCGAGCGACCACAGGCTCTCGAAGCCGGCATTGCGGTAGACCAGCCGCTGCGAGGCGTCGAACACCGCCACCGCCGTCTTGAGCCGGTCGAGTGTCCGGACATGCGCGTCCATCTGGCGCTGCAGATCGGTCCGGACCGCCTCCAGCTCGCTCATGTCGGTGGCGAAACCGGCAAAGCCCGTCGGCGTCGCCATTTCCAGGATGTCGAGGGTTCGCCGCTGTCCCGCGATCACGGCCGGGGCGCGGGCTGTGAAGGTCCGTCCCTCCCGCCTCGCCTTGGCGGCGGCCTCGCGCTCGCTGCGATCGAGCAGCTCGACCCCGCCCTTGACAGCCTCGCTGCCGTCGGCGACCTCGACTGCGCGTGCATAGGCGGCGTTGCACCAGCTGAGCCGGCCCTCGGGATTGCGGGTCCAGGCCGGCTGCGGCAATCCGCCGAGCAGCCCGGCCAGGGCCTGATGCTCGGTTCCGAGCCGCTCCAGATCGCTCTGCAGCGCCATCACCCGGGCGCGCTCGCCCGTGACCTCGCGAAAGCGGATGACGGCGCGCCCTGCGACCGGTCGGCCCTCGATATCGATGAAGGGGCCGGTCTTGCTCCGCAGCGTCATGCCGAAGGACTCGCCCCGGTCCTTCAGCGCGTCGGTGGCGAGTTCGAGCTTCTTGGCATCCGCCGGGGGAGCCCAGGAGCCATAGGCGAGCGCCAGCGTGGCGCCGGGCGCGCCGAGGAAGCCGCTGTCGCCTTCGAAGACGGGTTCGGTATGGCGGCCCGCCCAGCTCACCACAACCTGGGGGTCGCTCGCGAGCAGTGCGGTCAGCCGGTCGTGCTGGCCACGCGTCGCCTCCAGCTCGCCGGCGAGCGCCGTCTCGCGGCGATGCCAGCGCGCCCGCTCGCGGACATAGACCAGCGAGGTCGTCGCGGCGAAGACCGTGAGCCCCGCCAGCACCACCGACAGCGCCCCGGTGCTGAAGACCTCCTGTTTCAGGGGCGCCAGCCAGCCGCCCTGGGCGAGGGCGGACGAAGGAAGCTGGCTGGCCGCGAGCCCCGGCAGAAGCACATATCGGCCCCAGCCGCCGCGGCTCCGTTCCTGTCGGCTCGACCTGGTCATCCTGCGTCCGTCTTCTCTGTGGGCGGCACCGTGCCGCCTCCGCTGTCAGGCCCGAGCGGGCGTCGGACGGCAGCGAGCCGTCCCCTGAGCCGCCTCGAAAGGCCCCCGACGCACGCCTGCCACCACACCGATACTTGCGTGTCGACCCGGTCCGCGCAGCGCGCCGGAAGCCGAATCAGCCTCACTCTAATCACCCGTGGAGTCCGGCAGGAAGTGCTTAATGGACGGTAAATCGGGCTGTGTCCGGCCGCGGCCGGGTACAGCGGGACGACCGTCAAGCTGTAGGGGGCGCCGGCTGCCGGCGACTCTATTAGTAGCGGGCTGATGCGGAAAGGACTCAGGCCGCGGGCCAAAGAAAAAGGCCCGGCGCGAACGCCGGGCCTCCTGCCGTCCGGATGGTGCCGGATGTCAGTAGCGGTACAGCTCGGGCTTGAACGGGCCGGTCTGCGCGACGCCGATATACTTCGCCTGCTGGTCGTTCAGAACGGTCAGCTTGGCGCCGACCTTGGCGAGGTGCAGCGCGGCGACCTTCTCGTCCAGGTGCTTGGGCAGCGTGTAGACCTTGTTCTCGTACTTCGCATGGTGGTTCCAGAGCTCGATCTGGGCCAGCGTCTGGTTCGAGAACGAGCAGGACATCACGAAGGACGGGTGGCCCGTGGCGTTGCCGAGGTTCACCAGGCGACCTTCCGACAGCAGGATGATGCGCTTGCCGTTGGGGAACTCGATCTCGTCGACCTGCGGCTTGACGTTGTCCCACTTGAAGTTCTTCAGCCCGGCGACCTGGATCTCCGAGTCGAAGTGGCCGATGTTGCAGACGATGGCGCGGTGCTTCATGTCGCGCATGTGGTCGACGGTGATGACGTCGAGGTTGCCGGTCGCGGTCACGAAGATGTCGGCGCGCGGAGCGGCGTCCTCCATCGTCACGACCTCGTAGCCCTCCATCGCCGCCTGCAGGGCGCAGATCGGGTCGATCTCGGTGACGAGCACGCGGCAGCCGGCCTGGCGCAGCGAGGCGGCCGAGCCCTTGCCGACGTCGCCATAACCGGCGACGACCGCGACCTTGCCGGACATCATGACGTCGGTGCCGCGGCGGATGGCGTCGACGAGCGACTCGCGGCAGCCATAGAGGTTGTCGAACTTCGACTTCGTGACGGAGTCGTTGACGTTGATCGCGGGGAAGGGCAGGCGGCCGGCCTTGGCGAGCTCATAGAGGCGATGCACGCCGGTGGTGGTCTCCTCCGAGACGCCCTTGATCGCGTCGCGGGTCTTGGTGAACCAGCCCGGATTGGCCTTCAGCTCGCGCTTGATCAGCGCGAAGAAGATCGTCTCTTCCTCGTTGCTCGGCTTGTCGAGGAAGGCGGTCTTGCCGGCTTCGGCCTCGGCGCCGAGGATGATCAGCATGGTGAGGTCGCCGCCGTCGTCGAGGATCATGTTCGGCGTACCGCCGTCACCCCAGGTCGCGGTCTTCAGCACATACTCCCAGTACTCCTCCAGCGTCTCGCCCTTGATGGCGAAGACGGGGGTGCCGGTCGCGGCGATCGCGGCGGCGGCGTGGTCCTGGGTCGAGAAGATGTTGCAGGACGACCAGCGCACGTCGGCGCCGAGTTCCTTCAGCGTCTCGATCAGCACGGCGGTCTGGATGGTCATATGCAGGCATCCGGCGACGCGGGCGCCCTTGAGCGGGAACTTGCCCTTGTGCTCCTCACGGATGGCCATCAGGCCCGGCATCTCGTCCTGGGCCATGTTGATTTCCTTGCGGCCGTATTCCGCGAGGCTGATGTCCTTGACGATGTAATCGGTTGTCGACACGGGGCGTGCTCCAGCTGGCCTTCGAATGATGGGCGGGTCCATAGCAGCGCCCACGCCCAAAGGCAATCAAAGATATAAAGATGTCTTTATGTGATCGATCGAAAGGGAGTTGTCTGTCGCTTTCATGACGTTTCGTCATGTCCAGCGCGGCCAAAGCGCGCGCCGATGGCGGGCTCGCGCGTGGGATTGACGGGAGAGACTGGGCGGAGTGCCTCGCGGCCCTTCGCCACCACCGTGATCGTCGAGCCGATGCCGGCGCCGAGCGTCAGGATGCCCATGATCGAGGTGGCGCCGACCGTCTCGCCGCAGCGGGTGACGGTGATGTCGGCATCGAAGGCGGAGGCGCATTGCACGAATTTCGCCGTGGCGCGGGCGTGCAGCCCCTTCTTGTTGACGATCTGGAACTCGCCATAGAGCGCACCCGCGGGAATCTCGACCTCAGGGCAATCGCAATCCTCGATCTCCTGCCTGTCGTCCACGAAGGCGCCCTCTATTTCCCGGCCAGCACGCGGCTGGCGACGGTGATGTATTTGCGGCCGGCATCCTGCGCGCTGGTCACGGCCTCGTCGAGGGTCTTGTCCTCGCGCACGCTGGCGAGCTTGATCAGCATCGGCAGGTTGACGCCGGCGACGACGTCGATGCGGCCGGGCTCCATCACCGAGATGGCGAGGTTGGAGGGCGTCCCGCCGAACATGTCGGTCAGCACGATCACGCCCTTGCCGGTCTCGACCTGCTCGACCGCCGCTATGATGTCGCGGCGACGGCCTTCCATGTCGTCATCGGGGGCGATGGCGATGGTGGCGAGGTTCTGTTGGGGGCCGACGACGTGTTCGAGCGCGGCACGGAACTCCGTGGCCAGATGCCCATGCGTCACGAGGACCAGTCCGATCATTCGATATGGCACCGGAGAGCGCTTTCGGCGCCCGGACAAGGTGGCGGTTTATGCGGCAGGTGCGAAGGATAGGCAAGTCGTCCGCTTGGAACTCGTCAAATTTTCGACATCAGCCGCCATCGCCGAACAGGTGCAGGGCTGCCAGGATCAGGCGCTCGTCCCCGGCGCGCCCCGCGACCGTCAGCCGCGGCAGGTCGATGCCCTCGAGCCTGTCCACCAGATCCTCCGGCTGCGGCAAGCGCGCCGGCTCGTTGCCGGCCACGTCGACGATCAGCCTCACGACCACGGCGGGCTGATGGGGCTCGGGCGTCAGGCCCAGCCCGCGGCGCTCGATCAGGCCCTCGAGCGGCGCGACCGGCCGCGCCAGCAGGCGCGAGCCGCGCGCGCTCAGCGCGGTCCGGTCGTCGGCGACCAGCCGCGCGAAGCGGCCCTGCCGGCGCGCGGCGTCGATCAGGGCCAGCCCGAGGCTCGACTTGCCGGCGCCGGAGGCGCCGCGGATCAGCACCCCGGCCTCGCCGATCGCGACCGTGGTCGCGTGAATGCGCGTGTCCTGCATGCCGGCCTCAGTTCGCCTGCGGCAGGGCGGGCAGGGAGACGGTGAAGCGGGCGCCCAGGCGGGGCTGCACGCCGTCGGCCCCGGCCGTGCCGAGGCGGTTCTCCGCCCGGATCGAGCCGCGATGCGCCTCGATGATCTGGCGCGAGATCGACAGGCCGAGACCGGAATTCTGGCCGAACCCCTCGTTCGGGCGGTCGGTGTAGAAGCGCTCGAAGATCCGCTCCAGCGCATGCGGCTCGATGCCGGGCCCGCCATCCTCGACCGTGACGAGCACCTCGTCGCCGACCCGGGAGAGCATGACGCGCACCGGCTGGTCCGGCGGCGAGAAGGAGCGGGCGTTGTCGATGAGGTTGACGATCACCTGGCCCAGCCGCGAATCATGGCCGAGCACGATGAAGCCGTCGCGCCCGCCCGGGCGCTGGCCACGCCGCTCGGAGACGAGTTCGATCATCGGCTGGCCCTCGCGGCGGGTCTCGTTCTGGGCCGAGACCACGGTCTCGAGGATCTGGCCGAGATCGACCGGCCCGGCATCGTTGCGGGCGAGTTCGGCATCGAGCCGCGAGGCGTCGGAAATGTCGGAGATCAGCCGGTCGAGGCGGCGCACATCGTGCTGGATCACCGCCAGGAGCCGGCCTCGCGACTCCTCCGACTTCGCCCGCGGCAGGGTCTCGACGGCGCTGCGCAGCGAGGTCAGCGGGTTCTTGAGCTCGTGCGCGACGTCGGCCGCGAAGCTCTCGATCGCCTCGATGCGGCTGTAGAGAGCCTTCGTCATGTCGCGCAGCGAGCCGGAGAGATGGCCGATCTCGTCGTGGCGGCCGCTGAAATCGGGAATCTGCTCGCGCGACTTCACGCCACGGCGCACGCGCTGGGCGGCATCGGCGAGCTTGCGGATCGGCTCCGCGATGGTGCCCGCCAGCAGGACCGAGAGCAGGATCATCACCGCCGCCGAAATCGCGAAGACCTGGAAGATCGCGTAGCGCTCGGAGACGATCACGGCGTCGATGTCGCCGCCCTGTGTCGAGAGCAGCAGCACGCCCTTGACCGTCCGGAAACGCTGGACCGGTACCGCGACCGAAACGATCGTCTGCCCGCGCGTGTTGACGCGCACGACGCTGGCCGGCGAACCGTTCAGCGCCCGGGCGACCTCGGGATAGGATCGGCCATTGGCGTTCTCGAAATCGTCATAGGCGGGCACGTCGGCGCGCCCGAGCCGGTTGCGGAACAGGTTCCAGGTCCGCTCCATCAGCGGTGCCTCGTCCGGTTCGCCGACGCGCGGCAGGTCGAGCCGCAGGACGTCGCCACGCGAATAGAGGCTGCGCGAATCCAGCGTCAGCAGCCCGTCCCGGTCATAGATGCGGGCCCGTGTCTTGGTCGGCGTGACCAGCCGGCGCAGCAGCGGCGCGACCTTTTCGGGATTGATTGAGAAATCGAGCGGATCCTCGGCGATCCCGGCGCTCTCGCCCGCCTGCAGCTGGAGCAGCCTGTCGGGATCGATGGTGATCGCGTCGGTCTCGACGGTGGCGGAGGCCGCGATCGCGCCCGCGATGATCTCGCCCTGGGTGAGCAGGCTCTGGACGCGCGATTCGATCAGGCTCTCGCGGAACTGGTTGAGATAGAGAAACCCGACCAAAAGCGCGACCAGCCCGCCGAGATTGAGCACGACGATGCGCCGGGTCAGACTGGAGGCGGCGCCGGACGAAATCGCCCGCAGGCTGCGCCGCGCGAAGGCGGCCAGCCGCCGCTGCAGCGCCGGTCGCCCCGCACTGCCGCCGACCTCCGCCCTGCGCTCCTCGTCGATCGTCGCCATGGCTCTGGAACGCTGCTGTCCTGCCGTCCGGTCCGGCGGCGTCACGCGGCCTCCGGACGAGGCCGCCGGCTCGAACGCTCTCGGCTCAGCTTTCCTTGAACCGGTAGCCGACGCCGTACAAGGTCTCGATCATGTCGAAATCGGCATCGACCTGGTTGAACTTCTTGCGCAGCCGCTTGATGTGGCTGTCGATGGTGCGGTCGTCGACATAGACCTCGTCGTCATAGGCGGCATCCATCAGCGCGTTGCGGCTCTTCACCACGCCGGGGCGCTGTGCCAGCGACTGCAGGATCAGGAACTCGGTGACGGTCAGCGTCACCGGCTCGCCCTTCCAGGTGCAGGTGTGGCGCTCGGGGTCCATGCGCAGCAGGCCGCGCTCCAGCGCCTTGGCGTCCTCGCCGCGCGGGGCGGCGGCCGGATCCTTGGCACCGGCGCGCCGCAGGATCGCCTTGACGCGCTCGACCAGCAGGCGCTGCGAGAACGGCTTCCGGATGAAGTCGTCGGCGCCCATCTTCAGCCCGAAGAGCTCGTCGATCTCCTCGTCCTTGGAGGTCAGGAAGATCACCGGCAGGTCGGACTTCTGGCGCAGCCGCCGCAGCAGCTCCATCCCGTCCATGCGCGGCATCTTGATGTCGAAGATCGCCAGGTCGGGCGGGTTCTGCTTCAGGCCGTCCAGCGCCGAGGCCCCGTCGGTATAGGTCATGATGCGGTAGCCCTCGGCTTCGAGCGCGATCGAAACCGAGGTCAGGATGTTGCGGTCGTCATCGACCAGCGCAATGGTTGGCATAAGCTCTTTGTCTCTTGGCCGTGTTGCAATGACTGAGGTCCACTCCCGCGAGAGAGCGGCTAAACCGTGGCCGCAATCTAGCGATGGCAGGGCGGTTTGCCTATGTCCCCGTCACAGAAAGACCCGACAGGACCATTCGTTCCATGACCACGTCTCCCGCCGCGCCGGAACAGCGCGAGGATCCGATCCGCCCGACCGACGATGGCGCGCGCGCGCTCGCGAAGACCTTGCTGCGCAGTGCGCGGTCCGGATCGCTCGCGACGCTGGGGCGGGACGGCCACCCCTCCGCGAGCCTCGTCAGCCTCGCGACCGACAGCGACGGCACGCCGCTGATCCTGGTCTCGTCGCTGTCGTCCCACACCGGCAATCTCGAGGCCGATCCGCGCTGTTCGCTGCTGCTGGCGCCGGGCGGCAAGGGTGATCCGCTCGCCCATGCGCGGATCACGCTGAAGCTCCAGGCGCGCAAGCTGGCGCGCGAGGGCGAGGAGGGCGCGCGGGTTCGGCGCCGCTTCCTGGCACGCCAGCCCAAGGCGGCGCTCTATGCCGATTTCGGCGATTTCTCCTTCTTCGCGCTCGCCGTCGCCGGCGCCAGCCTCAATGGCGGGTTCGGCCGCGCCTATGAACTGACCGCGGACGACCTGCTCAGCGATGCAGCGGCTGCCGGCACCATCGCCGCCATGGAGGAGGGCGCGGTCGAACATATGAACGCCGACCATGCCGACGCGATCCGTGCCTATGCCACCGGGCTGCTGAAGGCTGAGGACGGCGAGTGGGAACTCACCGGGCTCGACCCCGACGGGGCCGATCTCGCCCGCGGCGACAGGGTGCTGAGGCTGCCCTTCCCGGCCCCCGTCACGGACGCGGCGGGACTGAGAAGGATGCTGGTCGAATTGGCGACGCAGGCCCGAGCCTCCGGCTAGCCCGCTGATTTACCAACCTGATTCGTTTCAATCGATTTAAATCGGAATGTTCGGCTGCAGGGGTTTTCGTTCTCTTGAGCCGGGTTCAACATGGCCTTAAGGGACCCTCATCGTTCGATGACGAGGTCGCCCGCTCGGCCCTGGCTCGAGCCGTTCTTGCAGATCGGGCAGTCGCCATCAGGCGGCGCCTCGGGAGGTTCTTCTGTGAAATCCATCGGTCAGCTCAATGCCGCCCAGGGGGCGGAGACGTTCGGCTTTCGCAATCTGAAGAGCGTCTACTGGAACCTCGAAGCCGCCCGGCTCTATGAGGAATCGCTCGCCCGGGGCGAATCCCAGCTCTCGCGCCACGGCGCGATCGCCGCCGACACCGGGAGCCATACGGGCCGCTCGCCCAAGGACAAGTTCACGGTGCGCGACGCGCTCACCGACAAGAGCGTCTGGTGGGACAACAACAACGCGATGTCGCCTGAGCATTTCGAGACCCTGCTCGCCGACTTCATTGCGCATGCGCAGGGCAAGGATCTCTTCGCGCAGGATCTCTATGGCGGCGCCGATCCGGTCCACCGCGTCAAGGCCCGGGTCTACACCGAAATGGCCTGGCACTCGCTCTTCATCCGCAATCTGCTGATCCGCCCGCCGCGCGAGGAACTCGCCGACTACGTGCCCGAGATGACGATCGTCGATCTGCCGAGCTTCAAGGCCGATCCAGCCCGACATGGCTGCCGCAGCGAGACCGTCATTGCCATCGACTTTACCCGCAAGATCGTCCTGATCGGCGGCTCGGCTTATGCCGGCGAAATGAAGAAGTCGGTTTTCACCTATCTCAACTTCGTCCTGCCGACGAAGGGCGTGGTGCCCATGCACTGCTCGGCCAATGTCGGCCCCAACAACGACTCCGCCATTTTCTTCGGCCTGTCGGGCACCGGCAAGACGACACTCTCGGCCGATCCCGACCGCACGCTGATCGGCGACGACGAGCATGGCTGGTCGAAGGACGGTATCTTCAATTTTGAGGGCGGCTGCTACGCCAAGACGATCAAGCTCTCGGCCGAGGCCGAGCCGCAGATCCACGCCGCCTCGCTGCGCTTCGGCACGGTGCTCGAGAACATCGTCATGGACGAGATCACCCGCGAGGTCGATTTCGACGACGGCAGCAAGACCGAGAACACCCGCTCGGCCTATCCGCTGGACTTCATCCCCAACGCCTCGCGCACTGGCCGTGCCGGCATCCCCAAGAACATCGTCATGCTGACGGCGGACGCCTTCGGCGTGATGCCGCCGATCGCCAAGCTCACCCCGGCCGAGGCGATGTACCATTTCCTCTCCGGCTACACCGCCAAGGTCGCCGGTACCGAGCGCGGCCTGGTCGGTGTCGAGCCGGAGTTCTCGACCTGCTTCGGCTCGCCCTTCCTGCCGCGGCACCCGTCAGAATACGCCAACCTGCTGCGCGACTTCATCGCCAAGCACCATGTCGATTGCTGGCTGGTCAACACCGGCTGGACCGGTGGTCAGTACGGCACCGGGCGGCGCATGCCGATCCGCGTCACCCGCCGCCTGCTGACGGCGGCGCTCGACGGCTCGCTCAACCGCGCCGATTTCCGCCGGGATCCTTATTTCGGTTTCGCCGTTCCCACCTCCGTGCCGGGTGTCGAGCCGCACATCCTCTATCCGGTCAAGACGTGGGCTGATAAGGCGGCCTTCGCCGAGACGGCCCAGAACCTGATCGGCATGTTCGCCAAGAACTTCGAGAAGTTCGAGGCGCATGTCGACGACGCGGTGAAGGCGGCGGCGCCCGTTAACTCTCTGGCGGCGTGAGGGCGATCGTCTGTCCATGACGACGCGGGGAAGCCCTCTCCTGTAAGGAGAGGGGCAGGGGAGAGGTGTCGGCCCTGGACGAGTTGGGTATCGCCTCTGGACCAAACCGGCGGTAAGGTTACAGCAACGCGTCAAACGGCCGACCCCTCACCCTGCCCTCTCCCTCTGGGAGAGGGTTCCCCGCGCTCGATCCTTCAACGATGGCAGCGTGACGATTCTGCTCTTCGCCTTCCGCCTCCTCGCCACGCTCGCCATCCTCGGCGCCACCATCTGGGCCGCGGGCCTGCTGATCTTTCGCCTGCCCGGCGCGACCGGCACGGTCGCCGCGATCGGCTTCGGCATCGCCGGGCTCGCCGGCGCCATCGGCCTGTGGAGCGGCGCGGCGCGCCTGCCGCTGTCCTTCGCGGTCCTCTTCCTCGGCCTGCTCGGCTGGTGGAACACCCTTCTGCCCTCGCATGAGCGCAACTGGATTCCCGAAATCGCGCGCCTGCCGACGATGACGCAACAGGGCGACACGCTGACCGTCAGCAACCTGCGCAACTTCCGCTGGCGCACCAATGACGACTTCGACGAGCGCTGGGAAACGCGCAGCTACGAGCTCGGGAAAATCCAGGGCGTCGATCTCTACCTCTCGCACTGGTCGGGCGAAGCGATCGCGCATCTTCTGGTCAGCTTTACCTTCGCCGATAGGCTCCCGCTGAGCTTTTCGGTCGAGATCCGGCGCGAACATGGCGAGGAGTATTCCGCACTCGCCGGCTTTTTCCGCAGCTACGAGATGGCCTATGTCGCGGCCGACGAGCGCGACGTCGTGGGCGTCAGGAGCCATCCCCGCAAGGAGGATGTCCGGCTTTTCAGGCTTGCGGCGAGCCCGGCGCAGGCGCGCGACCTGCTGCTGGCCTATGCGGCCGACGTCAACCTGCTGGCTCGCGAGCCGCGCTGGTACAACACGCTGATGACCAACTGTACGACCATGGTCTTCCAACTGGTTCGCCGGATCGCACCGGGCTGGGCCTTCTCTGTGCCGCTCGATCCCCGCGTGCTGCTGTCGGGCTATCTGCCCGGCTATCTCCAGCAGATCGGCGCGGTCAGGACGGACATCCCGCTGCCCGAGCTGGTCCGGCTCTCGCGGATCGGCGAACGGGCGCGGGCGATCTCGCTCGACGATCCCGACTTCTCGAACAAGATCCGCGAGGGCGTGCCGACGGCGCGCCCGTGACGTCGTCATTGCGAGCGTAGCGAAGCAATCCAGAGTCGGCCGCGCTCGACGACCCCTGGATTGCTTCGCTACGCTCGCAAGGACGGGAATCCGCTCTCAGATTCCTCAGTCCTCATCCTGAGGAGCAAGCCGACACGCTTGCGTCTCGAAGGATGCTCCAGATGGTTCGAGAGCCTCCGCGACCATCCTTCGAGACGCCGCGTTCCGCGGCTCCTCAGGATAAGGGCTGATGCGGTTTGAGGCCTCCTTCAGACCGCCGCGCCGTCGCTGACCGTCTCCGCGCCGAGCCCGCGACGGATTGAGCGCACGATGTCGGCCTCCGCCGCCCCGCCGCGCTGGTGCGGATGCGGCTCGCAGGTGCTGCCTCCATGGTCCCGCCCGGAAACCGCATCTTGACAGAGACGGAAAAGGAATTTCTATCCCGCTGCGGTTTGGCGCCAATAGAGGGGTGATTTGTCCTCACATCGAATGGCGACAGCAGAAATCTTCTATATGGCTGGATGTCAGAGCATGGACGCGATCGACCGAAAAATCCTGACGGTGCTGCAGGCGGATGCGAACATCTCGATCGCCGAACTGGCCGATCGCGTCGGTCTGTCTCAGACGCCGTGCTGGAAGCGGATCCAGAAGCTCGAGCAGGCCGGCGTCATCCTCAAGCGCGTCGCGCTGGTCGCTCCGGAGAGGATCGGACTGGGGTTGACGGTCTTCGTCCAGATCGAGACCGCCGACCATTCCGGCCCCTGGCTGGAGAAATTCGCACAGCTGGTCTCGGCCATGCCCGAGGTCATGGAGTTCTACCGCATGGCCGGCGATGTCGATTACATGCTGCGCGTCGTCGTCGCCGACATGGCGGCCTACGACCTGTTCTACAAAAAGCTGATCGAGACGATCCCGCTCAAGAACGTCACCTCGCGCTTCGCGATGGAGCGGATCAAGTCGACGACCGCCTATCGCGTGCCCGACCTTCCGAGGCTGTGAGCTTCTGGCGAACCACGTCGTCTTTCCGGGGCCTCGCGCAGCGAAGAGCCCGGAACCCCTAGCCGCTGGCCCCGCAGGAAAGAGCGGGCCGGTATCACGCCTGCTCCCGGACTTGCGATGTTCATGGGTTCCGGGCTCGGGCCTTTCGGCCCGCCCCGGAATGACGGTGGGGCTCCGCGCAAAGCCGGCACGCCCCTTCGTCGCGGTCGGCTCGATAGCCGATCAGGCCGCGACGGCCTCGATCGTCTTCTTCTCCCACTCCTCGCCCCAGATCATCACGGCATGGCCCGGCGAGACCTCGCGGAACTGGCGGACCGGCGGGACATAGTCCGGCGCGCGCACCGGGCTCTTGATCTCGTCGTTGGACGGCGGGGTCTTCTCGTGGCGCCGCGTCGGATCGGCGATCGGCACCGCCGCGAGCAGGCGCTTGGTGTAGGGGTGCTGCGGATTGCCGAAGATCGCCTCGCGCGGGCCGATCTCGACGATCTCGCCGAGATACATCACGGCGACGCGATGGCTGACACGCTCCACCACCGCCATGTCGTGCGAGATGAAGAGATAGGCCAGCCCCATGCGGGCCTGCAGCTCGAGCATCAGGTTGACGACCTGCGCCTTGACCGAGACGTCGAGC